>NC_022600.1:3464846-3779832 GCF_000484535.1 Gloeobacter kilaueensis JS1 | reverse complement strand
ACGCCCTGGCGGCGGCCTATGACTTTAAGCAGCGCGGCGAGGAGGTGAGCGTGCTGTTTCAGGGAGCGGGTGTGCGCTGGATTGGCGAATTGAACCAGCCGGATCATCCGCTGGCGAGCCTATACCAGGCGGTTCGAGAAAAAGTAAGAGGAGCCTCCTGCGAGTGTGCGAATGTCTTTGGAGCGACTGAAACCGTTCAAAAAAATGGAGTAACGTTGCTGGCAGAAAATCCCGTTCCCGGCACCAGCGGTGTGGCGAGCCTCGCGGGCCTGATGGCCGAGGGCTACCAGATTCTTACTTTTTGAAGCGTTCGGGTACCCAGGAGACAGGCGATGAGCAGGCGCAGTCCCTTTCATGAAGGCGAGTTGTTCGTGCAGCAGCGCTCCGGTGAGCTGGAATCGGCCCTGGGAAATGGCCGGATGCTGGCCGGTGCGATTCCTCCGGGGGCGCTTGCCTTTGTTGCCCAGCAGCCGATGGTCGTGGTGGGCAGCCTCGATAGTAAGCTGTATCCCTGGGCGTCGCTGCTGGTGGGTCCACCCGGCTTCGTGCGGGCGATAGACCCAACCCACGTCGAGATCGACCTCGAAGCAGCGGCAGGCAACCAGGCCGATCCGCTCTGGGAGAATATCGCCCACCAGTCCCAGGTAGGACTTTTACTGATCGAGTTACCCACCCGCAGGCGCTTGCGGATCAATGGCCGCATCGAGCGGATCGAGCCTGCCCGGTTGCAGATTCAAGTCGAAGAGTCCTATCCCAACTGCCCCAAGTACATCCAGAGGCGGCGGGTGGCGCTCGGCGAAGCTTCCAGCCCAGAGCCGGGTGGGGTGCGCAGCGGAAGCGAGCTGCCGGAGGATCTGCGGGCGTTCATCCGCTCCGCCGACACGTTCTTTGTCGCCAGCGCCCACCCGGAGCGCGGCGTCGATACTTCCCACAGAGGCGGCAATCCCGGCTTCGTCGAGGTGATCGACGAGCGGACGTTGCGGATTCCCGACTATCCCGGCAACAGCATGTTCAACACGCTGGGCAACTTCGTTGTCCACCCCGAAGCCGGTCTTCTTTTTCCGGACTTCCAGCACCATCGCACCCTGCAGCTTATCGGCAAAAGCGAGATCCTCTGGGATCAAGACGCAGCGACCGACACCACCGGCGGTACCCGGCGCTACTGGCGCTTCGGCGTCGAGGGCTGGCTCGCCTCGGATCTGCCCGGTCTGTTTGACTGGCAATTGCTCGACTATTCGCCCTTTAACCCGTAACTCTCAGCGCGGCAGCGCTTCGCTTAAGTTGGCAATGCTGTAGGCCAGTACTGCCATCACCGCTGCGTTCTCCGCCAGTTCTGCGGGCACGATCTTATCGAGGGTGTCGGCAGCTGTGTGGTGGTAGTCAAAGTAGGTCCGCCCGTCCTGCAACAGGCCAAAACCCGGCACACCGGCACTCGTGAGCGGCCCGATATCCGCGCCGACTTCCTGGGCAGGTTGAATCAGACCGGCCCCCTGGCGATCGAGGACGGCGGCGGCGGGGGCGAGCCGTTCGAGCGCCTTTGCATTCGCCTTTGCGTAGATGCCGAGCGGATGGCCCGCCCCAAAATCGCTCTCGATGGCGGCGACGTGGTTGGCAAGTTCGCCTTTATGGGCCTCAAAGTAAGCCCGACCGCCCCGCAGGCCGTTCTCCTCGTTCATCCAGGCGATGACGCGGATCGTGCGCTCTGGCACCAGCTGCAACTGTTTAAGCAGCTGAGCGGTCTGCATCGCCATCGCTACTCCTGCCGCGTCGTCGATTGCCCCGGTGCCCAGATCCCACGAGTCGAGGTGGCCCGAGACGATCACCACCTGCTCGGGGTGAACGCTGCCTTTGAGGTCGGCGACGACGTTGTAGCTTTCTATATCCGGCAGACTCTGGGGGGTGAGGGTGAGGCGCAGCCGCACCGGTCCCTGGGCCGCGAGGGCGGCGATCAGATCGGCGTCCTCACCGGCGACGGCGGCGGCAGGAATCTGAGGCGCGTCGCTCGCGTAGCGCAGAGCGCCGGTATGGGGCAGGCGATAATTGGCCCCGCCCGCCGAGCGCACCAGGGCGGCCACCGCTCCCAATCTGGCCGCTGCACTCGCCCCGCCACCCCGGTAGATCACTGCCTGGCCGTAAGCTTCACCGGCCTGACCCTGGGCCGCCATCTGGCGATCGAAGGGGCGGTTAAAAAGCACGATCTTGCCTGCAACTTTCTCCCGTCCCAGGGCCACAAGCGCGTCGAAGCTCTGGACGACCACGACCTCTGCCTCCAGACCGGCAGCCGGGGTGGCGACGCTGCCGCCCAGGGCGGTGAGAGCCAGTTTCTGGCTCGTCCCCGGCACCTGGCCCGCGTAGCGCGTCAGTGTTCCCGCCTCGACGCCCCGGACCCAGTGGGGCACGCTCACTTTCTCCAGTCGCACCTCAAGGCCCAGTTGCCGCAGTTGCTCCGCCACGTACTGGACCGCTCCAGCGGCCTGGGCCGACCCGCTCAGGCGTAGGCCGATGTTGTTGCACAGGTGAGCCACCTGGCGGTAGGCGTAGTCGCTGGTGAGGGCAGCCCGGCGCAACCGCTCCAGATCGTCTTGGGGCTGGGCAAGGGCAGGCAGGGCGAACCCGATAAAAACAAGAGCAAAGACAAGAACTCGGGGCAAAGTGAAGGCTCCAGACGTTGGCCTGGAATATCGTAGCGCCCGCAATCCCTGTAGCCCCTCTCCATCGGACCGGAAGTTTTGCTCTACTGCCGACCGTACCCTGGCGTTGCAATGCCTGCAGATGACCTAAAGACCAGTTGCCCCGGCTCTCGGAAGCTGGGTGCGAATGGCGATAAGCCGCTTCAACTCGCGCACGGTGTCAGCTCCCAGATGCCAGTTGCTCGTCTCACCGTCGCTAAATTGCAGGCGCACGGCGAGGGTCTTCTCAGGCAGCTTCGTGAGCGCCGGTATTTCTGACTGCAGATCGAAGGCAGCGCTGCCGGTAGCACAGCTCACCGGCGGGTGATAAAGAGGCGGCGTGTAGTCGTAGGCGTAGCCTCCCCAGTAGGGCGAGCGCCAGTAGGGGCGGCCTCCCCAATAGGCAAAGCCGTCGTAAACAGGGCCAATTCGGCTGCCGCCCGTGTAGTAGCCAGGTTGAACGACCCGGACATTCGCCGGTGTCGCTGCGAGGCTTTTATCTATCCGCACAAGCAACTTGCCGCTGTCGAGGAGATCGATATTTTCAAGTTGGGCCGGGGGCGCATCGGCGATCGATTTTTCAGGAACGCAGAAGTTGGCGCGCACCTGCAGCGGGGCTGCCGCGCGGGCATTGTAGATCCAGGTAGTAAAGAAGCCGGACTGCGGCTGCTGGGGATTGTAATCTTTGTCTCGAATCACATAGGCGGTGCCGGAGGCCAGAAGCTGACTGTAGGCTCCGTTGTCGGCAGGCACAGTGGCGCTGGCAATTTCACTTTGCGCCAGGACGTTGCCGCCTGTCAGTCCGAACAGTGCGACGCTCAGCACACCGGCAAAAATTTTCTCTGCAGCGGCCATCAGCGGTACCTCCTGTTGTGAGAAACATCTCACCCCTCACGATGACCACCCTTCTATCTTAGTCGCTGCGCTGTTTTGACGGCATGACAGGTTCTCGTGCGATTCGTCTACTTGCCTCTGTAAAAGTAGTTGGACGAGGGGGTGATGCTGTCTGCACATCGGTGTCAGACGCGAAAACAGGTCCACCAAAACATAGTCTTAAATCTATGATTTTAACCGTCTGAATCAATTTTTCATTATGTCTTTTCTTCCATATAATCGGGGCTAGCGGTAGGCAGGCACTGAGAGAGCCTGACCTCAGCGGTAGACAAGTATTGAAAAGGCGATGTGGCAGTTGTTGCCGAAGCCTCCTGATACCGTCTGCCGGAACTGTTTGCTGCCAATTTTTGAGCCAAAGCAGTACAGGGAGTGAGCTATGGGTGTGCATCGGAGTGAACTGGCATGGGCACTTGGTCTGGTCGTTGGGCTGGTGTGTCCCGTCTTTGCAGCGCCGCAATCGGATATCGAGATTGTGGACGCTTATATGCAGGGTTCTCACGCGCAGGTGAATTCTGTTTCAGAACTGTCCGACGTCGATCCCAATTCCTGGGCGTTTCAGGCGCTCAAGAGTGTGGTTGAGCGCTACGGTTGTCTGGAAGGCTATCCCAACAAGACCTATCTGGGGAGTCGGCCTCTGTCGCGCTACGAGTTTGCCGCCGGTCTCAACGCCTGTCTTGAGAAGGTCAACGAACTGATCGCAGCGGCGACTGCGGACAAGGTGAGCAAAGAAGACCTTGCCAACTTGAAGCAACTGCAGGAAGAATTCCGCAACGAATTGACGGCTCTGCGGGGCCGGGTCGATGCGCTGGAAGCAAAAACCAGAGACATCGAATCAAAACTTTTCTCCACCACTGCAAAGCTGGATGGCTCGGTGGTCATGGCAGTGACGGGCGGCGGCGGATCCAACGGCAGTACGATCTTTTCTGGAGCCGCCCTGGGCGTAGGGAGCGCCTACGGCGACGCGCTGGGGGCGCGGGCCATTTCCGGGACAGCCGCGAATGTCTCTTTTGTTGCTCGCACAACCTTAAATCTGCGGGCCACGATCACAGGCGACGACGAGTTGCTCATCCGGTTGCGCGGTGTCACAGGCCAGGCCATCGATGCGGTGTACCCCGGCATCGCCTCCGGTTTCGGGACGTTGTTCTACGGCGGTAGTGCCGGTGGATCGTTCGACGGCTCGACAGCGGTAGTAAGAACCGATGGCACCGCAAGTGTCACCTTCGACAAGGTGCGCTACATCAAACGCTTGGCCCCCAATTTCCGCCTTTTCGGCGGACCGCGCATTGAGATGTTCGAGTTTATCGACAACAACAGCTTTGCCAACAACGATGAGTCGGACTTCTCCAGCGGTCGCTTCATCGTCAGTCCCCTGGTGAACTTCGTCCCCTTCGGCTCCGGCGGTGGCTTCGACTGGGACATTACCCCCACGATCAACTGGCGGGCGCTGTATCTGGCCGCGAGTGGAGGAGCGGCCTCAGCCTTCGGCTCCGGTGGCCTGTTCGGTGGCTCGAATACGGTCGCAACCCAGCTGGAATTCGACTTTGGCAAGGCTTCGGTGCGCTTTATCTACTCCCGCTTCGGCGAGCAGGGAGCGGCTTTGGGTACAGCCCTGCCCGGCATCATCAGCAACAGCTACACCGATGTCTTCGCCGCCAACGTCGAGTGGGCAATCGTTCCGCAGTTCGCGCTGTTCGGTCGCTACGGCTATGGCACCACCAACGTTCATACTCTTGCTGGAAGCCCCGTCAGCTTTTCAAACATCAATTCCGACATCTACCGGGTTGGCTTCACGCTGCCGGATCTTTTCGGCATCGGCAACGCTTTTGGCTTTGCCTACGGTGCTGCCCTGCGGGTCAATTCCGGCTCAGTAGTGGGGCTGACCGCCCCTGGGGTGACAACCAGTCTGGTACCCACGGGCCGAGAAGGCGAAATCGAGATCTTCTATCGTATTCGCCTCAGCGATCGCCTCACGATTACACCGGACGTGCAGTGGATTCTTCAGCCGGTCAATTCTGTCAACAGCAATGGACTCGCTGTCTACACCCTGCGCACGGTCTTCAACTTCTAACTCACCAGAAAAGGCGTGCAGCTCATCCAGGCTCAGCTGCGAACATTGGAGGACAGCAGAAGAAAAATAAGATGAGCCTGCAACTGACCTCACCCATCCCGCCTGCCGCTGCTCCTGCCAGACTCCGTGATTGTCCTCGCTTATCCCCCCTGCAGCCAAGTTACAGTGAACCCCCCCTCTTCTTCCCTGCCCAGCGGGGGCAGGGGAGGAGAGCGGGGGGCAGGGGGGGGTGTGGAGGGGTGGGGGACGGTTTTAGAAGTACTCAAAACTCCACCCCAAAACCTGCTGCTTATTTAGCTTCGTCTGCTTAGCTCAGCACTGATAGCTGAAGCCAGGCTGTTGCCTTTCAAGAGCGCGCCAACTCACCGTTAAAACCGGCATTTTTAAGCTGGCTGAGGGCGTACTGGGCCTGCTGGATCGTGCCATAGGCACCGAACTGGACATAGTTCTCTCCGGCGATCACCCGATAGAAGGCATCGCGCTGCAGCCGCTGCAGCTTTGCTAAATTCTGGCGGCCAGGATCGGCGACGACGACGTAGATGTAATGACTGTAAGGATTGGGGCGATCCCCTGCCACAAACGGGAGGGAAGTGGAGCTGCGCCCCTGCGCGACTGGAGCTGCGGAACCTTGGGAGATGGTGGATTCGGCAGGAGCTGTTTTTGGCGGGATGGGAGCCGCTGGGGCCAGGACAGGATCGGTTTCCAGCATCGGCTCGCTTGCTACCGAAGTTTCGACTGGAGGCGATTGGGGATGATTGGTGGCCTGCCACCAGACTTGATAAAGCAGTGCGCCCAGGCCGGCAAAGCCAAGGGCAACCAGGACAAGGCCCAGCAGGGGCTGCAGTCTCTGGCGGGGAACCGGTGCTGCCTCTGGTGCTACGGGGGATTTATAAAGTTGTTCCTCGGGCAGAACTGCAGGTTTTGTCTCAGCCAGCTCCTGGCGGTAGGCGGTTTGCAGGGTCTGCCAGCGCTCGAAGCGGCGGGTTTCTTGAATGCGGCTGAGCCCGAGTTGGGGCAAGGCCGCAAGCGGTGCAGCAGCCTCTTCGGCGCTGCCAAAAAAAAGCACCAGGGCGGTCGCTGGAATACCAGTTATCAACTGCTTCTGGGCGTCGCGGCACAGTTCGCGGATCGCCTCGGCACTCAAGTCGAGCCCGCGCTCGTAATAGAAGCGCGTTAGTTGCTCCTCGCTATAGCTTTCGGCCTCCAGAAGCACCAGGGCAATCCGCGCCATCGGGATCATCGCATCGAGCGACTGCATCACATACCAGGCCAGAGGAGCAGGCAGACAGCTGCCTGTCAGATCACTGTCACTGCCTCGATGGATGATTGTCTGAGCGATCAGCCGCCCCAGCCAGGCCGCTGCCGGTAGCCGCTCGCTGCGCTTCTGGCGGATCAGGACGTCGAAGGCCGCAAACCAGCAGCGCTGTGCCAGGGCTGCCGGGTTCGACTCGTTTTGCAGCAACTCGCCCACCAGCTTCTGATAGCGGCAGTAAAAGGCGACCAGATAGCTCGCCTCCGCCGGTTGCCGGTGGATACCCTCGATGAGCTGCTCGTCGCTCAGCCCCTCAAGGGCAGAGATGGCCGGAGCGCGGGCCGGATCGAGGAGCGGGACCGCTCCAGCGGTTGCGGCGGGAGCGAGGTCGAGTTTTCCGTTGGCTCCTTTATTCATCTGCAGGTTCCCAGTCTGCGCCCATGGTAAGGCCAGGGCGGTACTGTACCAAAATTTCCGATGCTACAAGGTTTCTCACAGCAACTTTTTGGCCTGGATAAGTGCTTGCAATTCTTCCTCCGTCAAGATCGGCACCTTCAGTTGTTCGGCTCTGGCGAGTTTGGAACCGGCATTGTCGCCTGCGACCAGATAGCTGGTGCGGCTGCTTACAGAAGACGTGACTTTGCCGCCGTTGTTCTCGATCAAGGCGGTGCATTGTTCGCGCGAGAGCGTCGGTAGCGTGCCTGTGATCACGAAGGTAAGTCCGGCCAGGGCGGTGCCGCGCTCGTTCTCGCCATTTCCGGCCAACTGCAAGCCGTGGCTTTTGAGCTGTTCGATCAACTGGCGATTGGCCTCGACGGCAAACCAGCTCGTGATCGCCTGGGCCTGCTCCAGACCAAAGCCGTAGAGCGCGTCGATATCCTCGACTCTGGCCGCAGCCAGGGCATCGGCACTCAGGAAAGCGCGGGCCAACTCCACCGAGATGCTCGCTCCGACATGGCGAATACCGAGGCCAAAGAGGACCCGGCTCCAGGGGCGGCTGCGGGAGCCCTCCAGCTGCTCGACAATCTTGGTGGCGGAGCGGGTGCCCATGCGCTCGAACTGGCTCAGTTCTTCGACGCTGAGGGTGTACAGGTCCGCGATCGAGCCCACCCTGCCCTTGCTCACCAGCTGGGAGATGAGCTTTTCGCCGATACCGTCGATCTCAAGGGCGTTGCACCAGTGAGCGAGGCGGCCCCGGATCGTGGCCGGGCACTGCTCGTTCGGGCAGCGGGTGACGGCTTCTCCGGCGAGGCGAACCACCGCCGTACCGCACTCCGGACAGTGGGTGGGGAAGACGTAGGGCACCGCCGTCGCCGGTCGCAGTTCACCGATCACCCGGACCACCTCGGGGATGATCTCGCCTGCCTTGCGAATGACGACCGTGTCGCCCGCCCGCACGTCGAGCGCCTGGATGCGGTCCTGGTTGTGGAGGGTGGCCCGGCTCACGGTTGTGCCGGCTACCAGCACCGGCTGCAACTCCGCCACCGGTGTGAGCGCTCCGGTGCGGCCCACCTGGACATTGATCGCCTCGACGACGGTGCTTTTTTCTTCGGCGGGGTACTTGAAGGCAATCGCCCAGCGCGGAAATTTGCTCGTAAAACCCACTTCGCGCTGGGCGGCGAAGGAATTGACCTTGACCACCACGCCGTCGGTGTCGTAGGGCAGGGCGAGGCGTTCTTTTTCCCAGTGGCTGCAGAAGGCAAAGACTTCTTCGAGGTTGCGGCACAGCGCCCGATTCGGGTTGACCTGAAAGCCGTAGGACTCCAGTTCGCTGAGCGCTTCCCACTGGCTCTGGGCATGGCCATTGTGCAGGGTATAGGCAAAAAAGCCGAGGCGGCGTCCGGCGACGATGCGCGAATCGAGCTGGCGCAGCGTTCCGGCGCAGGCGTTGCGCGGGTTGGCAAAGAGCTTTTCACCCGCCGCCTGGCGCTCCTTGTTGATGCGCATAAATTCGTCGCGGGGCAAAAACGCCTCGCCGCGCACCTCCAGTTGTTCGGGAACGTTCTCGCCCGCAAGCCGCAGCGGGATGGCGCGGATCGTGCGCAGATTCTGGGTAATCTCCTCGCCCTCGATGCCGTCGCCGCGCGTCGCTCCCCGCTCGAGCGCACCGCCTGTATAGCTGAGGGCGGTGGCGGAGCCGTCGATCTTCAGCTCGCAGACAAACTCCAGATCGTGCCCGATGTCGCGCAACAATCGCTCGCCCCACTTTTTGAGATCGTCGTAGCCGAAGGCGTTCTCAAGCGAAAACATCGGCACGCGATGGGTGACGGTAACAAAGCCTGAAGCCGGGCGGTCGCCCACCCGCTGCGTGGGCGAGTCGGGGCTTATCAGTTCCGGATAGCGCGCTTCGAGGTCTTTTAGTTCCTGGTAGTGCTGGTCGTAAATGGCATCTTCTACCAGCGGATCGTCCAGAACGTAGTAGGCGTGGCCCCAGCGGTGCAACAGCGCGTGCAGCGCCTGGACGCGCTCTTGAACCGCAGCCGGAACAGTTGTGGACATCGGTTTACCTCGCGATCCGCCTCCACCGATTTTACGAAAATTGTGAGGTGGTCGCCTGTCCAGATTCAAGAATGGCCTTCACCCCCTATCGAATTGCATCTGGTGAAACTGCAGGAGCAGATCGGCCTGCAGCGGACGCTCTACCGGCGATTGGAAGCGTCGGCGGAACGTTTGCGCCGCTCGCAGCCGGTCTCCTCCGAAAAATGGCTACAAACTATCGAGGTAATCGCCGTGTTGGAAAAATATTACACACCGGCTCACAGGCCGCTGCCATCCGGAGACCAGAAGGTTAACTGCTGTGCGGCGGTGCCTAGAGTGGGTCGCACTGGTGCGTGTGGGATAGCATAGCGGACGCCCAGGCTGGTAGCTGTCCCACGCCTCGAAGGGAGGAGTGTATCTTATGGGTGCGATCGAATGGGCGCTGGCAGCTATTTCCCTGGCCGCCGGTTCCTTCGCTGCCCTCGCTGTGGCCCGTCGGCAGGCGCTCGCGGTCGTGCTCATCGCCGGCTGCGCCTTCCTCACTACCCTGCCTGCCACCCCCAGCCCGCCTTTTACCGCCGGCGGTCAACTTGGCCTTGGAATCTGCCTGAGCACCGGTGCCTGGCTGGTAGCCTTCTGGCTTGGGACGAACGAGCGGCTGGGCTGGCTGGTTCCTCTTCTTCCTGCTGCCGTTCCGGCTCTGGCACTGTTGCTCGTACCCCAGGGACCGCTGCCGATTCTTTTTGGGGTGCTCGTCGCCGCTGCCCTCTTCTGGTGCTGCCTGGGCCGTAGCTGGCCTTTGATGCCGCCTCTGGTGATGGCACAATTTGCTTTCGCAGCCGCCCTTGGACTGGTCTTCGAGGGCGCTGCTCCAAAAGGGGCAGGCAGTGCGTGGCACCTCGGGCCACTCTGGTTTGCCCTGGCGGGCTATCTGGCGGCCCTGGTACCCCTGTTGGGCCGGAAGGGACTGGAGCGCAGCGGCTGGCTCGGCGTACACCTGGCGGTCTGGTTCTGTTTCGGGTTGGCGGTTGCAGTCAGTTGGGCTGTGAGCCACCAGATTCTCTGGCAGCCGGTGCTCGCGGTGCTCGTCGCCACGACGCTGGTGGGCTTTATTGCAGCGGACGCGCCCCGCTCAAGCCTCGCGCTCTTTGCCTGGATTGGTGCCTTCGCTCTGGTCTTCAGCGCCGATTACGGCTACGGCACGGCCATCGCCGCTCTGGTGTTGAGCTATTACACCGTCGCTGTCGCCGTCTACGAATCCGTTCAGCCCGGCGCGCTCATCGCCCGCCTCGAAGCTTTTGCAGGCGGTACGGCGCTGCTGACACTGGTGGCACTCTTTCGGCTCTTCGTCGAGACCTATCCGCTGCGCACGCCGCGCGCCGATCTTTATACCCACTACACCTTCATTGGCCTGCTGGCAGCGATTGCCCTTCTGGTCAACCTGGCCCGCACAAGCAAACTGGCGCTGGTACCGACGCTGCTGGCCGGGTTCTGGGCGGCGGCAGCACCCGTGGCGCTTGCAGCGATCTGGGGAGTGCGTTCGGCGGCGGGATGGCTGGGAGGGGCGCTCGCCGCCCTGCTGGTTCTCTACGCCATCGGGGGCGACGAGTTGGGTCTGGCCAGAAAACCCTGGCAGAACGCGCTGCCGCTGGTCTTTGCCGGCGTCGCCGCTATCTTGCCGCTCGTCACCCTGGTCGATCCGCTCTCGGACGCGCCCCGCGCCCAGCGCCTCTGGGTGCTGGTTGTCATCGGTACTGTGGCCGTGCTCAGCCTGGGGGTCGAGTGGCTTTTCTCCCGCCCGCAGGCTTCCGCGCCTGAGATTCCTGTCAAATAAATCCCCCTTACCCCCACTGCGAGGCATTCGAGGTATGATCCAGGCCAATCTGCCGCAGCAACCCACCCGGCCCGGCTGGCGCGAAGCTCTCGTCGCGCTGGTGTTGTTGGGCTGGCTCGGGTTCGCCCTCGCCGTGCTGATCGAGGGGGAGACGCCCCACGGTCGGCTTTCGGTGAAGGTGGTCGCCACCGAGACGGGAGCAGCGCTGCCCAATGCCCGCATCTACTTTTATCAGGGAGATCGTACCTGGACTTATACCACCGGCAAGGACGGCAGCTTCGAGCTGGCCTCGATGCCTGCGGGTACCTACCGGGCCACCGCCGACAGCCGCGCCCACCGGCTGGAGAAAAAAACGTTTTTACTGGCGGAGGGCGAACAAAAGTCCCTCACCCTCGCCCTGCCGCCGACGCCGCCTTTTTTAGAACTGATCCACCCGCAACCGGTGTTTTTGCCCAGCGAACCGGTCAAAATCGGCCTGCGCGGCTTCGTCCAGAGCGATGCTCTGCGCATGGACGTGCTTCGCTTGCAATTGGATGAGGCGGCGAGCGTGCCGACGAGCGACCTGTTTGGCCTGCTCGACAGCATCCGGCTGGGCTGGTGGCGCGGCCAAAATGAACTCACAGGCCAGCTTTCGGCTTTTAAGCGTGTGCTGCTGCCCGTCCAGAGCAAAATGGTCCCCGTTGCCGGGCGGGATGTGGAGGGCGTCTTTTTGCAGTACATTCCCTTCGACATCCACACCCCCGGCACCTACCTGGTGCGGCTGCGGGCAGCGGCGGTCGAGCAGGTGGCGCTGGTGGTGATCACCGAAACCGGCCTGGTGCTCAAAAGTACCGGTAGCCGCGAATGGCTCGCCTGGACCAGTCACCTCAAAAATGGCTCCGTGCAGCCGAATCTCCTCATCGAAGCCTGGGGCGACCGGCGGCTCGGGGGACGGACCTACTCTGAGCGGCTCGCCACAGCCCGTACGGGGGCAGATGGTCTTGCCCGCCTGCGCCTTGGCAGGTCACTGGAAGGGGTGGAGCGGGTCTGGGTGGTCGCTCAGTCGGCGGCTACGCGCCAGCCCCTGGCCTGGGTGGGCCAGTACGTAGGCAGCGCTGAGACGACAGGTCTGACGGGCTACCTCTACTCCGAGCGGCCCATCTACCGGCCCGGCAACAAAGTTTTTCTCAAAGGCGTGCTGCGCCTGCACGGGCCAGAGGGCTACCGGCGGCTGGCAGCGGGTGAAGCGATCACTGTTCTCGTGCGCGACCCGGACAACAACCTGCTGGTGCGCCGCCAGACGCGGCTGAGCACGTTTGACACCTTCAAGAGCGACCTCACCCTCGATGCAGAAGCGAAGACCGGCACCTACACCGTCACCGCCCAGACATCGGCAGGCGACATCGAGGGCAGCTTCGAGGTGGCTGCCTACCGCAAGCCGACCTTTCAAATAAGCCTCACCCCCGAGCAGAAGTTCTTTACTCCGAGCGAGCAGGTGCGGCTGCAGTTGCAGGCGCGCTACTACTTCGGGATGCCGGTGGGTGAATCGACGGTGCGCTACCGGGTCTACCGTTTGCCCCTCTACGAGTCGGGCGAGGCACTGGACGAGGGAGCTGAAGCGGAGGGCAGCTCCGGCGAGTACGGCGAATACGTGATGGACGGCACCACCCGCACCGATGGGAGTGGTCACGCGCTCATCGCCTTTCAGGCCCAGGATCTGCCCGCCAAAAGCGATCCCTGGTCGCTCGCCGCCGCGAACAACTACCGCTACGCTGTCTCGGTCACCCTCCAGGCCGCCGGGAACGAGTACGCCGAGGGCGAGGCCAACTTTCTCGTCGTCCAGGGCAACTATCGGGTGGACCTTGAGACCGAACCTGCCTTCGCCCAGCCCAACCAGCCGGTGCGGGTGCGGGTGAACCTGCGCGACCGGACGACGGGCCAACCGGCTGGAGCATCCTATACCTGGCGCACCGGTACGAGCGACTGGCGGGGCGACCGGCTCACTATCGACTGGCAGGGGGCAAGCGGTCAGGGAACCACCGGCGCTGACGGGAAAGGCGGTTGGCAATTTACGCCTTCCAAGGCCGGGGACTGGGTAGTGGAACTGCAGACCCGCGACGGCCAGGGCAATACGATCGTCGAGCGCCAGAGCATCTGGATTTCGGCACTGGCTGGAAGTGGACCGCAGGCTCCGAACGCACCGCCTTTGCAGGTATTGACCGATAAGCGCGCCTACCAGGTGGGCGAGACGGCCCGCGTCGCCCTGCGCAGCCGGGCCCAGGAGGCGACGGTCCTGCTTACCGTCGAGGGCGATGCGATTCAGCAGGTACAACTGGTGCGGCTTAAAAATGGCGCAGGCAGTGCCCTGGTACCGGTCCGTCCAGGTTACGTGCCCACCGCCTACATCGCGGCGGCCCTGGTGAGCAACAAGAGCCTGGTGCAACAGAGCGTCCCTCTGCGCATCGGCACCGAGGCGCGGCAGCTCAAGATCGACATTCAGGCGGACCAGCAGCGCTACGAGCCACGGGGCGAGGTGCAACTTCGGGTGCGCTCGCGGACAGCGGACGGCAAACCCATCCAGAGCGAGCTATCGCTTGCGGTGGTGGACGAGTCGCTTTATGCAATTCGCCCCGACAACCCGACGGCCCTCTTCGATACCTTCTACGCCCGCCGCCCCAATCAGGTCGATACCAGCTATTCCTTTCCCTGGATCGCCCTGCAGGGCGACAAAGGAAGCGGTGAGACGGTGCGCCGCAACTTCCCGGACACCGCCTTCTGGCTACCGCAACTGGTCACAGACCGCAACGGTGTGGCCACTGTGCGCTTTCGGCTGCCGGACAACCTGACCGAGTGGCGGGTGACGGCAATGGGCACGACGGGCGACCTCGATGTCGGCTCGGCGGTGACGCGCTTTACCAGTGCTAAAAGTTTCGCCGTGCGCCTGTCGGTCCCTGCTGTACTCACCGAGGGCGATGAGGTGACGGTGAGCGCTGTGGTGAGCAACAACGGCGAAGCCGCCCGCACCGGCAGCGTCCAATTTCTGGGCGACAGCAGGGCGCTCCAGATCCCCGCCGGTCAGTCCCAGACGGTCGAATGGAACTGGCAGGCGAAGCGCAGCGGTCGCATTCCTCTCAGCGTCGCAGCAAAGAGCGCCGACGGCAGGCAGGACGGCGAGGAGCGGACAGTAACCGTCCTCCCGCATGTGCAGCGGACGACGCTCACCAAAAATGTCACCCTTGCAAGCGGCGAGACAGTCTACGGCTTTCAGGTGCCTGCGGGCTTTCGGCCCGACGCAAGCCGCCTCGTGGTCCGCCTTGCGCCGTCGATCTTCTCGCAACTTTTGGGCACGCTCGATTATCTGGTCGCTTACCCTTACGGCTGCACCGAGCAGACGATGAGCCGATTTTTGCCGGGTTTACTGGTCCAGCAGGTGCTCGCCCAGAAGAATATTCATGTTCCCGAGCTGGAAAAGCGCACCCCAGGCGTGGTCCGCTCGGGCCTGACGCGCCTCTACCGCTTCCAGCACAGCGAGGGCGGCTGGGGCTGGTGGGAGAACGACAGCGACGATCTCTTTATGAGCGCCTACGTCATGCACGGCCTCACAGCCGCCCGGCAGGCGGGCGTCGCCGTCAACGAAGAGGTCTTTAACCTCGGGCGCGAGTCGCTGGACGCTCAGGTACGCACTGTCTGGAAAGAAGGCTTCGCCAAGAAAAAAGAGCGCTTCGCCCGCGACACCTACGCTTTTGCTCTGTTTGCCCTGGCTGAATCGGGCGGTAAGTTGCCGAACCGGGTAGCGGACCTCGCGGGCTTCGCCCCCCAACTGACCCCCTACGGTCAGGCGGTGCTGGTCCTGGCCCTCGATCGCTGGGGTGAATCCGCCGCCGCTGGCGGGATCCTGGAGCAAACGCTGACTCTCGCCCAACGCGACGCAGCGGGCCTCTACTGGCTGCCGCTGGTGGCGAATCAGCCGCCCAAAAAAGACGACTGGTACGGCCACAACTGGCTCAACGAAGCGGAGACGACCGCCTGGGTCTTGAACGCGGTGCTGCACCACGGCGAGACGCCTGTTCTGGGCGAGGGCGACCTGCAATCGATTGTCAACTGGCTCATCGCCCACCGCCGGGGTGGCTGGGGCTGGGAATCGACGAAAGATTCAGCCGCCGCCCTCGAAGCGCTGGTGGCTTACGCCGGGCGCTACGAGCGGCCCCTGGACGTCCCCGCCACCCTCCACGTCCTGCTGGGTGGCAAGCAGGCCGCCGAGGTCCGCTTTGACAGCCTTTCGACCTGGTTTCCGGAGGTACCGATCTCGTTGCCGGTCGGGCAGCTAAAAGTCGGGGACAATCAGCTCCGGATCGCGGTCGAGGGCGTGGACCAGGGGTCGTTTCTCTACGCGAGCGTGCGCTTCGAGCAGGCGGTGCAACTGGCGGAGGATGCCCTGCCCCAGGCGGCAGGTCCGCTCAAGCTCGAACGCACCTACGCCCTTCTGCGCAGCGGTACCGACAGGGACGGCAACCCCGCCTTCGAGGAGACGCCGCTGGCGGATGGAGCCAGCGTCACCACCGGCAGCCTGATCCGCGTCCACGTCCGGGTGAGCGGCTGGGATGCGCGTAGCGAAAGCGACATCAGCCACCTCATCGTCGAAGACCCGCTGCCCGGCGGTTTTCGGACCACCGAGGGCAACCTGCCCAGCGCCGAGGACGAGGACAATAGCGACCAGAGCAGTTCCGACTACACCACCGAGGTGCGCGACGACCGGACAATCGGCTACTACCGCCAGATCTACGGCAAGACCCTCGAATTTGACTACCTGCTGCGCGCCGAGGTACCGGGCGAATACCACGTCCTGCCCGCCCGCCTCTGGAGCATGTACGCCGACTGGCAGCTCACCGGGCGCGAGATGCGCGTCAAAGTCACTCCCGAGGGCAAAGCCTGGTGGTGGCCGTGGTAGTCAGCCGCAGGCGCGCCCTGGCCCTTCTGGCTGCGCCGGTGGCGGTGGCTGCCGGTGGCACAGCAGTAGCTTCCTGGTGGTCTGCTGCACCGGCAAAAAAGGTGCGGGCCGAATTTTCGACTTCCCTCGCCGGTCGCTCCCCAGCCCAGCGCCACAATGCCCGCTGGGCAGCCCGCCGCCTCGATGGAGCAGTGATCGCTCAAAACGGCTCGTTTTCTTATAACCATCGCCTCGGCCCCTGGACCCGCAACGAGGGCGTGCTGCGCGCCCCGGTAAGCTACGGCGGTATCCTCGTGCCTTCCTGGGGAGGCGGCGTCTGCCAGGTCTCGACCACCCTCTACTGCGCGGCGCTACTCGCTGGTCTGGAGGTGATCGAGCGCCATCCCCACGAGGTCGCCCCCTCCTACATCCCAGCCGGGATGGATGCGGCGGTCGCCTTTAACCTGGCGGACCTGCGCCTGCACAATCCCTTCAACTATCCAGTCACGATCGAATGCCGGATTGAGGCGGACCGGCTCCTCTGCCGCCTGGTGGCCGAGAGCGACAGTTCGCCAACAGTCCACTACCAGCTGGTTCGCGAACTGGTGAGCAGCCAACTGCCGCCGCGCCTCGAAAGGGGCCATCCCCAACCGGGCCGGGCCGGGGTGCGGGTACGGCTCTGGCGCGTCCGCCCAGATAGTGCCGAGCGCTTTTTATGCAACGAGACGGAGTACGCCGCTTTGCCGCGCTCGGGCTGATTGGGGCCAATTGTCTTTATCTACTCGATTGTATATCGCTGGTTCCACCCTCCCACGGAGCCGCCTGGTGGTACAGGCGCTCCAGCAGAGGGCTGCCTTCCCAACTGCCGACGACCAGAATGTTGTGGTCGGGCACCAGGGGAAAAAGATGGCGGATATACTCCGCTGCTCCAGCCGGAGTCTGGCCCTCGGGAATGGCCATGGAGAGTGTAATGGTGACGCGGGCGAGACGCGAGGAATCAGGCATGGCTCTGCTCTTTCTGGGTGTCGCAACAATTGATCGTTAGCCGGAGTGCCGTCAGGGGATATTTCAGATCTTCATGGCCTTATTCCAAAAATCGTATACCAGACGACAGACTTTGGAATAGCGTTGTATATGTTACATTTTTTGTCCGGTCCTGGGTTTGTTTTCCAGACACGCTGTCGGTTGCTATGGAGGCGGGTAGGCTGGAGAGCCTTCTATACTGAAGCCGGACTGGATATTCAATGAGGAGCTGCTTTGGAGCAGTACGTTTGTGCAGATTGTCCGCTGCATCGATTCGACGGTTCAGGCAGTTGCTACTTGCGCCTCAACAGGGATGGCAAGGCCAACGACCAGCTGCGGAGGTGCTTCGAGAGCCTCGGGCGTCAGGAAGTCTGGCTGCTCGAAGATCTGTACCTGCGCGCGGCGGACCTGCGGGGCATCACGTTCCAGCGCCAGCGCCTGAGCCGCAGCGATCTGCGCGAGGCCAATCTGCAACGCGCTTTTTTTCACCAGTCGAGTCTGGAGGGAGCCCTGCTCGATCGCGCCGACTGCGAGGACGCAGTGTTTGCGGAGGTCGATCTGCGCCAAGTGCGCAGTATGCGCGGGGTACGCCTGTACCAGGCGATCATGAAGACTGTTCTGCCACCGCCGCCGGAAGTCCTGGGTGAGCAGCTCTGCTACGAGGCGAGCAGCGAGTGGACCAAAGCCGAGTACGTTTACCGCCAGCTCAAAGAAATTTACAAGCTCGAGGGCGAGCACGACCACTCCGGTCACTTTTACGAGCGGGAGATGGAGATGCGCCGCCGCCGGGTCAAAGGAGCGGAGTACTGGAAGCTCACCACCCTCTGGCTCACCTGCGGCTATGGCGAGCGACCGGAGCGGACGGTGGTGTTTGCTATCCTGCTCATCGGTTTCTTTGCCCTGATCTACAGCGGCCTGACTCTGGTGGATAACAGCGCTCCGGTGCGCTTCGATCTGGCCCGCGCCTTCTATTTCAGTACGATCACCTTCACGACCACCGGTTACGGCGACATTCACCCGGTGGGGACCGCCCGCTTTTTTGCGGCGATCGAGGCCCTTCTGGGCAGTTTCACGGTGGCCTTATTTATCTTTGTCTTTTGTCGGCGGCTGACGCGCTGAGGAGTCGATAGCACTCGCGGGCGATGGCCCAGTCTTCCTGGGTCGGGATGACGAGAATGCGCACGGCTGAATCGGGCGTAGCAATATCGCGCTCGCTGCCGCCGGGAGCCTGGTTTTTTGCCCCGTCCAGTTGCAGACCCAAAAAGGCGAGCCGCTCGCAGGTGTGGGCGCGGACCTCGGCGCTGTTCTCGCCCACTCCGGCGGTGAACACCAGCGCGTCGAGGCCGTCCAGGCTCGTGCGCAGCGCCGCGATGGCGCTCACGAGCCGGTGGATGTAGATGTCGAAGGCGAGCCCGGCGCGGGCGTTGCCTGTATTTAGAGCAGCAGTGATCTGGCGCATGTCACTGGTGAGGCCGGATATGCCCTTCAAGCCCGACGCTTTGTTGAGGGTGTCGTCGAGGTAATCGGCAATTTTTTCGGGAGGCTGGCCCTGTTGGGTCATCTGGCGAAGGAGATAAATAAGAATGCTCGGATCGACGGAGCCGGAGCGGCTGCCCATCATCAGCCCTTCTAGAGGCGTGAAGCCCATCGTCGTATCGACGCTCTTGCCACGGGCAATCGCTGCCGCCGAGCAGCCGTTGCCCAGATGGCAGACGATGAGGCGCAAGCTCGAAAGTTCGCGCTCCAGAAAGCGCGCAGCCCGCTCGGTGCAGTAGGCGTAGCTGATGCCGTGAAAGCCGTAGCGGCGGATGTCCGCGTCGAGCCATTCGTAGGGGCCGGGATAGACGGCGGCACGATCGGGCAGATCCCGGTGAAAGGCTGTATCGAAGAGGGCCACCTGAGGCACTGGGCCCAACAACTGCTCGACTGCCCGAATGCCTTCGAGGGCGGCGGGATTGTGGACCGGTGCAAAGGCCGCCATCGCCTCGATCGTGCGCTTGACCTGCCCATCGATTACCGTCGCCTCGCGGTAGTGCGGGCCACCGTGGACTACCCTGTGACCCACCGCTGCAATTGCCTCCGGTGAATCGATGATCCGGTGCTCTCCCTGCCAGAGTTGGGCGAGGAGGTGCTCGAGCGCTTCGAGGTGAGAGCCGACTTGCAGTGGAGTACTCGTAGACTCGCCGTCGCCGCCTTTGACGCTCAGTTGGGCACCGTCCGGATTCGTCCAGTCGATGGCTGCCCGCCAGAGGGGAGCAGAAGCCGCTTCAGGCAGCGGCTCCGTCAGATCGAACAGAGCGCACTTCTGGCTGCTGGAGCCGGCATTGAGAACCAGAATCTGCATGGAAGTGAAGCACCTGATTGATCGTTATTTTCGGCACTGGCCCGCACCTGTTGGGTCTTCCTGCAGACATGTCGTTGCCGTTTGCTTTATAATGGCCGATCGTGCGACAACCTATGGGCGCAGGAGCGCAAGATGGGCACCAAGATCGTTCTCAAAAAAGACGTAGACACGCTGGGCAAAGCGGGCACCCTCGTCGAGGTGGCAGCCGGTTATGCGCGCAACTACCTGATTCCCCAGGGTTTCGCCGTGCGGGCGACGCCGGGTCTTATTAAAGAAGCCGAACAACGGCAGGCCAAGCAGCGCGAGATCCAGGCAAAACTCAGGGCCGAGGCGCTCGAGACCAAAAAACTGCTTGAGGGCGTCGGTTTTTACGAGGTCTTCGTCCAGGTGGGCGAGGACGGCAACCAGCTTTTTGGCACCGTCACCAACCAGGACGTGGCCGAGGTGATCCAGTCCAAGACCGGTGTGGCCATCGACCGCCGCGAGATCCAGATCGACGAAGCGATCAAGCGCACGGGCGTCTACCCGGTGCGGGTGCGCGTCTATCAGGATGTCTTTGCCACCGTCCGCGTTCAGGTCAACGCCGCTGGCTGATCCTCCGGGCATTCCCGAAACGTTCTGGCGCGGCCTTGAAGAATTCAACGCTCGCCAGTTCTACGCCTGCCACGACACGCTCGAAGCGATCTGGCACGAGGCGATCAATCCCTTGCGTCAGTTTTATCAGGGCATCCTCCAGCTTGCCGTCGCCTTCTACCACCTCGGCAACCGCAACTGGCGCGGCTGCGTGATCTTGCTTTCTACAGGCATCGAGCGGCTCGAATACTTCGTTCCGGAGTACCTAGGCGTCGATGTCGAATCGCTCCTAGAGCAGAGTGCCGAATGCCTCGAAATCCTCCAGCAACTCGGCGAGGAGAATATCGAGGCATTCGATCCGGCAAAGATTCCCCAGATTGCCTACAGCCGGGCTTAAGAAGCCTTGCGCTGGATTTCATCTGTGCGCTCGAAGCCCAGGAGGGCCGGCAAGAAGCGCTGAACAAAGCGTACCGGGTCGCGCTGGAAGGCCATCTGGGCAAAGGTGAGGCGGGCGAGCTGCGTCTCGGGCACAATCCGGGGCAGGTGCTCCATCAGGTAGCCGGGCCGCTCCCACACCGGCAGGGTCTCCGCGATCTCAAACAGCCGCTGGGTGCGCCGCCACTCTGCCCCGAGGGTGACATCCATGCTCACCTCGAAGGCGGCGTGCTCGATCGCCGCGTAGCGGCGCTTCGCCTCCTCGACGCGGGCAGCGTTTTTGGCCGAGGTGCGGGCCATCTGGGCAAGCCAGCGGTTGCCCCAGCGCACGTGGGCCGCTTCCTCCGGCAGAATGCGCTCGATGCACTCGTGGACCAGCGTGTTTTCGCGTGTCTCGGGTACCTGCTTGAGGGCGTGGATGTGGGCAGAAAAGTACAGGCAGCCCCGCTTCTCGGTGACGTTGATCGCCGCCAGAGTATCGATTAAAAATTCTTCGAGGTCCAGTTCGTGGCCGGGCCTGCCGCCGTTGTCGTCGAGCAACCGCTCAAATTCATCGATATAAGACGGGCCAGGGGGCGTGTTCAACTCTGCCCCCAGTTCGTAGAGCAGGTCCGTCAGCCACTGGGCGTGGCGCGCCTCGTCGTGGATGTGGCGCGACAGATCGCGGATCAGTTCCCGGTTCTTGCCATCGAGCCGCTCGATCAAAATGGTCAGGTCCTTGCAGGCGCGCTGCTCGGAATAACGATAGCGATTGAGCGTGAGGTAGTGAATTTCAGGATCGCGCACGACAAATTCGAGAATCTCGCGGGCACCGAACTGGTCGCGGAGCTTGCGCGGGTAGGTGACAGTCATTTGGGGTGCTCATCACTCGCATTGTTAAGTTAATTTTACGTTCCATTCCGCCATTTAGCGCCGATCCGCGTCCAACAATCCCGCCAGATAGCGCTCGATGAGGATCATCGCCACTACATCGTCGTAGGCTTCCGGAGGCAGGCGAAAATCGCGGGGCACCAGGCGCAACAGCCCCTTGGGCGGGTGCAGATCCCAGTAACGCTTTCTTGCCTCCTCGCTGGAGTAGCGCTCGGCGACGGCAACCAGCCGGACCTCTGGAAACGCCCTTTTGATCTGCTCCTGCCAGTACGTAGAAGTGGTCTGATCGCCAATGACGAGCGTCGAGATGGGAAGCTCGCCCAACAGCCGTCCCACCTGGGCCAGCAACTCGTCCCCTGACACGACCGAGCGGTAATAGAGTTTGCGGTCGAGGCCGACGACGGCCAGCCCGCACTTCGAGCGGCCCGGATCGATGCCCAGGATCATCGCTAACCAGCCTTGCTGATGATCCGGCCATTTTGCACGGCAATCAGCGTCAGCTTGAGCGGGCCGTAGGTGTCTACGTCTTTTTTGGCCACCGCCTGCAGCGTGATCGAGCCGAGGCTCGGCTGTTTTTTCAGTTCGCTGATCATCTGTTCGAGATCGACGCGGGAGAACTCGCCCACCCCCTTGTCGCTGCCGGGGCTGAGGGAGATGCCCAGTTTGAGCGCCTGGCTGCGGGCGTCGCTAAATAGCTGGGTGAGTGAAGCTCTAAGCTTGTCGTCCTCGCCTAGAACGCTGCCGTCGATCTCGCTGGTGGCGACGATCTGCCCCTCCTGGAACAGCACCTTGTTGGGGCGCACGTCGCCTGCGACCCAGACCGGTTCATCTTTTAAGGAACTATCGACGGCCCGCAGCTGCAGAACGTGCTCGCCCGGTGCGGTGAGTTTTTGCACCAGCGCCCGCGCTTCCTTTTCGGTGATGCAGACGGCGTAGCGGCAGCGCGTGCCGGCCACCGGGCGCGCCCCGTCGCTGATCGCTTTTTGTTCGAGCTGGCTTAAAAAGGCGTTGAAGATCTGCTGGGTTTCGGCCATACCCCTGGAGCCGGGAATCTTGGCTTTGCCCACGATCTCGCCGATGCGATAGACCACGTCTCCCGAGCGCAGGGAGATATTCTTGGTTTCGAGGTCGTTGGCGATGTTGTTGAGCCTGATATTGGCGATCTGCAGCTGTCTTTTCTGGCGGTCCAGCTGGGCAATGTCGCTGCGGTAGCGCGTCAACCTCGCTTCGAGCACCCGGCGCTCCTGCCTGAGCGCCTGGGTCTCCTGCAAGAGCGCCAGCGCGTCGCGGCGCAGCACCTGCTTCTGGCCTTCGAGGCTTGTGAGCAACCTCTGGCTTTCGGCCAGCTTGCGCTCGTTTTGCGCCTGCTGGACGAGCACCTGACTCAATAGCCCCCGCAGGCGCGTCAGCCTGGTCTCTGTCTGCCGGCGCTCGGTCAGAGCCGCCTGCAATTTCTCGTGCACTTCGGCGCGCTGGACCTGGGCCGCCTGCAGTTCTTTTTCGGCGGCTTCCTTTTGTTTAGAAGCGCTGTTGAGCCTGGCCTGGATCGTGTCGTACTCGAAGAGGACGACCCGCACCCGCTCCGAGAAAAGGGTGACCAGTGCCATCGAGGCCGCCGCCGCCATCACCCCGGTGAAGACCGCTACCAGCTTGGCTGTATCTTTGGGCCGGAGATTGAACAGGCTCAGTTTTTTCCTGCCGATTTTGGTCGCCACGTGATCGCCCCCGTAGGCGATTGCCCCACCCACGACGAGCACGGCCAGGATCAGTAAAAACCCAGCAATCATCGGTTGCGCACAAGATTGGACCCGAGGTACGGCAATTGTAGCACCGGGCCTGTCCAGCATCCCGTATCGCTTGTCCATCAGCCGGATCGCACGTCGGGGACTGGCAGCCAATCGCGAAGCAGTGTACTATCAGCGATCGGACTCAGACACAGTCGGTCCCTACAGCCCATCTCTGGAGGCAACGATGAACGAAGAAGAAATCTATCAGCGCGTCAAGAAGATCGTCGTCGAACAACTTTCGGTCGAAGAATCAGAAATTACCCCCGAATCGAGCTTTGCCAACGACCTTGGAGCGGACTCCCTCGATCAAGTAGAACTGGTGATGGCCCTCGAACAGGCGTTCGGCACCGAGATCCCGGACGAAGAGGCCGAAAAGATTACGACCGTCGGCGACGCCGTTCAGTACGTAGCCAAACACGCTAACAGCGCTAGCTGATCCCCTTTTTGACGCTGGTCCCCTGTAGACTCGCCCACGGCCTCCGGATGGGCGGGTTTTTTAGTCTGCACAAGCGCTATATCCTTTTTTGCGATGGCCCGACCGCACAAAGACCCATCTTCCGTTGCGCTTTGCAACAATTCGTGAGTAGATGCGGCGCAAATTTGAATATTTCTTGATGTTTGGTTTATTCAGGTTCGGAAAATTTTTGATCAGGTGCGGCGCTATCGTGCGAGCAGCAAGCAATCATTAAAAAAATCCCAAATCGAGACGTAAAGGGCGATCCCCGCGTCGATACTGAAAAGACACTTCGATCCCACCCAGGCTCTTACGAGTCTGGAAGCTGCAGGCATTCATGAGTCTGTCCATTGCGATCCAGCCGATGAGCCACCGCATACCAGGACGTCTGCAACTGGCGTTGCGGGGTCTGGAGGCCGATCCGGCCTGGGCAGGCCGCCTGGAACAGGCGCTGCGCAAATTACCTGGGCTATATACGGTTTTGACTTCGCCGGCGAACGGCAACCTCTACTTGAGCTATGACCCCCACCGTTGGGACACCGAGGGGTTAATCGCTGCGATTGGGCGAGCGCTCGGTCAGCCCTGGCACAGCGAGGCGTTGCGCCGCGTCCATCCGGGCAGTGGGCTGGTCATCCGTGAGCTGTTTACCGATGGCACCCTCTTCGATTTAAGTCAGATAGATTCGCTGCCCCCCTCCACCCGTCATGTCGGCTGGTTCCAGGGCGAGATCGACCCACTGCAGCACGCCCTCAGGCTCGGCGTGCTCTGCCACCCTGGTCCCCAACCTGACAGCTTGAGCGACGCCTTCAGCGAAGCGGCCATCCGCAACCATCTGCCCGCCCACGACTGGCTGCAGCAGTACCGCGTGGCCGGTGAGGCGCTGATCGATCCTTTTTTAATCTGCTTTCGCCGCCGGGGCCGCCAGGTACTGGCCCTTGGGCGCGGCGAGGTCGAAGTGGTTATCGAGCGCTGCAGCTTTGTTCAGGACCGGCAGGGTTGCCATCCACTGAGCGATACCGTGCGCCGGCAGTTGATCGCCCGCAGCCTGGACGTGCAGGCGACGGCCCTCGCCTACCGGCCACTATTATTCGAGCAAAAGCCCCAGATGCTGCTGAACAACTGGATCTTCAGCTGTTTTTTTACTGCTGAGACGATCACTTCCCAAAACTGAAACCGGGTCTTTGACGGCGGGGTAGCCTGTGCCGGACAATAATCGCGGAGGATGTTGGGAGGACTGACGGTGGCTAAAAAAACAGTTGACGCCCTGGGAGCGGCAGAGCTAAGGGGCAAGCGGGCGCTGGTGCGCGTCGATTTTAATGTTCCCCTCGATGAAAGCGCTCAGATCACGGACGACACGCGCATCCGGGCGGCTCTGCCCACGATCCGGCAGCTGATCGATGGCGGGGCGCGGGTGATTCTGGTCAGTCACCTGGGGCGGCCCAAGGGCTTCGACGACCAGTTGCGCCTGTCTCCGGTGGCAAAGCGGCTGGGGGAGCTGCTCTCTAAACCGGTTGCCAAGGTGGACGACGTGATCGGTCCCGAAGTCGAAGAGGCAGTCAAAAAGCTCCAGGACGGCGATGTGCTGCTTCTCGAAAACGTCCGCTTCTATCCAGAAGAAGAAAAGAACAATCCCGAATTTGCCCAGAAGCTGGCGAGCCTCGCCGATCTCTACGTCAACGACGCCTTCGGCACCGCCCACCGGGCCCACGCCTCCACCGAAGGGGTGGCGCGTTATCTGCGGCCCGCCGTGGCAGGACTGCTGCTGCAAAAAGAACTCGAATATCTGGGTAAAGCCCTCGAAAGCCCCGAACGTCCGGTGCTTGCGATCATGGGCGGTGCCAAGGTGAGCGACAAGATCCAGCTCATCCAGAACATGCTCACCAAGGTCGATTCGATCGTAATCGGCGGGGCAATGGCCTACACCTTCCTCAAGGCCCAGGGTATCGCCACCGGTGCCTCCCGCTGCGAGACGAGCACCACCAAAAAAGACGGCACGACGATCGACCTGCTCAAGCTCGCCCTCGACCTGCTCGCCGAAGCGAAGGAGCGGGGGGTAACTTTCCTGTTGCCGGTAGATCACCGCACCAACGACAAGTTCGCCGACAGTGACACCCCCAACGTCACCCCCGACGCCAACATCCCCGAAGGCCAGATGGCCCTCGACATCGGTCCCAAGACCGAAGCACTCTACGTCGCCGAAGTCAAAAAAGCACGTACCGTGATCTGGAACGGACCGATGGGCGTCTTCGAGTTGCCGGGCTTCAGCCACGGCACCTTCGCTGTCGCCCAGGCGCTGGCCGAATCTGACAACCTGTCGATCGTAGGCGGCGGCGACAGCGCCTCGGCAGCCGAGAAGGCGGGCATCGTCGATCAGCTGAGCCACGTCAGCACCGGCGGCGGTGCGTCGCTGGAGTTTCTCGAAGGCAAGATCCTGCCGGGAGTGGCTGCCCTCGACGAGGCTTAGCGAGCACTTTCAGCCCTTCCAGGCTTGGCAAGGCAGCACTTTTGCGCTACCTTCCCTGATGATTGCCAGTGGCCCCAGGTGGCCTGCGGCACCCCAACCCATCAGGATAGATCGCCATGAGCCACGCTGCCATTGCCGCCCCAAGCCGCCGGACCGCCTATCTACCCCGCAACAAAAAACGGATCCTCTGTGTCTTTCCGGCCTACAGCCCTTCTTTTGGCACCTTCGAGCACGCCTTTCCCCTGATGGGGGTGCGCGCCTTCATGCCGCCCCAGGGCATTTTGCTCGTCGCCGCCTACATGCCTGCCAGTTGGGAGGTGCGCTTTATCGACGAAAATATCCGTCCGGCCCGGATGAGCGACTACCAGTGGGCAGACGCGGTGATTGCAAGCGGTATGCACATTCAGCGCCGCCAGATTAACCAGATTGGCGACCTGGCCCACCGCTGGGGCAAGATCACCGCCGTGGGCGGCCCCTCCGTCTCCGGTTGCCCGGAGTACTACCCCGACTTTGATCTGATTCACATCGGCGAACTGGGCGACGCGACTGACCAGCTCATCGAATATATCGACCTGCACAGCGAGCGGCCCGCTGCTCAGATCCGTCTTGAAACAAAGGAGCGGCTGCCCCTGGAGCGCTTTCCGATTCCTGCCTACGAGCAGATCGACCTCAACCACTACATGATGGGCACCGTGCAATTTTCGAGCGGCTGTCCCTACGCCTGCGAGTTCTGCGACATTCCGGCCCTCTACGGTCGCAACCCGCGCCTCAAGACTCCTGAGCAGGTACTGGCCGAACTCGACACGATGCTGCGCTCCGGCAACCCCGGCGCGGTCTACTTCGTCGATGACAACTTTATCGGCAACCGCCGGGCCGTCGCTGAACTGCTGCCCCACCTCATCGACTGGCAAAAGCGCAACGGCTACCCGATCCAGTTCGCCTGCGAGGCCACCCTCAACATCGCCCAGAGCCCGAAACTGCTTGAGATGATGCGCGAGGCTTACTTCTGCACCGTCTTTTGCGGCATCGAGACTCCCGAACCGGAGGCGCTCAAATCGATCTCCAAGACCCACAACCTGAGTATGCCGATTCTTGAGGCGATCCGCGTCCTCAACAGCTACGGCATGGAAGTGGTCTCGGGCATCATCCTTGGCTTCGACACCGACACCCCCCAGACTGCCGAGCGGCTGCTCGAATTTATTCGCCTCTCGCAGTTGCCGATGCTCACGATCAACCTGCTGCACGCCCTGCCCCGCACGCCCCTCTGGAACCGCCTCGCACAAGAAGGCCGCATCGTCGATCTCGATGGACGCGAGTCGAACGTCGATTTTAAGATGCCCTACGACGAGGTGATGGCGATGTGGCGGCGCTGCATCACCACCGTCTACTCCCCCGAATACCTCTACGAGCGCTTCGCCTACAACTGCGAACACACCTACCCCAACCGGATTGCCCTGCCCAACAGCCCCCAGCGCACCAGCTGGGACAATATTCTTAAAGGCATTACTATTCTTAGCAATATCCTGCTCAAGATTGGCATCCTTGGCGACTACCGCGAGACCTTCTGGAAGATGGCGCTGCCTGCCCTCCAGTCCGGACGCATCGAGGAACTGATTCACATTGCCCTGGTGGGCCATCACCTGATCACCTTTGCCCGCCAGTGCGCCGCCGGTCAGGAGGAGGCTTCCTTCTACTCGCAAAAAGTCGAGGCGGCTACCTGAAGCGTCTGTCTATAACCCAGAGAACCCCGATCCTGTCCGGCGGACCACCAGCGAAAAACTCAGAAGCTGGATGGACCGAAAAAGATAGCGGGCATGGCGGGGATCGAACCCACGACCTTTCGCTCCGGAGGCGAACGCTCTATCCGCTGAGCTACATGCCCAAGTGCTACCCGATGGTAGCACTTGCAAGATGGTCGGCTCTACTCGGTGCCCTCGTCCCAGGATGCCTGGTAGCGCAGTTGCTCGGGGGTGAGCACGTCGATGGCGATGCCCATCGCGGCAAGCTTGAGGGCGGCAATCTGCTGATCGAGTTCGTCGGGGATGTTGTAGATGCCGGGGGTAAGTTTGCCCTGGTTTTTGACCAGGTACTCGACGGCGAGCGCCTGGTTGGCAAAGCTCATGTCCATCACCGAGGCCGGATGGCCCTCGGCGGCGGCCAGGTTGACCAGGCGGCCTTCGCCGAGCACAATCACGCTCTTGCCTCCTGCCTTGAGGGTGTACTCTTCGGTGAAGGGGCGGACAGTGCGCTTGCCGCTCGACAGTTCGCCAAGACCGACCAGATCGATCTCGATGTCGAAGTGGCCGGAGTTGCAGACGATCGCTCCGTCCTTCATCGCCTCGAAGTGCTCGCGGCGGATGACGTGCTTGTTGCCGGTGACGGTGATGAACAGATCCCCCTGGCGGGCGGCGTCGGCCATCGGCAGCACTCGAAAGCCGTCCATCGCCGCCTCGATGGCGCGCACGGGGTTGATTTCGGTGACGACGACGTTGGCTCCGAGGCCACGGGCGCGCAGGGCCACCCCCTTGCCGCACCAGCCGTAACCGGCCACGACGACGGTCTTGCCCGCAAGCAGGATGTTGGTGGCGCGGATGATGCCATCTAAAGTCGATTGGCCCGTGCCGTAGCGGTTGTCAAAAAAGTGCTTGGTCTCGGCGTCGTTGACCGCCATCGCCGGGAAGGTGAGCACACCGGCGGCGAGCATCGCCTTGAGGCGGACGATGCCGGTGGTCGTCTCCTCGGTGGTGCCGATCACCTCGGACAGCAGGTCGGGGCGATCTTTGATCAGGGTTGCCACGACATCGGAGCCGTCGTCGATGATGATCTGGGGCCGGTGTTCGAGGGCGATGCGCACGTGACGCAGGTAGGTCGCCGTATCTTCGCCCTTGAGGGCAAAGACCGGAATGCCGTGATCGACCACCAGTGAGGCAGCGACGTCGTCCTGGGTCGAAAGGGGATTGCTTGCGATAAGCAGAGCGTCGGCACCGGCTGCCTTGAGGGTGATGGCCAGGTTAGCCGTCTCGGTTGTGACGTGGCAGCAGGCGGAGATGCGAATGCCAGCGAGGGGACGCTCCTGGGAGAAACGCTGCCGCAACTGGCGGATGACCGGCATCTCACGCGCCGCCCATTCGATGCGCTGTCTTCCCTCGGCTGCCAGTTCCAGACTGCGGACTTCGTAGCGATTCTGGACAGGGGTCGTTACTGCTGTCATTTAGTGCTCCTAAAACGGCGACAAAAATCGAAGCTTCAAAATGAACCGTGACAGAATAAAGCTGTCACATCAGACCAGAATATCCCATCGCCGTGGGTGCTTTGTGCGGTTTTTTTCTATTTAGCTGCTGAATTGCCTGTACCTATGCCTGCCCGCTACTCGGTTGAGATCTACGATCCTGTTGCCGGTGAAACGTATCACATCCGAGCCGGAGCACGAGAATACGTGCTGCAGCAGGCGGAGGCCCAGGGCGTGAATCTGCCCTTCTCCTGCCGCAACGGTGCCTGCACCAGCTGTGCTGTCAGGGTTCTTTCGGGCGATCTGGAGCAGCCCGAGGCGATGGGATTGTCTGCCCAACTGAAAGCTCTTGGCTACGCCCTGCTCTGTGTCAGCTACCCGCGCTCGGATCTAAAAGTCGAACTGCAGGCCGAGGACGAAGTTTACCTGCTGCAGTTCGGCCAGCAATTTGCCCAGGGCGAGGTGCGCGCCGGGTTGCCGCTGGAGGGGGATTAGTGGCAGCGCGCGCTCTGCGCCTCGATCAGTTGCTGGTCGAGCGGGGCCTGGCGGCAAGCCGTACCCAGGCCCAGGCGCTGATCCGGACGGGAGCGGTGCTTGTGGGCAGCGAGCGCATCGATAAACCTGGATGGCTCTGTTCTCTAGACGCGCCGCTGACGGTGAGCGCTGCGCCGCCTTTTGTCTCGCGGGGCGGCGAGAAGTTGCAGGGGGCGTTCGAGCGGCTGCAAATGGATGTCAATGGCCGTATCTGTCTGGATGGCGGCATCTCGACCGGCGGCTTTACCGACTGTCTATTGCAGCACGGTGCAGCGCGGGTCTACGGCATCGACGTGGGCTACGGCCAGGTGGCCTGGAAGTTGCGCACCGATGCGCGAGTTGTCTTAAAAGAACGCACCAACCTCCGCTACCTGACGCCCGCTGAACTGTATGGACCGGGTGAGAACTGGGCGGATTTTGCGACAGCGGATGTCTCGTTTATCTCACTCACGCTGGTAGTCGGAGCCCTCTGGCAGTTGCTCGTCCCGCCCCGCGAGGCGCTGCTATTGGTCAAACCGCAGTTCGAGGCCGGTCGCGCCCATGTGGGCAAAAACGGCGTCGTCCGCGATCCGGGTGTGCATAAACAGGTGATCGCGACAGTCTGGCAGGCCGCTCAGGTGCAGGGTTGGGGCGTGCGGGGTCTCATCCCTTCGCCGCTTACCGGTCCTGCCGGCAATCACGAGTACTGGCTGTGGCTCGGGATGAACGGCATAGCGGATCTAAAAGCGGAGCGGATTGAGCGGGTGGTCGCCGAGGCTCTGGGCAATAGATAGGGCGGCAAACGACCAGAGATACACTGGTAGACGATCCGATAGGCAGCAGCGATGAGCGCCTTTATGCCTCCGGCACCGCTTCCTGTGGCCAATCCCGCTTTGCCCACGATGTACGATCTGCCGAGTGGGAAGCACCCGGAGGAACCCGGCTTGCCCGACGAGTTTCACGATTTTCAGCCGCAACTATTGAGCCAGACTTTCAGGCCACTGGCGTTTCCTCCCGACAGAATATTTACGGCGACGGACCTCAACCTCTACTACGATCCCCAAAGACCCCGGTACTACAAGCGTCCGGACTGGTTCGCCGTCGTCGATGTCCCGCGCATCGTCGATAGGGGCCGCCTCAGCTATGTGATCTGGCAGGAGCAACAGGTGCCGATCGTCGTCGTCGAACTGCTGTCGCCCAACACGATCGAAGAAGACCAGGGACTGACGCTGCGGGATAGACAGCCGCCTTCTAAGTGGGAAGTGTACGAAAGCATTCTGCGGATACCCAACTACGTCCTGTTCGACCGCACGGGCAACAGCCTGCAGATTTACCGGCTGCAAGCGGGGCGTTACCAGCTTCAGTCCGAGGATCGGCTCTGGCTGGAAGAACTGGGCATCGGTTTGAGCTTGTGGCAGGGAACGTTCGAGGGTTTTACCCGCCAGTGGCTGCGCTGGTACGACATCGAGGGGCGCTGGATTCCCTGTGAGGCCGAAAAAACCGAACTGGAACGACAGCGCGCTGAGCAGGCGGAGCGAATCGCTCAAGAAGAGCGGCTGCGCGCTGAGCAGGCGGAGCGGATAATAGCAGAAGAACGACGGCGTGCCCAGGCGATGGCAGAACGGCTAAGAGCGCTGGGCATCGACCCCGACGCGCTGTAACCAGAGTAAATCTGTCTGCTACTTGACTTCGCCCAGACTGGCGGCAGCCGCCTGATCCAGTAGCCAGATCAGTTCGCCGGTTGGCTGAATGCCCGTACACGGATAGGCGGCATCCCCTGCGAGCACCCTGGCCACTACCAGCGCTTTTTCCTGACCACTCACCAAAAAGAGCACTCGCCGGGTCCGATTGAAGATGGGATAGGTGAGGGTGAGGCGGTCGGTCGGTTGTGAGGTGGGCCGAGCGACCGCTACGGGCTTGTCGCGCACAGTGAGGGCAGGATCGTCCGCAAACAGTGAGGCAGTATGGCCGTCATCGCCGATGCCCATCAATGCCAGATCAAAACAAATGTCACCGTCGAAGAATATCTGCAACTCGGCTGAATGAACGCGGGCCGCCTGCTCGATCTCGGGGGCATCGGTCGGCATCGGATGAATATTGTCAACCGGGATCGAGATGTGATCGAGGAGAGCTTCTTTTGCCATCCGGTAGTTGCTCTCGGCGTGATTGGCCGGAACGTAGCGCTCGTCGCCCCAAAAAAAGTGAATCTGACCCCAGGGCAACTGTGAGCGGTAGGGTTCGGCGGCAAGCAGTTGATAGAGCCGCCGGGGCGTCGGACCGCCGGAGAGGGCGACGCTGAAGCGATAATGATCGGCGATCGCCTCGGAGGCAGCAGCGGCAAACAGCCGGGCCGCCTCCTGCGAAGCGCCCTCGAGGTCTGGGAAGATACGAACGTCGGGCATCGTTACTTCAACTGCAGCAGGGCGTGGAGAAAGGCCAGCGACTGCTCGTAGATCGGATCGCGGTCGGGGGTGCGCAGCGCCGCGCTCAAAAGCTGCTCGGTGCTCAGCATCTCGACATCGGAGACGCGCGAGATGTTGGCCTCGCCGATATTCATCTGCATCCGCAGGCAACTGGAGGTGTCGGTGCCGCAGAGCACCGTCGAGCAGGCCGCCCCAACTTCTTCGGAGCGCAGGCCGACGGAGGTGAGCTGACCGGCCAGAGCCGCCGCACCGGGAACGGCGCGGATAGTGGCCTGGATGGGCCGTCCGGTCTCGTCGCGCAAGATGATTTGCTGGAGGAGTTCTCTGGTGTGAATCGAGAGGGGCTGCCAGCCCAGGCGACCGGCAAGCCAGCCTAAAAACAGGTACGCCTGGGCTGGATTGAGCGGTTCCTCTGCACCCTGGCCGTACTCGATGATTATCCGATCGAGGACTCCCAGGCAACTGCGGCGCTCCTCAGCGTCGAAGGCCAGGGCCGTCTCCTCGCGCCAGGGAATGATCCGCGACCAGTTGAGATCGCCGAAGGAGCGGTTGCGCTCCTGGGCAAGGGCAAAGGTCGCGAAGTTTTTTAATCCCTGCAGCGGATCTTCAAAGAGCAGCGAGTCGATCACCGTGCGATCGACCACCGACTGCAGGCTGGTGAACAGCTCCATGTGGGGGCTGAGGGGACCCCGCCACCAGAGAAACGTCTCCAGTTCAGGAAGCAACAGTGAAGCGACGGTCGTGTGCAACTCGCGCAGAGCCTGGCCGCTGGCGCGCAGGGTGATGTACTCGCAGCAGATCGATTCGCGGTTGCCGCCTTCGCTCACCGGACAGTAGGCGGCGATGTAAGCTTCAAGACCATTCTGCGCCGCCTCGGAGGCACCGACCAGGGCAATGGCGCGGCAGGGATGCTGGACGGCGATCGTGCCAATCGCCTCGGCGATGCTGTTGGGGTCGGCCTGCTCCGGCTCGAAGACGAGCAAATTAAAAGTCGAGGCCCGCGTCGCCCCGGCCTGAGAACTCCAGATGCCCTTGAGCTGCTTGTCGATCTGGCTGATTTGCACCCTGGCCGGTTCGGCGATCGCTACAACGGAGGCATTGTCGGTCATAACAGTTCCTAGAATCACAGTAAAAGCGCTAGAGTCGCCGCCAGCGGCGGCCAGTGTCCATCAACTTGCTCGCCGCACTCGGTCCCCAGGAACCGGCGTCGTAGTACTGCAGGTCGTCGCTTGCCTGGTTTTCCCACTGCTCGATGAGGGGAGTGACGATCCGCCAGGCGGCCTCGACTTCGTCGGCGCGGGTAAAGAGGGTCTGATCGCCCAATAAGCAATCGAGCAACAGTCGCTCGTAAGCCTCGGGCGAGGCGACTTCAAAGGTGCTGCCATAGTGAAAGTCCATGTTCACCGAGCGCATCGCGATGTCGGCCACCGGTCGCTTGGCTTCAAAGCGCAGCGAGATGCCCTCGTCGGGCTGGATGCGCAGGACGAGCAGATTTGGGCTGACCTGGCCGGCGCTGCGCTCAGGAAAGAGCTGGTGGGGCACGTCGCGAAACTGCAGGGCGATCTCGGAGACGCGCTTGGCAAGCCGCTTGCCGGTGCGCAGATAAAAGGGCACTCCATGCCAGCGCCAGTTGTTGATCATGAAGCGGGCGGCGATGTAGCTGGCGGTCTGTATCCCCGGTGTCACCCGTGGCTCGTCGCGGTAGGCGCTCACCGGTTCCCCGGCAATCCAGCCGTTGCGATACTGGGCTCTCACCGCGAGCAGGCCCCGGTCGTTGCGGCCAAGCTGGGTGGCGCGCAGCACCTTGACTTTTTCGTCGCGCACGGTGTCGGCTTCAAAGGCCGCCGGCGGCTCCATCGCCGTGAGGGCCAGAAGCTGCATCAGGTGGTTCTGAATCATATCGCGCATCGCCCCGCCCGCCTCGTCGTAGTAGGGGGCGCGATTTTCGACCCCTACCGTCTCAGCCACCGTGATCTGTACGTGGTCGATGTAGCGGTTGTTCCAGAGCGGCTCGAAGATCGAGTTGGCAAAGCGAAAGACAAGAATGTTTTGAACCGTCTCCTTGCCCAGGTAGTGGTCGATGCGGTAGACCTGCTTTTCTTGAAAGACCTTCTGGACGACTTTGTTGAGGGAATGGGCCGAGTCCAGGTCGCGGCCAAAGGGCTTTTCGATTACGATCCGGGTATTGCGCGGATCGCCTGAAAGACCGGCGGTACCGAGATTTTCGATGATTGGCTTAAAGTAACTTGGGGCGGTAGCCAGATAAAAGGCGCGGTTGCCGAGGGTGCCCCGCTCACTATCGAGCTTGCTTAAAAATTCGGCCAGCTCCCTGTAGCTTTCGAGGCTTTCAAGGTCGCCTTGAAAGTAATAGATGCCCTGGGAAAAACTTTCCCAGAGGTTGCCCAGCTTGCTGCGGGAATACTTTGCTACCCCTTCTTTCATCATTTCCCGAAACTGCTCGTGGGAGTAGGGGCGGCGGGCAAAGGCGACGACCGTAAATTCAGGGGGCAGACGCCGATCGCGGGCGAGGTCGTAGAGTGCCGGGATCAGCTTTCTGACGGTCAGATCGCCGGACGCCCCAAAGATGGTGAGAATGCTCGGCCTCGGTGTGCGCTCCAGCCGTAGCCCCTCGCGCAGCGGATTGGCGAGCAATCCTCCGGTAAGCTGTGATGTCATAGCACAGGTCCAAATATTGGCGTTCGAGAAATCGGTGCAACGCTGCCGGGTTCTTTTTAGACTAGGCGGCAGCAAGAGTGGCCAAGGCAAAATCGTCGGAACAAATTAACAATTTGAAAATAGCCCGGCAGAGGCCCTTGCGGCCCCGCCGGGACAGGCGCTACTCGTCTTCGTCGGAGGAAGCAAAAAAGCCCGTGCCCCTCACCCCGATCGGGGCACCGCCGCCGGATTTGGCAGCGTTGAGCTGGACGGCGACGATGTCGGAACTCATCACCGCCACTTTTTTGTCGGTCAACTTGTCGCAGGTCAGCTCGATCACCCTGGGGGTGGTCGCACCGATCGCATCGCGCACCTGGGTATAAAGCTGGCCAGCGGCGATCTGGTCCTTGCGCTGCACGGCGAGGGCGACCGGATTGCCGCGCAGAATCAGCTCGATTGTGTACATGATCTTTCCGAATGCAAACACTCTATTGTAGGCGAATTACCCGGCTCTCTGGGGCCGGTGGCAGGATTCGATCCGGGCGAGATCCAGATCGTCGTAGCGGTCTAGAACCCAATCGGCGCGGCGCTGCAGCAGGTGCATCGGCACGCTGGTGGTGAGGGCAATCACTCTCAAACCCGCCCGCCGCGCCGCCTCGATCCCCAAAAAGCTGTCCTCGACGGCGAGGGCTTCTTCTGCCCGGACGGCGAGGCGCTCCAGGGCGAGGTGGTACCCTCCGGGGTCGGGCTTGCCCCGGCCAGTGTCTTCAGCCGCAACAACCGCAGCGAAGCGGCCCGCCAGCCCGGTCAGATTCAAAATCCACTCGATCTCAGCCCGCCCCGCCCCCGAGACGATGGCCAGCCGCAGACCCGAGGCGCTCGCTCGATCGAGCAGATCCGCGACACCGGCAATCAGCAGCTTTTTGGGATCGGCGCTCTGCCGATAGAGTGCTTCTTTCTGGCGCACGAGCGCTTCGATCGCCTGGGGAGACACGGCCCGGCCCCGCGCCTGCAGCACGGCGCGCAGCGCCTCAAAATCGCTGCGGCCCAGGCAGAGCTGCTGGTAGTCCGCCCGGTCCACCTCCAGTCCAAAGGTGGCCTTGAGCACCTGCTGGAGAAGCTGCCGGTGCAGGGGCTCGTCGGCGACCAGTACCCCGTTGAAGTCAAACAGAATAGCCCGCAGGGCCATCACCGCTCCGGCGTGCGTTGCGCCTCGATCGTATCAGTCCCATAGAAAGTTGCCGGACGGCCCAACCTCGCCGATGCTGGAGGGAGCCGATTTTGACAAGCGATGTGTTTCGCCGAGCGCTGCTGATTGCTACGACGGCCCTGGTTCTGCTCCTGGGCGTCACCCGCTTTATCCAGACGATCAAAGAACCCCAGCCGCGCGCCCAACTGGCCCTCGACAGCACCGATCTACAGTTGCAGCTGCTTACCCTCAAAGCCGATCCAGACTTAAAGCAGACGCTGGAAGGGATCGACAGCAAGCAGCTCCTGCAAGAATCTGTGCAGGCCTACGAGCAGGCCCGCCTCGATCCGGCGACCCAACCCGACCGGCTGCTCAAACTCGGTTTGCTGCAGGCGGCCCAGAACAAACCTGCCGAAGCGCGAGCCACCTGGAGCCGGATCGCTGCTCGTTCGCCTTTAAGGCTCACCGCCGAGGTGCTCTCTCAGCTCTGGCAGATGCCGCCGATTCTCGCTGCCGATGCCCAGAGCGTGCTGGCGGGCCGCCTCGAAGGCTGGTACCGCAGCGCTGCCCTCTCCCGCCTGTATAAGCTCCAGCAGCGCACCGACGCCCTGCGCGAACTGGAGGTGCGCTCGCGGACCGAGGCGCGTGGCACCCTCATCAAGCTCGGCCTGCTCAACGTCGTGCCACTGGTCGGACTACTGGCAGGTCTGATCGTGCTGGCTCTCTGGGTCTTCTGGCGCACCCGTCAGGCCGATCCGCCCGACTGGCAGGTGCCCTGGGGGCCGGGCACACTCTGGGAGGTGGTGATCTACTGGTTCGCTGCCTTCTTTAGCTCTGGACTACTGGCAGCAAGCTTCATCGGCGGCGAGCGGCTGGAGCAGGCGGGCCCGCTTGCCCAGGCGCTCTTTACCCTCTTTGCCTACGGGCTCATCGCCGGTTCGGGTTTGGCGCTGCTGGCGCTACTGGTCTGGCAGCCGTACCCCAACAGCCGCAAGTTATTTAACTACAGCCTCGTGCCCGGCTGGTGGCGCTGGGGAGTCGGCGGCTGGCTTGCGGCGGTGCCGCTGGTGTTCGTCACCTCCCTGCTCGCCCAGCGACTTTTTGGTGAAGGTGGCGGTGGCAATTCACTTTTAAGCGGCATCGAAGGTTCGGCCAGCTGGCTGGTACAGCTCCTGCTGCTGGTCAGCATCGCGGTCGCAGCACCCCTTTTTGAGGAGACGTTCTTTCGCGGCTTCGTATTCCCTTCCCTCGCCAGCCGCCTCGGAGCCCCGGCGGCGATCGTTGCCTCAGCGGCCCTTTTTGGCATCGCCCACTTCAGCGCCGTCGAATTTTTTCCGCTATTTGCCCTGGGGGTGGTACTGGGTACCCTCTACCACCACACCCGTTCCCTCGCCCCGTGCATTCTCCTCCACGCCCTCTGGAACAGCTCGACCTTTCTCGTCCTGCTGCTTTTGGGCAGCTAGGGTAGGATAGCTCCACCGTCCGGGAACGACCCGTGAGCGAAAACATTCTCTTCGTTTGCATGGGAAATATCTGCCGCTCTCCCGCCGCCGAGGGGATCATGAACCGACTCATCGACGAAGCGGGCCTGACAGGCCGGATCGTCTGCGATTCGGCAGGCACAATCGGCTACCACGCCGGTGAGCCGGCGGACCGGCGGATGCGCGCCGCTGCCCAGCGCCGGGGCATCGCCCTCACCAGCATCGCCCGCCAGTTCACCCCCGGCGACTTCGAGCGCTTCGATCGAATTCTCGTCATGGACCGGGCCAACTACGAGGACGTTCTCGACCTCGATCCGACTGGCCGCCATCGCTCCAAAGTCCGGCTATTGTGCGATTACTGCCGCTCCCACACTGTCCGCGAGGTGCCCGACCCTTACTACGGCGGGGAGGCCGGTTTCGAGCGCGTCCTCGATCTGTTGAACGACGCGTGCTCGGGCCTGCTCGATGCGATCGGTGCCGGCCATGTGGACGACCATCGCTAGCTGGATTGCCGCTGCCACCGGCGAGGCTTTTTGTGTCGAAAGCCGCACGGCGGTGGGGGGCGGCAGTATCAATCAAACCTGCACCCTCTCAGGACAGGGCCAGCGCTACTTCGTCAAGCTCAACGCCCTCGGGAGCCTGGCGATGTTCGAGGCGGAGGCGGAGGCGCTGGGTGTTCTTGAGCGCACCGCTACTATTCGTGTCCCTGCGCCAATCTGCACCGGCACAGTCGATCGCTTCGCTTTTTTGGTGCTCGAATGGCTGCCTCTGGGGGGGCGGGGCCGTTGGGAGCAGATGGGCGAGCAACTGGCCCAACTGCACCGGATAACGAGCCCCCACGGCTTTGGCTTCGAGCGCGACAACACGATCGGCTCCACTCCCCAGCCCAATGGGTGGACAGCGGAGTGGGCGGTATTTTTTGGTCGCCATCGCCTGGGCCACCAGCTTGCCCTCGCGCAGGGCGGTGCAATCGAGGAGCGGCCTGCCCGCTTACTTATCGAGCGGCTGCCGGAGATTCTGGGAGAGCACACCCCGGTGCCGTCGCTGTTGCACGGCGATCTGTGGTCCGGGAACGCCGATTTTACGACGGCAGGCGAACCGGTCCTCTTCGATCCGGCGACGTATTACGGCGATCGGGAGACCGACCTGGCGATGAGCGAATTATTTGGCGGCTTTGGGGACGCTTTTTATCAGGGCTACCGGCGGGCCTGGCCCCTGGAGCCGGGCTACGAGCGGCGCAAAATTCTCTACAACCTCTACCACGTCCTCAACCACTACAACCTGTTCGGCGGCAGCTACGCCCAGCAGGCCAACCGGATGATCCGCACCTTGCTCGATTGACGCCACAGCTGCCCGTGGCCTAACATAAAGCTTCGCGGGCGTATAACTCAGCGGCTAGAGTGCGATCTTCACACGGTCGAAGTCACTGGTTCGAATCCAGTTACGCCCATCCAGGTTTTCAATAAAAACCATTCTGACCTTCAGTTCGGGCTGCCGCTGACGAAGTTAAAGTCTGCCACCTTGATTGCCGGTAGCAGACTCGGGTTCAGTTCGGTGTCGGCACAGGCTTGGGGACGGCTCAAATCGAGGGTCTTACTTAACATCTCAAGGATGCTCTCGTTGAAGCGCAGGGTTTTGACGCCCCGTGCGATTTTGCCGTCTTCGATTAAAAACGTACCGTCGCGGGTGAGACCGGTAACGATCGTTTCGTCGGCTTTGACATCGCGCACGTACCAGACGTGGGTGACGAAGATGCCGCGATCGACAGAAGCGATCAGATCTGCAATCGCTTTATCGCTGCCCTGCATCAACAAGCCATCCGGAAAAGGCACCGGGGAGCGGTTGTTCTTCTGGGCGGTGAAGCGGTCCCAGCGCAGGCCGGTAAAGGCCCCTTTGTCGATCCAGTTCAGTTTAGGCTGGGCGAGCCCATCGGAGGCAAAAGGCCGGGTAGGCAGGCGCGAGTTGGTCGGGTCGGAGTAGAGCGTGATGTTGTCGCCCACCAGTTTCTGACCCATTTTGCCCGAGAGAAACGTCACCCCGTCCAGGGTCTCGCGGGCGTCGAGCTGAAAGAGCAGGTGGGTAAGCAGGGTGCCGACGGCGGCGGGAGCGAGGATCACCGTGTACTTGCCCGGACCCATGGCTACCGGGCTGGCCCCCTTCTGCACCTGGCTTATCGCATCGCCCACCAGGCTCGCCGGATCGATGAGGGCAATTTGCGAGGCGGTATCCCGCGCCCAGCCCGAAGAATCGGCCCCCTGCACGGTGCAGCCTACCTGGACATCGGTGCGCCGGTGGTAGCCGAACAGGCCAGCCGAATTGGCGACCACCGCGATCGTCTCACCGGTCTCGACAGTACCCGCCGCCCGGTAATTTTTTTTGGTGGCGGCCTGTGTGATCGTGAGCACCTGTCTGGCCCGGCCCGCCGCGTCCAGTTTCGCCGTAGCCGGATCGTAGGCTTCGACGGCAAGATACTGCTGAGGCGGCAGGGGCGGCAGATGTTCGGGGTCCGGCGGCGCTACCCGCGCCAGAGCCTCCGCCCGCCCAACGGCGGCTTTGATCGCCTCTTCGTCGAAGGAACTGATCGTCGAGGTGGCGTGCCGCTCGTCGAAGGCGACCCGCACCTCCAGCAAGTTGCCCTCGTCGAGGGTGTTCTGGGTGATCGCGTTGTTGGCAAAGCGCGTCACTGCACTGGTATGGGCGTCGAGGCTGACAAGCACGTCTTTGGCGGTGGTGTACTTGAGAACGCTCGCCACTACCTTGCGGGCCTGGGATTCACTGAGAGTTGCCATCACTTCTCCTGTGCCTGGTTGCCGGAGCCAACATCGATCTGCCGGAAGCGGGCGGGGGCCGCTCCGTGGGTCATCCGGCCTGCCTGGCCGGGCTGGCCCTTGCCGCAGGTGAGTACCCCCCAGGGCCGCCAGTGCTCCTTGCCGCACACGCCGTCGCAGGCTCCCCAAAATTCGGGGGTGATCCCCCGGTAGACGACATCCTTGAGCATCTCCGCTTTTTTGCCGTTGCGGATGCGGTAGAACAGGTCGCCGCCAAATTGAAAGTTGAGCCGGGTCTGGTCAATAGACCAGGTGCCGGTGCCCTCGATCAAGATGCCGTCGCGGGTGTCGGCGATCAGATCCTCCGGCGAGCCGCTCCCGGCGTTCGGGTCCATGCCGACGTTGGCGATGCGCACGATCGGGATGTGCTCCCAGGAATCGCAGCGGCAGGAGCCGTGGGACCGGCTCTCACCGATCTGGGGAGCCACCTCGCGGTTAGAGGAGTAGCCCATGAGCACGCCTTCACGAATAATGTCCCACTTCTGGGCTGCCACCCCTTCGTCGTCGTAACCCATAGAGGCGAGCCCGCCCGGCAGGGTGTTGTCGGCGACGACGTTGACGTGGCGCGAGCCGTACTTGAGCTTGCCCAGCTTGTCCGGCGTGGCAAAGGTGGTACCGGCATAGTCCGCCTCGTAGCCCAGCGCCCGGTCCAGTTCGGTGGCGTGGCCGATGCTCTCGTGGATGGTGAGGTGCAGGTGCTCGCCGTCGAGAATCAGATCCCGCTTACCGGTGGGAGCCTCGGCGGCGGTGAGCTTGAGCCGCGCTTCGTTTGCCACCCGATCGGCGTTACCGACGAGATCCCCTTTTAAGATGTGCTCCCAACCGGCCTGCAGGGCCGAAATTTCGTAGCCGCGCGATTGCTGGTCGCCGTTGCCGGCGGCCTGGGCGTTGATACTGCCGTTGGAGATCAGGCTGTCGATGTGGATAAACGAGCCGTCGCTCGAAGCAAAGTACTTGTCCATCCCCAGAAAGTAGAGAAAGCCCGTCGCTACTTTTACCTCCTGCACCTTGCGCATCCGCTCGGTGCTCGTAAGCAGCAGGTCGGTTTTTTGAGCAATGGGAATATCGAAGCTATTGGTGGTGCGTGGGCTGACGTACTCGCCCCGGTGTGGCGGTTCGGGGGCGAGCTTGACCGGTTGGCGCACGGCGAGGGCACTCGCTTTGGCGATCTCGACGGCGCGCTTTGCCGTGGCGATGGCCGAAGCCGGAGTGACGATGCTCGACGACGCAAACCCCCATGCCCCCCGGTACAGACAGCGGATACCAAAGCCGTAGGACTCGGTATCGACCAGTTGGGCGAGCCGATCGTTGCGGGCAAAGAGGATCTGCTGCCGGTTGCGCATCAGCCGAATATCGGCAAAATCTGCTCCAGCGGTGCGGGCGGCCTTGAGGGCCGCTTCGCACAGCTCCTTCACTTTCTGGCGATCGGCTACCAGGGGCTGGGCAATCTCAGCTGCCCGCAACCGCTCCGGAGCCAGCACCGCCCCGGAGGCAGCCAGGAGCCAGAGAAATTCACGGCGGGGCAACATGCAGCGGGACATAGGCACCTGCAGTCAAAACAAGAATCGTTATCACACAGCCTACCAACAACCGAGCTACGAGGTTACTTGCAAATCGTGCTGGCATCAGAACGCGAGTTTACCAGCAAGGGCCTGCGGACGGACAGTGCCAGGCTCCGGCTGGCTGGCGGTGGAATGCTCAGATTATGGTGAGAAAGCAATGCTGGAGAACGGGACTTTGATCAGGCGACTGGCCCTCGGTGCTGCCCTTGCAGCCGCGCTCTTTCCTCTCGCTGCCGCTGCTGATGAGGGGATGTGGACTTTTAACAATTTTCCGGCCCAGCAGGTGGGCAGCAAGTACGGATTTACCCCGGATCAAGCCTGGCTCGATCGCGTCCGGCTCGCCTCGGTGCGCCTGTCGGTGGGCTGCTCCGGCTCGCTCGTCTCACCGAACGGCCTGGTGATGACCAACCACCACTGCGCCTCCGAGTGCATCCAGCAGCTCTCCACAGCCAAACGCGACTACAGCGCGGCGGGCTATCTGGCGCGCAAGGAACCAGACGAGATCAAGTGTCCGGCCCTCGAGATCGTCCAGCTCACCGGCATCGAGGATGTCACCGACCGGGTCAAGAAAGCCACGGCGGGATTGAGCGGTGGTGCCTTCAACGACGCTCAAAAAGCCGAGATCGCCCGCATCGAAAAGGCGTGTGGAGCGGACGAGAAAGTGCGCTGCGACGTGGTTTCGCTCTACCGGGGCGGCCAGTTCAACCTTTATCGCTACCGGCGCTACCAGGACGTGCGCCTGGTGTTCGCCCCGGAATTCAAGATTGCTTTTTTTGGCGGCGACCCGGATAACTTTACTTTTCCGCGCTACGACCTGGATGTGTCGTTTTTTCGGATCTACGAGAACAATCGCCCCGTCCGCACGAGCGATTATTTTGTCTGGAATGCCGGCGGAGCGAAGGCGGAGGAACTGGTCTTCGTCTCCGGCAACCCCGGCTCGACCCGGCGGCTGCTCACCGTCTCCCAGCTCGAATTTTTGCGCGACGTGGCCCAACCCAGCCGCCTCTTGCGCCTGGCGGAACTGCGCGGCGTGCTCAGCCAGTTCAGCGAAGAAAGCCCCGAGCACCGCCGGATCGCCCAGGAAACCCTCTTCGGTATCGAGAACAGCTACAAAGGCTTGAACGGTCAGCAACAGGCTCTGCTCGACAGGCGCTTCTTTGCCTCGAAGGTGGCCGACGAAAAGAAGCTGCGCGATCAGGTGGCAGCCGACCCGGTCCGGGCCAAAGCCTACGGCCAGATCTGGGATGAGATCGCGGCGGTGCAGCCGATTTACCAGGAACTCTATCTGCCCTACACGTTCATCGAGGGCGGGGCTGGTTTTAATTCGGAGCTGTTTGCCTTCGCCCGCACCCTGGTGCGCGGTGCTGCCGAACTGCCCAAGCCCAACGACAAGCGCCTCAAAGAATACACCGATTCCGCCCTGCCCCAACTCAAGCAGGAACTGTTCACGAGCGCCCCCATCTACAACGACCTCGAAGAAGTCACCCTGCGCTATTCGCTCACCAAACTGCGCGAAAATCTGGGCACAGACGATCCGCTGGTGCGCAAGGTGCTGGGCAAGCGCTCCCCCGCCGAACTCGCCCACAGCCTGGTCACAGGCAGCAAGCTCGCCGATGTCTCGATCAGGCGCAAACTCTGGGAGGGAGGGGCCCAGGCGGTGGCAGCCTCCGATGATCCGCTGATTCGTCTGGCCCAACTTATCGATCCCGATGCACGGGCTATCCGCAAGCGCTACGAAGATGGGGTCGAAGCGGTCGAGAAGAAAAACGGCGAACTGCTCGCCAGGGTCCGCTTCGACCTGTTGGGGACAAATTCTTACCCGGATGCCACCTTCAGCCCCCGCCTGAGCTACGGGGCGGTGCAGGGCTATCAAGAAAATGGCCGCCCGATTGCGCCTTTTACGACCCTGGCCGGTGCCTTCGATCGCGCCACCGGCGAAGATCCGTTCGCCCTGCCCCAAAGCTGGCTCGACGCCCGCTCAAAGCTGGATCTGAGCACGCCCTTCAACTTTGTCTGCACCTGCGACATCATCGGCGGCAACTCCGGCAGCCCGGTGATCAACCAGAAGGCGGAGGTGGTGGGTCTTATCTTCGACGGCAACATCCACTCGCTGGGCGGAGCCTTTGGCTTCGATCCGCAGCTCAATCGGGCAGTGGCGGTGACGACGAGTGCGCTCACCGAGACGCTAAAAAAAGTTTACGGCGCAGACCGCATCGTCGCCGAACTGACGGGCGCTTAGCTAGCGGGAGTATGACTGTTACTCAGTTCACGGATGTTGGTGAGCTGAGTTGCATCCCGACTGTTCAAGCAAAACAGCCTGACGTCTGCAAATAAATACAGCTATGTTTCCTCAGGTGCTGAGCGATTTTCGGCCCCTCGTATAGAGGAATACATCTTTTTGCCAAAAATCTCGCTAGGGTATGGCCCAAGACGCAAGACGTAAAGAGCCTTCAAGTTCGCTTCAGTCCCTTCATTCTTTATTGGCGAAGATTATGGCAGCAAAATGTAGCAGATGCGGCGGTACATCTTTGCGGCGCTCCAAGCGCAGAGGATTGGAGAGACTTGTCGATCGGTTAGGCTGGTTGCCGTATCGCTGCAGCGATTGTGGAAAACGCGCCCTGTACTTCGCTGCTTCCGGCTTGTCGGCTTCGCAGAGCAGCGAGAGCGAAGCCTAGAAAAGGCTGCAGGGACATTCCTGAAACGGTACCGTAGATGCAGACACCCGCAACCGGTTTCTGCATGTCTTCTGCTCTGCTGCGCGTCGCTTCGATTGCTGGATGGCTCACTATTTGTCTGGTGGGCCGAGTGGACGCCCAACCGGGCGCACCCGAATCGCGGCTGATCGTCATCCAGGGCCAGCTCACCGCCAGCGACGGCCACTGGGCGACGGTCCGCAGCCCGAGTGGCATTCCCTTTCAAGTCGATCTGAGCCAGACCCGCTACCAGGATGCAAGCGGGCATCCGACCAGCCGCATTCCCCTCGTCGGTGAACCAGTGGTCGTCGTCGGCGAACCGGCAGCACCGCCAGACACGCTCAAGGCAAAGATCGTCGGTCGGGTTGAAGTGAGCATTGCCCCTGCACAGGTGGACGATCATTAGCAATTTGCGCCTGGCAAGAGAACTTGTTAGCCTACGAATCCAGATTTGGTTTGGAGAGGCCCATGTCCGATAATCGGCGCAGTCGCGTAGTCACCCAGGGCGTGCAGCGCTCGCCCAACCGTGCGATGTTGCGGGCGGTGGGTTTTGGTGACGCAGATTTTGACAGACCGATCGTCGGGGTGGCCAACGGCTTCAGCACGATCACCCCCTGCAATCTGGGTCTCGGGGATCTTGCCGTGCGGGCCGAGGCAAGTCTGCGTCAGGCCGGGGCGATGCCACAACTGTTTGGCACAATTACGATTAGCGACGGTATCTCGATGGGCACCGAGGGCATGAAGTACTCGCTTGTCTCCCGCGAGGTGATCGCCGATTCGATCGAGACGGTCTGCAACGGCCAGAGCCTGGACGGCGTGCTCGCCATCGGCGGCTGCGACAAGAACATGCCCGGTGCGATGATCGCGATTGCCCGCCTCAATATCCCGGCTATCTTTGTCTACGGCGGCACGATCAAGCCCGGCCACTACAATGGCCGCGATCTCACCCTCGTCAGCTCCTTCGAGGCAGTGGGCGAGTTCAGCGCCGGCAAGATCGACGAGCAGGAGCTGCTCGACATCGAGCGGCGGGCCTGTCCGGGGGCAGGTTCCTGCGGTGGCATGTACACCGCCAACACGATGAGTTCGGCCTTCGAGGCGATGGGCATGAGCTTGATGTACTCCTCGACGATGGCCGCCGAAGATCCAGAAAAGGCCGATAGTGCAGCCCTTTCGGCCAAAGTGCTGGTTGAGGCCATCCAGAAGCAGATTCTGCCCAGTCAGATTCTGACCCGCCAGGCATTCGAGAATGCGATCGCCGTGATTATGGCCATCGGCGGTTCGACCAACGCCGTGCTCCACCTGCTCGCCATCGCCCACAGCATGGGCGTGCCGCTGGTGCTGGATGATTTTGAGCAGATTCGTGCCCGTGTGCCGGTGCTGTGCGATCTCAAGCCGAGTGGCCGCTTCGTCGCCACCGATCTGCACCGGGCCGGAGGCATCCCCCAGGTGATGCGGATGCTGCTCGATCGGGGGCTACTGCACGGCGAGGCGCTCACGATCACAGGTCAGAGTGTGGCCGAGCTGCTGCGGGATGTGCCACGGGAGCCGTCGGCAGACCAGGAGGTGATCCGGCCCTGGCACAACCCGGTCTATTCGTCGGGGCACCTCGCCATCTTGCGGGGCAACCTGGCCAGCGAAGGAGCGGTCGCCAAGATTAGCGGCATCAAAAAGCCGAGTATCACTGGCCCGGCCCGCGTCTTCGAGTCGGAGGAGCAGTGCATGGCGGCGATCTTGAGCGGTCGCATCCAGCCGGGGGATGTGCTGGTGGTCCGCTACGAGGGCCCCAAGGGCGGGCCGGGGATGCGCGAGATGCTCTCGCCCACCTCCGCTTTAATTGGGGCCGGGCTGGGGGATGCGGTGGGGTTGATCACCGATGGCCGCTTCTCAGGCGGCACCTACGGTCTGGTCGTGGGCCACGTCGCTCCCGAAGCCTACGTCGGCGGCACGATCGCCCTGGTCGAAGAAGGCGATCTGATTTCGATCGATGCCCCGACGCGCAAGCTCGAACTTCTGGTAGACGAGGCGGAACTGGCTGCCCGGCGAGCAGCCTGGACGCCGCCCCAGCCGCGCTACACCCGTGGAGTGCTCGCCAAGTACGCTCATCTGGTGAGCAGTAGCAGTATCGGAGCGGTCACCGATGCCCACCTAGCGGCCCACGATGAGTGCCCAGAGACTGGCGGTGAGCACAAGGCTACCCAGGTACTGGGGTAGCAATACGCGCAGCGGCTGGCGGGCGATCTTGCGGGTGAGCCAGAGAGCCAGAGGGAGCGCAACAAGAAGCACCGCCCCCTGCAAAAAAGCGATCACCGCCGGGTGGGCGACAAGCACCGGCAGGTCTGCTCCGCTCGCTCCAAAGGTGCGCCAGGTGACCGGCAGGATCTGCCCGGCTTCGGTGAGTCCGAGGCGCAGGTAGTGGGCGAGGGTACCCCCCAGTACCAGAGGCAGATAGCCGTAAGCCAGTTCGATAAACGCCTTGGCTTCGCCCGCCTGCGCCACCAGGCGAACGAGGCCGTGGACGGCGAGGGCCAGTAGCGGCGGTACCGCCAGAATGAGCAGAGCCAGAAGGGCGTGGGAGCTAAAGCTTGCGATGGACCAGCCCAGGAGCCCGGAAATCTGGGGCAGGTGGTGCAAAAAGATCCCGCCCATCAATAGAAACAACAGCGCCACCTCGTAGTGGCGCGGGATGTGGGTGGTCCACAGTTCGATGCCGGGGGGGCGCAAATTGAATTCCACCGAGCGGTGCGGGCAGGCTTTGAGGCAGGTCATGCAGAGCACGCAGTCGCGGTTGTCCACCAGTTGGGCCGGATGGGAGTAGAGCGGGCAGCCGCCGGTAGTCTGGCCCTCGTCGAGGGCAGGGCCGCCTTTATAGCACTGGTAGGTGGTGCAGGTGGCCGAGCAGATGCCCTGCTGGGCGCGCAGTTCGGTGATGGCGAGCTTGGCAAATAGACCGTTCATGCCGCCAATGGGACAGAGATAGCGGCACCAGAAGCGCCGCTCGAAGATCGCCGAGCAGACGACGGCTCCGCCGGTAATAAGCAGCAACAGCCAGGCGGAGAGGGCGGCGGTGTCGGGGAGCACCCACAGTTCTTCCCACAAAAAGATCAAGCCAAAGAGCGCGAATAAAAACCAGCCGCCCCAGCGCTCGGCCTGCTGGCGGGGCCAGCGGCGGAGGGGAACGGGTATCAGTGCCACTCGCAGTTTCTGGACAATCTCCCCCCAGATCATGAAGGGGCAGACGGCACACCAGAGGCGACCGACGAAGGGAAAGCCAATGAGCACCAGGGGCCACCACCAGGCCCAGAACATGTTTAAGGCGGCGTTGTCGGCGCGCCGCTGGGGACCAGCAAACAGCACCGCGACCACCAGGACAAAGAAGGTGGCCGTAAAGCCATAGTTGAGCCGGTCCGGCCACCACCGGCTGCGCAAAAAGCGGCGCAGGGCGGGCTGGGCGTTGAGCAGGTTGTAGCGAAAACGCTTTTTGCGGGCCTGGGCGGGCCAGAAAATTTCTTCGGTCAGTTCGCTCGCCCCGCCCGATTGGGCGACGGCCCGCTCGATGAGACTGCGCAACTCGGCCAGATTGCCGGGAAAGTCGTAGCTCTGCAGTTGCCGCAGCGCTTCGGGGGTCACGCGCGGCTTCGGGGTGCCTTCTGTGCGGACGAGCAGGTTGAGGTAGTACGCGATCTGGGCGGCAATATCGCCCTTGCGCACCCGCAGAGGCGGCACCTTGATCGAGTGGCCGACCAGTCGTTCGAGGTTACCGGCGGCGCGCTCGGCGATCAAGAGGATCCGCGAGTGGTTCTGCCGCTGGGCCGGGGGCGGTTCTTCGGGCCGGTAGACGGGCCGGTAGTAGCCTGTGGCAAGCAGCGAGCGGATCGGCTCCTGCAGGGCACCCGGCAGATCCTGGATGTTGTTGAGCACCAGCGTCCCCTCGCCCAGCCAGTCTAAAAGGCCCGCCCGCCCGCCACTGCGGCCAAACAGCTCCGCGCCGCTCGGCTGCAGCGCCCCACAGTTGACCTGGATAATGGGCTCGCGCCGCCAGGGAGAACCAAAGTGGACGAGGGCTGCGAGGTTGTCCTTCTCAAGTCCCGGCTCCCCAAAAAGCAGCACCGGCTTGCGGTCGGTGGCGGCCTGGCGGATCTGGGCGCGCAGGGTGACGGCGTAGCGGCTTTTGCCGACGATGCCGCGCCGGGCGCGGGGGATGAGATAGGGGCGCAAGGCGGCGGCGCGCTCCTGCTCAAAGCTCAGTTGGGCGGCCATCTGGGCCACCTCGCCCGCCAGAAGCCGGGTCAGACCCTCCGCCAGAGCCGGAGATTGGGCCACCAGGGCACGAAAGCGCACCGCCGGGATCGACCAGAGGCGGCAGTCGCTCAGGGTAATCACCGTCCGCTGGGCGCGCTGGCCCAAGAGCAACTCCGGCAGATGGACGACCGCTCCCGGCAGCAGACTGCTGGCGGTGGCCGGGCCGTTCAAGCTGGTGCGGTAGCCTTCGAGCCTGCCTTCGATCAAGATGTACAGGGCTTCGGGAGCGTTGTCCTCGAGCACCAGCCTCCGGCCTGAGCGCACCACCAGTTCCTCCAGGGCGGCGGCAACGAGGGTGAGCAGCGGTTCAGCGAGAGCCTGGAAGACGGTCCGCTGCTGCAGCCAGGCGACTGCCTCGGCAGTTGCAATCTGCATGATCGGGCCAGAACGGACCTAATCATTATCGCGCCCGCTGTCCATCCGGGCGGTTAACCTGCCGGATATTATTGGCCGGATGTCGGAGCGATAACATCCTTCCCCCCACCTGCCGGTGGTAGAGTGCGAATGAACCGGTCCGCCTCCTGCGGGGAAACCCGGTCTCCCCCCTCACCGTCCTGCTAACAGAACCAAAGCGAGTTGTTATGCAAAGTTCTTCACTTCCGCCTGAACTGAAGCTGCCCGTCGCCGACAGTCCCGGCATCGGCGTCGTCTTGATTCCTGAGACGCTCGATTGGAATTTGATCCGTTCTCTGGCCGGCAAACTGGGCGAAGATCTGCGCTCGGTGGTGCCGCTGGCCTTTTATAACCGCCAGCTCTACCTGGGCAGCTTCAACGTCCTATCGGAGATGGAGCAGCGCCGGGTGCGCGAGAAGATCAGCTGCGATATTCGCCTGGTCAACCTCGCCGCCTCCGAGGTGCGCCGCTGGTGGAATATCGGTCGCGAGCGGCTGCCGGAGTACTTTCAGGCGGCAGCGGGCAGCTTTGAAACCGGTAGCTCGGAGCCTACGATTACGATCGGCTCCGACGGCACCGCCGAGGGCAAGCGGGTCAGCAGCCAGTTGCAGCGGCTCCTCAACGAAGCCCTGAGAAGCCGGGCGAGCGACATCCACCTCGAATCGCAGGAGGATGGTCTCAGAGTGCGCTTTCGGATCGACGGCCTGCTGCGGGAGATGGGCGTCTTTCCGGTCGCTGAGAGCAAGGCTCTGATTTCGCGGGTCAAGGTGCTGGCCGAACTTGACATCGCCAACCACCGCACCCCGCAGGATGGCCGCGTTACCCAAGAAATCAATGGCCAGCTAGTCGATCTGCGCGTGAGCACCCTGCCCTGCCTGCACGGCGAAAAGGCGGTGCTGCGGCTGTTACCCAAGAACAACACTTTTACAGCCCTCGAAGAGCTGGGCTACAGCGCCGCCGATCTGGCCCGCTTCCGCAACTGGCTGGGCCGGGCCCAGGGGCTGGTGCTGATTACCGGTCCCACCGGCTCCGGCAAGACGAGCACCCTCTACACGAGCCTGCGCGAAATTCTCAGGCCAGAGAGCAACATCGTCACGATCGAAGATCCGATCGAATATCAGCTTCCCGGCATCAACCAGGTGCAGGTGCATCCGCGTGCCGGTCTCACCTTCGCCAGCGGCCTGCGCTCGATTCTCCGTCAAGATCCCGACATCATCATGGTGGGCGAGATCCGCGACCTTGAAACGGCTCAAACCGTCTTCCAGGCGGCGATGACCGGCCACCTCGTCCTCAGCACGCTCCACACCAACGACGCCCCCAGCGCCGTAAGCCGCCTGCTCGACATGCAGGTCGAGCCGTACCTCATCGCCGGAGCGCTCCTGGGCGTGGTGGCCCAGCGGCTGGTGCGCCGGGTCTGCCGCCACTGCGGCATCTCCTACGCCCCCGATAGCCTCGATCTGCAGCGCCTCAAGCTCGATTCCCATCCCGAGTACGCCCAGATGCCCATCGAGTGGAAGCGGGCCTCCGGCTGTCAGCACTGCTTTGGCTCCGGCTACTACGGGCGGGAGGGCATCTTCGAGGTGATGGAAATCGACGAGCACCTGCGCGGCCTCATCCATGCCCGTTCCTCCAACGGTGAGATCACGAGTTACCTGCGCGCCAGGGGCATCCGCTCGCTGCCGGAGGCCGGTGTGGCCAAAGTCATGGAGGGCAGTACCACTATTGAGGAACTTCTGCGGGTTGTGTCAGTCTAGACGGGCGGCACTCGGAGAATGGTTGTGAATCGCTGGTACAGCAGATCCCTCGTGGCAGTAGCAGGCTCGCTCTGGGGGGCAGCCCTCCAGGCGGCACCGCTGGCGGGCATCGATGTGGCCGGTACAACGCTGCGCATTCGGACTGCCGCCCCGGTCACCTTCTCGATCGAGAAGAACACCGCCAACGAGGTGATTCTTTTTTTGCCGCTCACCGAGCCGGACGGGTTGCCCCCGAGCCAGGACAATGCGCTGGGAACAGTGAGCGTGCAGGCGGTGGCGGGAGGGACGCGCCTCATCTATAAACCCCGCGCCCTGGGCAGCACGTTTAAAGTCGTGGCCGGCCAGCCGGTGGCCAACAACCCGACCATCGAGATCCAGACCGAGGGGCTGGCCCAACTGCCGCCCCCGCCGCCGGGAACGACCGCTCCGGTTGCCTCTGCCGAAGAAAAAGTGAGCTTGAAGGTGCGCGACGGCGACGTGCGCGACACCCTGACGCTCCTGGGAAGGGTGGCCAAGGGCAACGTCGTCACCGAGAGCACCGTGAATGGCCGGGTCTCCCTCAATCTCGATAAAGTCACCTTCAAAGACGCGCTCACGGCGATCGGGGCGGCGGCGGGGCTCACGATCAACCGCACCGAGGGCAACGTCTATATCGTGAGCAAGCCACCGGCGAGCGGGCTGAGCAATATCAACACGCCCGGCTTCGGCACGCCCGGCGCGGACCCTTCAAGGCGGCCCGTGAGTTTCAACGTCAAGAACGCCGAACTCAGTTCGGTGGTCGAGAACATCGCCAACCAGTCCGGGGCGGCATTGATTATCAAGGGCGTACTGCAGGACCGGGTGACGGGGCGCATCTCGAATGTGCCCTTCGAGGACGCTCTAGCCCAGTTGCTCAACGGCACCCGCTTCGGTTTTGTCAAGCAGGGCCAGACCTACCTCATCGGCGATTCGACCCCCGGTACGCTTACCAGCCGTGCCCTCGAGCGCACCGAAGCGTTTCCGCTCGCCTTCACCCGCTCCAAGGACGCCAAGAACCTCTTTCCCCAGAGCCTCACCCAGTTCATCAAAGAAGACCCGGCCCGCAACGCGATCGTGGTGAGCGGCACCGACGCGGTGCGCAACCAGGTCCGCGCCTTGATCCAGGAGATCGATAAGCCGATCAGGCAGGTCGTCTTCGAGGTCAAGATCGTCGAATTAAGCGAGACCGGCTCGCGCGAACTGAACGTCCTCAAAGCCTTTCAGACCGGCTCGGTGGTGGGCTTCAACCCGAATACCGGCGGCCTGGTAGGGGGCGGCACCGGCACAACCGTCAGCTCCGGCACGATCAACACCGGCGGCACCGGCAGCACCGGCACCAGCATCGGCACCGGTTCGACGATCACGAGCAACGGCGGCGTGGTCACCGTCGCCCCTCCCACCCTCGACTTTGCCAACCAGAACCCGATCGCCCTCTCCTCGCAGCTCACCGGCGGTGTGGCCGTGGGGGTCTTCAACAACATCGCCCGCATTCTTGAGGTGGTGGGCGGCCTGATCAACCAGGGCAAGGCCCGCCTGCTCACCGACACCAAGCTCAACACGATCAGCGGCCAGAAAGGTTCGATCGACGTGCAGACCGACGTCAACCTGGTCCTTAACCAGCTCACCAACGTCAGCGGTGCGAGCGTCAACAACTCGACGCTCAATACCCTGCGCGCCGGTACCGTCGTCGAAATCACCCCCACCGTCCAGGCGGACGGCAACGTGCTGGCGGAGCTAAGCATCGAGTCTTCGAGCCTCGGCCAGCGCAGCAGCGCCAACGCCGCCCCCGACATCTCCCGGCGCAAGGTCAAGAACACCCTGCTCGTCAAGGACGGTCAGACGATCGAGATTGGCGGCTTGATTCAGAACAACACCACCGAGAACATCGTGCGCCTGCCGCTTCTGGGCTATCTGCCGCTTATCGGACAACTTTTTAGCAGCACCAGCACCAGTGTCTCCCAGAGCGAACTGGTCGTCTTTTTGACGCCCCGCGTCCGCGATGTCCAGCCGGCACCGGGGGCGCGGCTCCCGCTGGATCCGCCCCGATGAGGGTGAGAAACCGCCGGGGCTTTACCCTGATCGCGGTTTTGCTGTTGGGTGCAATCTTGCTTGCGATCGGGACGACGGTGTTCTCGCTCGCGATCAACCGCTCGCGCACAGCTACGGGCGAGCGCGACCGCGCCGAGGCGTATCTTTCAGCCGAATCGGCCCTCGCTGCGATTCGCAACCGGCTGGGCAGCCGGCTTCTGGCCCTCGACGATCGCGCCGAGACGCCGCTACCCGACGACACCGGCCCCTTTGGGCTCTACAAGCAGGGCGACCAGTTCTACCTGGCTTACCCACGGCTCAGCTTCGACGGCACCGTGCTCGGGCTGAGCGACCTGATGCGCCCGGAGCCGCTGCCGGACACCTTTGAGGCTACCGCCCTCAAGGACCGCACCCCGAGCGAGCGCTGGTGGCTGCACCAGTTGGGAGCGGTGCGCTGGATTCCGCTCTCGATTGCCGAAGTGGCTGAGAGCGGGGGGATTCTGCCGGTCGCCGTCCGCCAGGTCGAAGTGGTGGGCGAGAGCGGCGGCGATGGCACCGATGGCAGGCAGGCGATTGCCCAGACCCTGCGCCTGTCGGTCAACCTCAACGACCCGGCCACCACCCGCAGGCCGGAGGTAGCCCTGGGAGCAGTAGCCGTCACTAGAGTCGATCCCCAAAAGCAGCCGCCTTTCTGGCTGAAGGCTGTTCCCGGTACCCTGAGCCGGGTGCGGGTCGAAGGGCCGATTCTGGTCGATGCGCCCAGGATCGAAGGCGATTGGGTGCGCCTCGAAGGGCGGGCAGACTTGAGCGCAAAGCCGGCGCGCAACCCCGAAACCGGCAAACCCTACGCCCAGGCGGACGGCAACATCCCGGCCCAGCCCCTCAATCGCGGCCTTTTTGCCCAGGCGGCCAACAAGGAGGACGGCTTTTTGATGGTGGGCGGCAACCGCCGCTTCGCCAAGGCGGGCGACATCGATCTCAGCGCCAGCTTTGAAAGTCTCAGCGACGAGGACGTACCCGGCACACTGCAGTTGAGCGTGCCCTTCGCAGAACGGATCGGCAAAGCGGGCACGGTGCTGCGCAAGGACTTCAACGACCTCAACAACGTCGTCAACCCGCGCGGCGAAAAGATCTACGACGCTGTCAAGTCCCAGTTCGACTTTAATAAGGCCCGGCGCGGCATCTTTTATATCGAGGGGCGCTCTATGGCCCTCAAGGGCCAGCCCTTTCGCGTCTTTACCTACAAGGGCCGGGGCACACTCGTCATCACCGGCAAGGACAACTGCCTCAGCCTCGAAAATGCCAGCCTCGTGCCGGTGAGCGCCGCCGACAGCCTCGCTATCGTCTGTGCGCTCAAACCGCTGCCGCCGGGATCCCCCTCTGCGACGAGTCCCGGCAGCACCGCCTCGACGCCCACGGACTCCACCGCCTCGACAACCACCCAGAGCACCGCTTCTGTTCCCGCCGGCCTCAGTGCTTCGACACCGGGCGGGGCACAGCGGGGAGGACCACCTCCGGCAGGGCCTAACGGTGCGCCCCCGCCCCTGGACAACAAACCCGCCGGTGTCAGGCTACTTTTTTCCTCGGCGATCCCGGTGACGGTGCTTGCCAACGCGCGGGGCGTGCCCTTCACCGTCGCCAACAAGGACGTGCAGCGCGACATCGGCGCTCCCCCCAACCTGCCCACCACCCTCAACCGCCTGATTAGCAGCGTCAATATCGGCGATGTGAGCATCCCGAGCGGGGCGCGATCGGTCAACCTCGACAAGCGCAACTATATTCTTGCCGCCCTTTCGGACCGGGGGGAGCCGGAGGTGCTGATTTCGCTCGGGGCCAACGCCCGCCAGCAGCAGGGCACCCTCCAGCGCGAGAGCGTGCGGGGCGAGGTGCAGGTGGTGCCGCTGTTGCGCCTGCAGGCGCAGGTCTTCAGCAACGCCCCGTTTATCAGCGAGGGCAGCGCCCGGATCGTCGGGTCGATTTTTGCCCCTTCGATCACCCTCAACCCGCCCCGCTACAGCGCCAATACCCAGAATCTGCTCTACGGCGATAATAAATTCGGTCTGCGGCTGTTGTTCGACGCCATCTACCGGCGGCTGGAGCCGACCGTCGGCAGCGAGTTGATGACTTTCCGGCCCCGGCAGCGGTTCAACCCATTCCAGCCAGTGACTGTGGCGCGCATCGATGGGACGCTCTGGCAGCGCTTCAACTTCGATCAGTGGCGGCAGCCGCCGACCAGTACACCTCCGCAAGAAGGCACCCCTTGAAGAAGACGATTTTGCTGACGATCGCCAGTAGCCTGCTCATCGCCGGGGCCGCCTGGGCGAGCAAGGCACTGCAGGGCGTCGCTCTGCCCCCTGTCGCTGCCGATCCACCGGTGCGCATCGACGAGGTAAATAGCAGCCTGCAGGACGAAGAATTTCGCGGCCCCAACATGATCTGGGATACGACGATCGCTCTGCGCAACACCTCCGCCCAGCCCATCGACAACCTGGAACTGGAATTGACGATGGCCGATGTTCAGGGCACGATCATGACCCGCCTGAGCTGCCCAATGAGCGGCCTCAAGCTCCTGCCCAACACGAGCACCCGCAAGCGCCTGCGCGAACTGTATCTAGCCTGGCCGGGGGTGATCGCCGCCGCCCAGGTCAAATCCGTCGTCTTCGCCGACGGCAGCCGCTGGCCCGCCGAGCCCGCCAAACCGTCCGTCAGCGAAACTACCAGCCCCGACCCGGCCAGAGCCCCCTCCATTCCGGCCACCTTCCCGGCCCGCAGCCCGGTCTGCACCGCCAACCTCCAGCCTGCCCGCTAAGAAGCGAATAGCCGGGGAGAAAAGCGCTCGGTAATCTGCATAATCACTGCTGCCCTGCTGTGAACCCGGTAGCGGCGCGCCAGAAGTTCCACCCCGGCATCGACGCCAAAATATCCGGCCCTCGCTCCAGCCGGTTCGCGCCAGCAGCGTTCCAGTTCGCGGTAGCTCTCGATGCGGTTCTCGCGCAACAGCTGGCCGATCCCCCGATCCGTTTCAAACAACCCCCGCCGCAACCGCTCGTCGAGGCGCTGCGGCCAGATGAGTGAGCGGGCATGAACGTAGCACTGCCCGCTTCTGGCACCGACTAAGAGCACCTCGCGAGCGAAGGCGTCTTCGTCCTCACGGCCCACCGCAAGCTTGCGCACGACGATCGCTTCGAGAAAGTACGCCTCCAATAGTTCGGTTACGGTTCCGTCGGTCACGAGCAACAGCCGCAGCACCGGCGCGAGCGCCGACCAGCCCGCCAGCAGCCCCTCTTCGCAATATTGCTTCATATATTAGAGTTTACGCTCATTGACTGACGATGAGCATTCAGGAGCACCGGTGCTCGGATCTGCCACAGCCGTTAAGGATGAAATTGTCTGACCAGCATTATCACCAAGACTGTACGGTTCTGATATCTTTATCTGGGAATGCGTCATTCCTGTTGTTATTGACACACCTTCTATCCCATGACTCAGAACGGCAACATTGCCCACCAGCTCAACTACGTCCTGCCCCACCGCTTCTACGTCGAGATCGACGGCCAGCTCACCGCCAGCTTCTCCCAGTGCAGTGGTCTGGGCCTCACCTTCAAGAACAATCCCTACAACGAAGGCGGCGTCAACGAGCAAACCAGAACGTATCTCGGGCCTGTCAGCCACACCGATGTCACCCTCACCCACGGGCTGACCGACAGCAGCCAGTTTATCGACTGGGCCTTCGAGGCGCTCGACCCCGCGCGGGCGATGACCCGGCGCAACGTCAACATCCTCTATTTCAACCCGGCAGGCGATACGGTGCAGTGCTGGACGTTGATCGGTGCGGTTGTCACCGGCTTCAAAGGACCGATGCTCATAGCAAAGCTGCCTGAGCAGCCCCAGGTAGCCACCGAGCAGGTCGTGCTTTCCTGCGAGGCCATCTACGCTCTCAAATCCGGCGGTGGGGGAGCGATGCAGGTCAAGCGGGACGGTGTGGGCTACTTTGGCAGCCAGTACTCGCCCAACGGCAGCGCCAGCGCATCTGCACCCGCTCTGCCTTTACCTGCGGACGAACAGCCTCTGCTGGAGACTGTCCTCACCGCTGCTGTACCCGAAGCCGCTTTGAATCTGGCTGAACTGGACACACCGCAGGCGCTGGCACTATTTGAGGCGGCACTGAGCGGTCTGCCGTTCTGCGAGGTTTGCCCATGAGCAACGAGCCACGGTTGCCACCCTCTTCAGCGCGGAAGGTCCGCCAGCAGCTTAGTGAAGCAGTGGAGCGTCTACCGGGAGCTTGGCTTTATGCTCTGCTCGATGCTGCCCGTCATCCAGACATCCTGACGGGCATCGAAAGTTACACCAGCAGTCACCTGGCGGAGCGCGCCTGTTTGTATCGGGGCGAAGCAGAGAGCACCCTGGCGCGTTGTGCTCCCTATCTTGTCAGGGTGCGACTGGAATCGGCCCTGTTGCAATGGCTGACGCAAGCGTGGGGAGCGAGTTGGGGGGTGTATCTGATTTCGACAGCGCCGCTGGAGCAACTGCGCACCCACTTTCGCAAATTCTTATTGGTCGAGGATACGCAAGGTAAGCAGCTATATTTTCGCTTTTACGACCCACGAGTATTGCGCTTATTCCTGCCAGCTTGCAATGCAGAAGAGCTGCAGCGGTTTTATGGTCCAGTCGCAAGTTTCCTGATGGAGGACGGAAGAAGTGAAAAGATATTACATTTTGCAGGCGATGAACGAACAGCACAGCAGGGAACAGAGAGGACGAAAGCAGAGCGGGCGTTCAGAATACGACAGGAGCATGAAAGCGCGTTCTATTCTCTGGCCGAGGCGGCCTTTGTCGAAAAACTGCTCAAGCACTTGAGAACCCATCACGAGGGCAGTGTTTCAACGTTATCTGACACTGAGCTAAAAAGTCGTGTCCGTTTTGGGCTGCAGCAGGCCAGGCGCTATGGCATCACCTGGGAATCGAGCCTCACGGCCTTCGTGGGTTTAATGTTCGAGTTTGCACCAAACTTCGATGAACATACCCGGATCAAGGCTGTTCTCAACGACCCGGCCATTCATCCAAATAGAAGAGTACGAGCTTTGATTGGCAGAACGACTGTGCAGGATTGGCAGGAAGTGCAAGAGCGCTCCGATCACTGGCACCGACTGAGTAGGGGCAGCTGAGCAATGGGAGACATCACCAGGCTGGTGGCCACCATCTCTAACGCTGAGCAGAATTTGCCGAATGCCGATATCAGTCTTTCGGTTTCCTGTCCTGCAAACAATGTCGCTCAGCAACTCGACGCGGTTCAGACTGAGTCAGGAGGAGTTGGAGCACCAGGCTTACTCGAAAGCTTGATTCCCGTCTGGGGTTCAGGCCGACAGGCAATCGATGATTTTCAGAATGGTCGAGTAGGTTGGGGTCTGTTCAATACAGCCCTTGCTATCTCTGATGTTTTTCTGATTAAGAGCCTGGCGACTGCAGCAATCAAAGGCGTCGTTGCAGTTGCAGCACGAGAGGCAGTTGGAGATTCTATCAGGGCAACAGGAGCATTTTGGAGTGGCGCACGTACGGGAGGTGAAGGATTTGGAAAACTTGCCGGTCTTGAAGTTACAATCACAGAAAAAGGTCTCTCAATTGTAAAAGAGCATCTGATGAAATTTGGCGATATATCGTATAATACTGCTATGGTGTCCAGATTGGAGGAAGCATTAGCAAATGGCTTAAAAATTTCCGGTTCAGATGCAAGCTTTTACACTCACGAAATTTCGGAAGCAACATTGATGAAATCTTTGTTAGAGCAAGGCATAGAGTCTAGTGAAGCATATTTTGTTGCACATGAGGCAGCACTGAAAAAATATAACGTCTCACGATTTAGTGTATATCATCCAGATGTTATTAAGCAGTTTCCTGGTGAATTTTCTCGCCCATTTTGGGAATTCTACGGGTTAGAGCGATGAGAGAATTGAAGTTAAGAACGTTCAAACAGGCACGTATTTGGCTCAACGAATTGCCTGATATTAGCTACGAATATGATGCAGCAGATGTTTTGCAAAGTATTGTGAAAGTGCCAATCCTAGCTGAACAACATGAACGATTGATCAGCAAAGTTGCTGTTGAAATTCTAATTCCAGGCGGATTGAATCAATGTGGAATACTAGGTGCCGAAATCAAATCTCCTTGCATTTCAGGAGAACTGCTTGTAAAAGTGATGTCCTCAGATAAGCTTGGTAGAGAACTGTCTTGGGCTTTGGCTTCTAGGCTCGATAATATTTTTACCGGCCTGCCAACTGAATACGCAGTTGCAGTACTGGAAAAAGCTGTTGAGTCTCCAATTATACAGCAAATCGGAGAAGGCGTACTAGAATTTAGATATGCTGCTCATGGAGTTGTTGGCTCCTCTATAAATGTCTTTAAGCGCCTTTGCTCTGTAACCTTAGAGTTATTATGTCAAAAGACAAAGGATGTAAATACAGAGCAAATAGAAGCGCTGATAAGTCCCCCAAAATCTTGAGATTTGGTGCTGAATTTCGGGACTTCTGCAGAATAGAAAGATGAAAGAATTTGATTTTGGAATGGCCAGACAAGCACGTATTTGGCTCAATGAGTTACCTGCTGTTACTTACGATTACAAAATTACAAAGTGGAAGACGTTTTACAACATGCTATGCCTGCACCAGCATCAGACAGGAAAGATGAAATATTAGACCTCTTGCATGAATGTCTAGGATGGGTCACAAGTAGTAGGGTCACTACTGCTTTTCTGCCCTGATGATGAGCTATCAGGATATCCAACATCTCAAGCCCACCGACTTCAAACGCCTCTGCGGTGTGCGAGCTGAAACCTTCCAGGCAATGGTCGATGTCCTTCGACCGACTCTGGAGCGCACCGGCAAGCGTGGCGGACAGGCCAAACTCTCTACTGAAGACCAGTTGCTGCTTGCCCTGCAGTACTCGCGGGAGTACCCCCCATGCCCCTGCTCGCCCCCAACCCCCGTTTGGGGCCAGGTCGGGGGGCAGGCCGCACCCACTTTCACATCGCTCAAAGCTGGGACATACACGAATCGACCGTCTGTCGTATCGTCCACAAAGTCGAGCGACTGCTGGTGCAATCCGGACGCTTTCGGCTGCCTTCACCTCAAGCAACGCAGTCGAATGTGCATCTGGAAGTGGTCGTCGTCGATGGGACAGAAGTGCCGATCGAACGGCCCAAAAAAAGCAGAGGCACTACTACAGCGGTAAACAAAAATGCCACACCTTGGTGCGAGATCTGAGTCATAGCACTCAGGCCAGGTTGAGGCGGCCATTGGCAGCGGTTCTTGTGAGAAACTGCAGCACGCTATCTGCCTTGAGACGGGCCTGGCGCACGCAGTCGCCCACAGAGATGCCGCCAAAATAATTGCCGACCAGAAACAATCCCGGCAGCTCCGCCAAGTAGCGCTCGATGCGCTCCTGTTTGGTGATATGGCCCAGGGCATACTGGGGAATCGCTCTGGGCCAGCGCGCCACCCGCAACAGCTGATAGCTCGATTGAAAGTCGAGGACCGCCTGCAGTTCGCGGTGCGCCAGATTGGCCAGTTCACCGTCGCTCAGATCGGCGATGAGCGGGTCGGTCGTACCCCCTAAAAAACAGGTAAAAAGCCGCCAGCTCGTCGGGGCGGCGTGCCGGAAGAGGCAACTGTTGTAGATCACCCCGAGGCTGCGCAGCGATTGTCCGCGCGGGATGAGATGGCCGAAGCCTTCGCTCAGGTTGGGAAGCTGGCTTTTTGAGTAGCCGAGGCTGACCGCCGCCACCGGTGGATAGTAGATGCTCTCCAGGGCGCGGCCCAGGCTCGGATCGAGCCGCGCCAGCACCGGAGCGATCGCCCAAGCGGGGGCGGCAAGCGCCACCGAGCGGGCACTGATCGCCTGGGCCTCACCCCGCCCATCGAGGACAATCGCCTGCCAGCCCCCTGCCAGCGGTTCCAGCGCCTCTAAGCGCGATTGGAAGCGCAACTGCGATTGCAACCGCCGGGCAATTGCCCGTGGCAACTGCTCGATGCCGCCGCGCAGCGTACACAGCCGCTGGGGTGTGAGCACCCCCCGATTGCGGCGCTGCCACAGCCCCCTGAGCACGCTGCCCGCCTGGCGTTCCAGTTCGACGAGCGGGGCGAGGGCCGCATCGGCGCTCAACTGCCCGGCGTCGCCTGCGAACACCCCGGCGATGAACGGTTCGATGAGGCGATTGAGCGCTTCGTCGCCGAAGCGGCGCAGCACGAATTCGGCTACCGTCTCCTCGCGCGGCTCCGAAAGAGGCGGCACAAAAAATTCCGATAGACAGCGCAGTTTGCCCGGCCAGCTGAGCAGATCTGCGCGCACGAACTGCGCAGGGCTCATCGGCACGGGCCGCAGGCGGTTTTCCCACCAGACAAAGCGGGCGAGCCGCTCCTCGGCAAAGACCAGCCGCTCCTCCAGCTGCAGTTCGACCAGCAACTCCTGCAGGGGCCGGGTCGATTGAAAACTGTTCGGACCGCCCTCGCAGGTGAAGCCATCGATGAGTTCGGAGCTGATCGCACCGCCCACCCGCTCAGTCGCCTCGCACACCAGGACCCTCCGGCCAGAGCGCTGGAGGTGCCAGGCCAGGGCCAGACCACTCAGGCCGGCACCGACTACCAGTACATCCAGCGGCTCTGCGGCTACGCTCATCCTGCCCATCAGACTCTTTGCCAAATATGACACGCTCCGCTCTCCCGCACGCAATCGCAGGTGACAGTGCGAGTTCAACGCTGTCGGCGGACGGTACCGTTCAGTTCAACAAAGACCAGTCAACGGGTGGATGCGCAAAAAGCCTGCAGAGGCAATGCAGAGTGGTCGTACCCTATCAAAGGCGCTCACCGACGACCTTCCCCGCATTGTCCGGTGCAAAAAACGATGGGCCTACGAAGTCTTCTGAAACAACGTGTTCAGGTAAGTCCGGGCAGCACGACGATCGCCGCCGCCGTTTTGCAACAAAAACAGCGAGAGTGCTGCCGTAAAGATCCGGTTCTGGTCCCAATCGGGGTGATTGTCCAGATAAATCTGCAATGTGTCGTGCAATTCTTCAGGAATCTCAGCCAGAACACTGACCATCGTTTTCATCGCTTCTCGCTCACTTCGATCAAGTTGAGACCATTGTTCGTGGGCGAACCGCGACTGTCAATCACCGCTGAAGCGGCCCAGCGGCCCCCAGCGGTCCAGCAGGCGATGAATGAACCGGCAAAAGTTAGTCATTCTCTTTACATGGCTTATCAATTGTTGGGTCGAGCGGCGGCAAAGTTTTCCACAGTTGATGTCCTGAACGATACCGACCTCGTAGACCGCCTGTGGAAAACTTGTGGAGGACGGCGGGGCGCATGGGGAAATCCGGCGACAATTAATACGAATTGTTAATTCTGGCCTGCTGCAGGGCTGCGAATGTATTCCGTAGCAAAGACAACAATTTGCTGCAGAGGGCCGCATACAGGGGGGATTGTCCGGGAGGGCAGCCAGGCTCTCCTGTACAATCGGTTCTATGTTTTTTACCCTGCAAAAGCTCAGTGCGGGCTGGCGGGAGCGGGTCGGGCCGAGAACCCGACTGGTGCTCAAGATCGCAGCCAGTCTGGCGCTGTTGGTTTTGATCTTTCGGCTCATCGACTTTCAGAAGTTGCTGGCGGTGCTCGCAGGGGCGGATCTGGGGCTGCTGGGGGCGGCTTTGGGGCTGTTTGTGGCCGGGCAGATGCTCAACGCCCTCAAGTGGGCCTGGCTGGGCGAGGCGATGGCTTTGCCCTTTGATCGCCTCCGTTATCTGCGGGTCTACTGGATGGGATTGTTTGTGGCGGTCTTCTTGCCCGGCAGCCTTGGAGGGGACGTGGGCCGGGCGGTGCTGTTGGGCCGGGCTGGCACCAGAAGCTGGGCAGCGGCCTACACGGTGCTCGCCGACCGCTACAGCGGCATGTTGTTCTTACTTGTGATTGGCAGCCTCGCCTGCACCACGATCGCGGGCTTCGATGGGCTGAGGCCCTGGCTGTGGAGCCTGAGCGCCGGGGTCGCCCTTGCCTGGCTGGCGCTCGCTCCCCTGAGCTTTTATCTGGCGCAGCGGCCCACGCGCTTCAAGGCCATTCTCGATACGATCGCCCTCTGGGAGAAGCAGCTGCGCAGACCGGCGGTCCTCGCCCGCGTCGGGAGTGCGACGCTCTTTATCCAGCTCATCAACTGGCTGGTGCTGGTACTGATTGCCGCCGCCCTCCACCTGCGGGTGGCAGCGGCGGTGCTCATCACCGTCTACAGTCTGATTACGGTCGCTACCCTGGCCCCCGTGAGCATCAACGGCCTGGGGGTGCGCGAGGGCGGCTACGTGCTGCTGTTGGGCCTTGTGGGGATTGCCGGTGAGCAGGCGCTCGGTTTTGGGGTGCTCTGGTTTGCCGTCTACACCGGTGCGGCGCTTATCGGGGGGCTGGCCTGGCTATTGCCCATCAAGGCCGAATGAGGATCTTGCAGGTCTCGGGGGCCGGGTGGAGCGCCTGCTCGACCGCCGCCGCCAACTCCGCCAGCGGATAAAAGTCCGAAATGAGGGCGCTCACGTCGATAAGCCTTTCAAAGACGATCTGGGCAGCCAGAGACTGCACCTTGTACGAAGAACTGTAGGAGCCCATCAGGTCGATTTCCTGGCGATAGAGCACGTTCGGGTCAAGCGGGATCTGCACCGCCTCCGGAAACTCGGCAAAAAAGAGGATCCTGCCGCCCTTGCGGGTGAGGGCGAGCGCCTGATCGAAGGCGCGGGTGCTCGGGACAGCGAGCAGGGCTGTATCCACGCCCAGCCCGCCGGTGAGGGCGCGCACCTGTTGGGCCAGATCGGCGGCGGCAGCGTCGAGGGCCGCTGCGGCCCCCAGATTTTTTGCCCGCTCGATGCGCGAGGGCAACAAGTCGGTGACGATGGGCCGCGCCCCAAAGTGGCGGCAGAGCATCGCAAACATCAGACCAATGGGACCGGCACCGGTAATCAAGATCGTCTGGCCGGGCTGCACCTGGGCTTTTTTGATCGCCTTCAAGCAGCAGTTGGTCGGCTCGACAAAGCTCGCCTCCTCGAAGCTCACCCCCTCGGGGATAGCGATGAGCCCCCCCGAGCGGACGATGTGCCCCGGCACCTTGACGTACTCGGCAAAGCCGCCGCCGCTCGGGATAAAACCGGCGGTGGTAGTCACTTCCTTGTAGACCCGGCACATCGAGTAATTTTCGTTGAGGCAGTACGGGCAGTGAAAGCAGGGGATGTGGTGCATCACCACCACCCGATCACCCGGCTGCCAGTCTGTGACCGCCGCCCCCACCCGGACGATGGTACCGCTGGTCTCGTGACCAAAGATGCGCGGTGGGTCCAGTAGCGGATAGCGCAGCTTCTTGATATCCGACTGGCAGAGGCCGCAGGCGCGCACCTGCACCAGCACCTCCTCCGCCTCGACCGCCGGTACCGGCACCTGCTCGTAGCGCAGATCGCCCACTCCATAAAAGACCGCCGCGTGCATCCGCTCAGGAATATCCATCGATCAAAATTCTCTTGACTCACCAGCACCATTGTTGGCTGCACAGCGGCCAGGAGCAAGCGGCCCGCTAACTTGCCGCCTGCGGGTTGAGAGAACTGCGATCAAGGGTAAAGTGCTGAGCTGAGAGCCAGCGCTCGACTTCGATCGCCGCTGCACAGCCGCTGCCGGCGGCGGTGATAGCCTGGCGGTAGAGCGGATCTTGCACGTCTCCGGCGGCCCAGACGCCCTCGGTGCTTGTGGCGAGCGACGGGTTGCGGGTGCGGATGTAGCCCGCCTCGTCGAGGTCGAGCTGGCCGATAAAGAGGGTCGTATTCGGCACGTGGCCGATCGCATAAAAAAGACCGCTCACCTTGAGCTTGCGGGTCTCGCCCGTGCGGCAGTCGGCGACGGTCAGATTTTCGAGGTGGTCTTTGCCGTGGGCACCGATGGGCAGGCTGTGCCAGTGGATCTCGATTTTGGGATGGGCGAGCACCCGCTGCTGCATGATCTTAGAAGCGCGCATCTGGTCTGAGCGCACCAGCAGGTGGACCCGGCTGGCGTAGCGCGTCAAAAAGATCGCCTCCTCGCAGGCACTGTCGCCGCCTCCCACCACCGCGAGCACCCCGCCGCGAAACAGTGGTAGCGGACCGTCGCAGGTGGCGCAGACGGAGATCCCTTTTTGCCAGAGCCGCTCCTCCCCCGGCATGTGCAACCGACGCGCCCGCGCCCCGGTACAGACAATCACCGCCTGGGCAGCGACCTCCCGCTCGCCACTTCTCACGACAAAAGGCCGCGCCGTAAAATCGACGGCGACGACATCCTCGCTCACCAGCCGGGCCTGCCAGCGCAGCGCCTGGCTGCGCAGGCGGTCCACCAACTCCGGTCCCTGGATGCCTTCGGGAAAACCGGGATAATTTTCGACCTCGGTGGTCGTCATCAGCTGCCCACCGGGGATCCCCCAGGCGTGAAAGCCTTCAAACACCAGCGGCGAGAGCTGGGCGCGACCGGCGTAGATGGCCGCCGTGTAGCCAGCCGGCCCCGAGCCGATGATCACCAGATTCTCGACTTGCTGGGACATCCAAGCCTCTGCGCCCGATCTTCCAGGTCCATTGCCCACAGCCTGGAAGAATAACCAGTGTAGCGGTGCCGCTTGTGCTTGCCGAGAACTAGCGCGAGCCGCGCGCCCAGACGCCGTCGTGGCCACCGGCAGAATCGCTGTCTTCATCGAGCGAGAAGGCCAGCTCGTCCGGCTCCGGTTCCCGCGAAGGGTTCCAGGGGTTGTGGGGACCATAGTCGCCCCCGCGCGGGATCAAAAGTTCGTGCGCCTGTGCCAGGCGTGCCCCGGCGGGGATCAAAAGCAAAATCTTTTCGGCCCTGACACCGGCGGCAAAGTAGGCCGCCCGTTTTTCGCTCAAGCCGGCGCTGCGCAGATGGCCATCGAGGTCGTCGAGGGCTGCTGGATCGCCCGTGACGATGTTGGAGACGATCCAGCTTTCGTCCCGCTCCGGCGGCAGGGCAAAGACCTGCGGGGCAAAACCGGCGGCGCGCAGGTCGATGAGCGCCTGTTCGGCGGCGTCGCGGTGGCGAAAGAGCACCGCCAGGGGCTGGGCTGTCTTCTCGATGCCGGGTGCATCGGTGTTGGGCTCGCCTGCTGTCATGGCTATCCTGCTTCTGTTTGAGTTTTTGCTTCTAACAGAGTAGCGACTTTGGTCTGCTCTCGTGGTAGCGGAATCGCTAGCGCGAGTAGACGCCCAGATTCTCGATCACCAGTTCGGCCAGGTCGTCGATAAAGGTTTTACTCACGTTAAGAGCCTTGGCGCGGCGAAAGTCGTGAATACCGGCGGCCTCGGCCACTTCGCGATACTCGATCTCGATTTCTTGCAACGTCTCGATGTGCTCGGAGACAAAGCTCACCGGCACCGCCAGAAGCGAGCGCACCCCCTTTTGGGCCAGCTCGTTGATCGTCTCCTCGGTGTACGGCTTGAGCCATTCGACCGGGCCGACGCGGCTCTGGTAGGCGAGGGAATGGGCATTGGGGCGACCAAGGGCACCCATGACGAGATCGACCGTCTCCTCGGTCTGCCGCTGGTACGGATCGCCGTCTTGATCGACGTAGCTGCGCGGCACGCCGTGGGCCGAAAAAAGAATATGAACCCGATCGGGATCATCGAAGCGATCGAGTCCCTCGCGGACGCGCTCGCCCATCGCCTTGATATAGCCGGGGCGGCTGTACCACGAGTTGATCGCAATCCGTTCGATCGACTTCAGTTGCGCGTCGCGGGCCCAGAGCTGATCGAGTAGCTTGAGGCTCGAACCGGAAGTCGAGATCGAGTACTGCGGGTAAAGGGGCAACAGCACCAGGCGGCGGACGCCGTCCGCTTTGATCTGGCGGACAGCCTCCTCGGTAAACGGATGCCAGTAGCGCATCCCGACGTAGATCTGGGCGTCGAGGCCACGGGAGGCGAGCGCTTTTTTGAGCACCCGCCCCTGCTGCTCGGTCATCGCCCGCAGGGGCGAACCGCCGCCGATCGCCTGGTAGTTGCGGCGCGATTTGGGGGCGCGGGAGGTGGCGATGAGCCAGGCCAGGGGTTTTTGCAGGGGCGCAAAAGGAATGCGGATGATCTCCGGATCGGCGAACAGGTTGTACAGGAAAGGTTTGACATCCTCCTGCCGGTCCGGTCCACCCAGGTTGAGCAACAACACCCCGACTTCTGCCATCTTGGAACCTGTGTACGACGCAACTGCTCAACTAAGCTAGCCTCGTTTCGCCCCTGGGGACAAGCCGATGAGAAGACGACGACCGCTACTGGCCGCGATCAGCGTTGCCGGCGCACTCCTGCTCGCCGCTTTGACCAGTTGGGCGGTGCGCGCCCAAAATAGCAGCCCGGCCCCGCCGCTGCAGGGGGGCGTCGAGAGCGACCAGGGAGAAATTCTTTCGCCCCAGTACAAGCTGGGCCGCGAACTCTACATCAAAAATTGCGGCTACTGCCACATCGCCATTCCGCCGGAAGTTTTCCCAGATGCCACCTGGCGCGAGCTATTGCTCAACTCTTACCACTATGGCCGCGAGGTAAAGCTCGACTTTGCGCCCGAAAAGCTGCTGGTCTGGCAGTACCTGCGCGATTACTCGCGCGGTCTCGAAAAAGACGAGGCGACGCCCTACTATTTTCGCGAGTCGCGCTACTTTCGGGCTCTGCACCCGAAGGTGCCCCTACCCAAGGAGATCAAGGCGGCTTCGTGCAGTCAGTGCCACCCCGGTGCCAGAGATTTCAGCTTTATCCGCCTGAGCGCCGAATGGAACAATCGGCCATAGCTGCCGCCTGAGCGGGCAAATCGACTTGGGGGCAAGCAGGAGATTGCTACTGCTGGCCAGCCTATCAGTGGTAGAGAGTCCAGACCAGAACGATAGGAAAAAAGGACCAATCGTCCCTGTCTACTCCTGCTGGGTAAGCACCGGTGCAGTGGCGGGCGTGAGCCAGTGCAGGTAGTCCGGCAGCCCGGCGCGGACGACCTGGGCGTAGAGCTGGCGCACCGCACGGGTGATCGGCCCCACGCTGCCGTCGGCGATGGCCCGGTGATCGACGCGGGTGACCGGAGCCACCTCCGTCGCCGTGCCGCACAAAAAAAGTTCGTCCGCTGTGTACAGCTCCGTCCGGTCTACCGGGCGGGCTTCGACCGCCAGGCCCAGTTCTTTTTGGGCCAGTTCGATCACCGTGGCGCGGGTGATCCCTTCGAGAATATTGCTGCTTACCGAGGGAGTGATGAGCCTGCCGTCGCGCACCACAAACAGGTTCATCGCACTGCCTTCTGAGACGTGGCCATCGTCTGAGAGCACGATCGCATCGTCGAAACCGGCGAGGGTGGCATCGCTTTTGGCGAGGGCGGTGTTGACGTAGGCACCGTTGACCTTGGCACGGGCCGGGATCATGTTGTCGTCGAGCCGCCGCCAGGAGGAGACACAGACGTGCAGCCCCTTTTCGGTGTCGAGATAGCCGCTCATCGGGGCGCTGAAGAGCAAAAAGTCGTCCTCCGTCTGGGGTGCGACCAGGCTGGGGCCGATTCGCCGGTCCACCTTGTAGACGATCGGGCGCAGGTAGGTGTCCTGGCGGCAACCGTTGCGCGCTACGATCTCAGCGCTCAGCTCGACCATCCGCCGCAGGCCAATCGGGCAGGTGAGTCTGAGGATGCGGCAGCTTTGCAGCAGGCGGCGGTAGTGTTCTTCGGCGCGAAAGACGAACATCGTCTCGCGCTCCGGCACCCAGTAGGCTTTGATGCCCTCGAAGACGGCGGTGCCGTAGAGAAAACTGTGGGTGCGCACGCTGATATTGGCCTGGCTGTCGGGGACGAACTGCCCGTTCAGGTAGACGACGGGTTCGGACACTGGCTGGGTCATAGATGCCTTTTTTAAAGAACAACGGTGGCCTGGGCTGGACCGGACGGTGACTGGAGCGCCGCTTCGCCTTGTACAGTTGCAACCCAGACAGACCGGGGGCGGTACCAGTAGTATTCTCTATAAAATGCCCGTCCAACCGCAAATGCGAGATCAAAGAATTTACATCAGCTGTCCGCACTGCAAGAGTGCGCGGGTGTTTACCCGACGCACCAGCGAGTGGGAGCGGCTCATCTCGCTGGTCCGCCGCGTCAGCTATTTCAAGTGCGGCAACTGCAAGCAAAATTTTGCCCTGGCGCGCTCGCGGCTGGCCGGTAACAGCCGTTCGCGGCGGGCAGGCTGGTTGGGCCTGGGCAGAATGCCGCTGGTGGTCCTGGCCCTGGTTGCCGGTGGGGGCGGCTGGTTGGGCTGGAAGTACTGGTATTATCTGCAGGCAACCCAGCAACCGCCCTCAGCGATCGTCGTGATTGGCGGCGGTGTGCCCCGCGAGATCGCCGCCGCCCAACTCGCCGCCGCTTTGCCGCAGCTGCCTGTGATCGTGAGCGGCGGCAGTCCCCTCGCCTGCCTCTACCAGATCTTCAAGCAGGAGCGCGGCCTCGAATGGCGGCGGGTGAGCGGAGATTACCGCGCCCGCTCGACGCTGACGAACTTCACGACCCTGGTGCCCTATCTTTCAGGCGATCGACCGATCAAGGTGATCGTGGTCACGAGCACCGGCAACTGGCCACGGGCCAAAATTCTCGGCTCGATCGTCTTTGGCAGCCGGGGAATCGCGATCGCTCCGGCCCTGGTGCAGGGAGGCGGCAGTTTGCGCGGCGAATCGCAGACCAAGACCTGGCTGGAGGGAGCGGCGGCCCTGGGCTGGGCCGTATTTGGCGATATCGTCCTGCCGGGGTCGCTTTTTAACAGCCCCGCCCAGGCCAGCGCCATCAAGAGCGCCCCGCAGCCTCGTTGCAGCAGCGGCTATGCCCCGTCCTACCCGACCTACGGCGAAGCGCCATGAACAGCGACGACGACGCCCTGCGCCGCCAGTACGACGCCCTGCCCTATCCGAACGTTCCCTTCGAGCGCACCTGCCGCGACGATCCGAACGCGCTCTATGTCCACAGCCTGATGACAGCCTTTTATCTGTACGACCGGCGCATCGCGGACCCAGCCGGGATGATCATCCTCGACGCCGGTTGCGGCTCAGGCTTCAAGTCCCAGGCGCTGGCGGAGGCCAACCCCGGTGCCCGGATCGTGGGGGTAGATTTTTCAGCCGAATCGATCGCCGTCGCCCGCCGCCGCATCGCCCACCACGGCATCGCGGGCGTCGAATTTCATCACCTGGCGATCGCCGATCTGCCCGAACTGGGACTGCGCTTCGACTACATCAACTGCGACGAGGTGCTCTATCTGGTGCCGGACCCGGCGGGCGTGCTGAACGGTCTCAAGGCCGTGCTCAAGCCTGGGGGCATCCTGCGGGGCAACCTGCACAGTCTGCTGGCGCGTGCCCCATTTTTTCGTGCCCAGGAAGCTTTCCGGCTTTTAGGAATCGAACAGCCGGGACCGAGGGAAGTCAACCAGATCCACGCAATCATGGAGCGGCTGGGTGAGAATACCTATCTCAAAGTCGGTGCCTGGCAGCCCTACTGGCGGCAACAGGAAGATTTTGAGTGGTACGTTTTGAATTTTTTGTTGCAGGGCGACAAGGGCTTTACGACGGTCGATCTGTTTGAGTTGCTGGCTGGGGCGGAGCTGGAACTGTTGGGGATGACCAACGGGGGCGACTGGGATCTGACACTCCTTTTTGATCTGTCCCAGCCGTTGCCGGAGGTGGTGGCTCAGATATTACACAATGGCGATGCAAGGACAAAGTTGCGCCTGTACGAACTGATCCAGGGCAACCACCGGCTGCTCGATTTCTGGTGCGTCCCCAAAAACGCCGCGCTGAGCAAGCCGCCGCTTTTTGCCGGGTGGACGAACGACGATTACCGGAGCGCCTCTATCCGCCTCCATCCCCAGCTCTGCACCCCCAGGCTCAAGGCGGCTCTCATCGAATCGATCGAGGCACATCGGCCCTTCGATCTCAACCTCGACCTCAACTACCCGCGCCGCTCCAGTTCGATCTTGTTTCAGCCGGAGATCGCTGCCTGTCTTCTGCCCCTCTGGGACAGTCCCCAACCGCTGATGCCCTTTATCGTCGAGTGGCTGAACCTGGCTGGCGGCGAACAGGAATCGGGCGTCATCGGAGCGATCATCAAGACGATCGCCGAGTGTGAACAGTTCGCCTACTTCATGGTCGAGAAGTAGCCACCCCCCAGCCGCCGCCCCCCGGCGTCTCGACCCTGATTCGGTCCCCTGGGCGCAACGGGCGGGAAGTCTTGGCGGGGATGGGTTCGCCGTTTAAAAAATTTTCGCCCACCAGGCCGTCGCCCCCCCCGGCGGCCCCGTGTGGAGCGTGCCGCCGCCGGTCGCTCAGCAGCGAGAGCGTGCAGGGTTCGCCCACCACCAGCTCGCGGACGATCCCCAGGCCACCGCGATGAATCCCACCGCCGCCGGAGTGCTCGCGCAGTTCGTAGCGCCGGACGGTGAGGGGAAATTCTAATTCCAGCGCCTCGATCGGCGTATTGAGGGTGTTGCTCATGCCGACGTGAACACCATCGAGGCCGTTGCCTCTGCTACTTGCACCCTGGCCGCCGCCGATCGTCTCGTAGTAGCTGAAGTGGGCGTTGCCGAGGATGAGGTTGTTCATCGTCCCCTGGCCCTGGGCAAGGCCAGGACCGGCGGCATCGGCGAGGGCGAGCATCACCAGATCGGCGATCCGCTGGCTGGTCTCGACGTTGCCTGCCACCACCGCCGCCGGTGGTTGGGCTGCCAGCAGACTGCCCGCCGGTACGATTAACTCCACCGGGGCGAGGGCTCCGTCGTTGGTGGGCAGTTCCGGATCGAGCAGGGCGCGCAGGGCAAAGGCCACCGCCGATCGGGTAACGGCGATCGGGGCGTTGAGGTTGCCCGTTACTTGATCGGCTGTGCCGCTAAAGTCGAGGCGCAGCTTCTCGCCGCTCACGGTGGCCGTGAGTTCCAGGCGAATCTCTGCTTCTGGGCCTTCTAAAAAGTCCACCGCCCGGTAAGTGCCGTCCGGAATTTGGGCGATGCGGCTGCGCAAGCGCCGCTCGGTATAGGCGATCACCGCGTCGATGGCCGCCATCAGCTTTTCGTCTCCCCGCTCCACAGCCAGTTGCACCAGCCGCACCGCCCCCAGAGCCCCCGCCGCCACCTGGGCGCGCAGATCGCCCAGCCGCTGCTCCGGTTGGCGCACGTTGGCCAGAATCAGCCGCAACAGGTGCGCCTCCAGTCCGTCTTCGGTCCCGATGCGCACCGGCGGCAAGATCAGTCCTTCTTGAAAGATCTCGGTCGAATCGGCGGGCATCGAACCGGGGCGCATCCCGCCCACGTCGCTGTGGTGCGCCCGCGAGACGGCAAAGCCCAGGATGTCGCCGGGCCGCTCCGGATGGGCAACAACCGTCACCAGTGTCCAGTCCGGCAGGTGCGAGCCGCCCGCAAACGGGTCATTCAATAGCCAGATCTCCCCCGCTGCCGGCCCCATAGAGCGCACCGCCGCCACCGCCGCCGCCAGCGCTCCCAGATGCACAGGAATCGCCGCTGCCTGGGCGATATTGCGGCCCTGGGCATCAAAAAGGGCCGTCGAGCAGTCGCGCCGCTCTTTAATATTCGAGGAGTAAGCCGCCCGGATGAGCCTGGCCATCATCTCCTCGGTGATCCCCGCCAGGGCGTGGACTGTCACTTCCAGTTCGATTGCATCCACAGCGGCTTGTCCTCGGTGGCCAGACTCATGGTAGTACGATGGTTCAGAACGCTGGGGATCCTGATGGCGCGAGTTCTTTCACTGCTGGGTAAAGGCGGCGTTGGCCGCAGCACACTGACACTGGCGATGGCCCGCACCGAGGCCAGGCGCGGGCGGCGGGTGCTCGTCGTAAGCCTGGAGCCGGTGAGTGCGGTCGGTCTTTTGCTCGACACCCGCCTCAGCCCGGAACCTATCGAAGTCGAGCCGCAACTTTCGGTGGTCCACTTCAGCACCACCGCCTTGATAGAGCGCAACTGGAACCGGCTGCGCTCCGCCGAAGAAGAATACTCCCGCATTCCGCTGTTTCGCGAAGTCTACGGCCAGGAACTGGGGGTTCTGCCGGGCCTCGACCAGCTTCTGGTGATGTCGTCGCTGCGCGATTACGACCTGAGCGGCCAGTACGACCTGATCTTTTTTGACGGCGGCGCAGCCCTCGATCAGCTGCGCATGTTCGCAGTTCCCGAGCAACTGAGCTGGTATATCCGCCGCTTTGGCGAAGCCTTCGCCAGATCGGCAATTGGCCAGGTACTTTCGCCTTTTATCGAGCCCATCACCCGCGCCATCCTCACGGTCAACTTCTCTACCGAGAGCGTGCGGGCGACTACGGGCCGCTTCAGCGACATCCTCAACGAGGGCAAGGCGGTGATGCAAAATCCCGAGCGGCTGCTTCTGTATCTGGTGAGCACCGCCGACCCACTCGCCATCGCCACTACCCGCCAGCTCTGGGGCATCAGCCAGCTGTTGGGCTTCAACGTCGGGGGGGCGCTGGTGCGCGGTGACGCCGACTGGAAGGAGGCGTTCGCTCCGCTACCGGTGCGCGCCATCCCCGAGGCCGCCATAGCCGATCTGCCCGCCGCCCTTGAGGGGCTTGCCACCGTCGATGGCGCTGCCTTTCCCAAACCGCTTCAAATCGACGAGCGAGCGCGCACGGTGCGCATCTTTTTGCCGGGCCTCACCAAAAAACAGGTCGAACTCAACCAGTACGGTCCCGAACTCACCCTGCGCGCCGCCGATCAGCGCCGCAACGTCGATCTGCCGGCGAGTTTTCGGGGCTTGCGGGCAAGCGGTGCCAAATTTCAGGATCATTACCTCACCGTCACCTTTGGCTAGCTGCCTGTGACCGCTACCACCCCCGCCCGGTCTCCTGCCCACACCGCCCGCCTGCACTCACTCGATGTCTTTCGAGGGATCGCCATCGCTGCGATGGTCCTGGTCAACAATCCGGGCGACTGGGATCACGTCTATCCGCCCCTCTTGCACTCTGAGTGGAACGGTTGCACGCCGACGGATCTGGTCTTTCCGTTTTTTTTGTTCATCGTCGGAGCGGCGATGGCCTTCTCGTTCGCCCGCTACGAGGGGCGGCGGGCGGATGCGGGCACGTACCTGACCATCCTGCGTCGAACGGCGATTCTTTTTGGCCTGGGGCTGCTGCTCAACGGTTTTCCTTTTTATAACCTCGCCACCCTGCGGATCCTGGGGGTGCTGCAGCGCATCGCCCTCGCCTACCTGCTCGCCTCGCTCGTCGTCTTAAATTGTTCGCGCCATCGGCAGTGGTTGGTGACAGCCGGGCTATTGGTGGGCTACTGGCTTGTAATCCGATTTGTCCCGGTACCCGGCGGCATCGCCGGAGATTTAAGCCCGGCGGGGAACCTGGGCGCGTACCTCGACCGGCTCCTGTTGGGCACCAGCCACCTCTACCTCAAGGGCCGCTTCGACCCGGAGGGGCTGCTGGGAACCTTGCCGGCGACGGCGACGGTGTTCATCGGTTACCTGAGCGGTCACTGGCTGCGCGGCCAGCCGCGCCGGACGCGCACCAGCTTGATCCTGGCGGGAGCCGGGGGGGTGCTGATACTCGCCGGTTGGGGCTGGGGACAGTTTTTCCCCATCAACAAGTCCCTCTGGACCAGTTCCTACGTGCTCCTGACTTCTGGCTGGGCGCTGGGGCTAGTGGCAGCGTGTTTCGAGCTGGTCGAAGTGAGAGGTGGCAGGCGCTGGGGCTGGCCCTTCGAGGTGCTGGGACTGAACGCGATCTTTCTTTTTGTCGGTTCGGGGCTGGTGGGCCGGGTTCTCAAGTACACCCATATTGGCGATCTCACTGCCGGACGCTGGCTGTACGAACATCTTTTTGCTCCCTGGACCACACCGGTAAACGCCTCCCTCGCCTACGCGCTGGCGACGGTCGCCCTCTGGTGGCTGGTGCTCTGGGTACTTTATCGCCGCCAGTGGTTCTTGAAGGTGTAACCCGGCGTAACGAAAAGTGCAGCCTCTGAAACGTACACTTGATGTCACACTAAGATCACAGACATACCCCGCAGGACAGATCCAGGCGATGAGCCGCTTTTTTGCTTAAAGCCGGTTGTCCGTGTACCTAGAAGCGCTTGACCATGCAGAACCTTCGCCTGATCGATCCCGACCAACCGGATGTCAGCGAGTCCCACTCGACTAACAGAAGGTCACAGGCCCAGCGCCTGGTTCGCCAGTGGCACAAGCTGGCGGCTGATGCCGGCAGCCTCGACAGCCCAAGGGCAAAGTCGCTGATGGCGGACATCCTCAGACTGTGTGAACCTCTGGTTCGCCAGTTCTTTCTGCAGATGCTCGCCGAGGACAGCCTGAGCGAACTCGACGATCTGATCAACATCACCCTGTCCCGCGTGGAGAACAAGTTGATAACCTACGACAGTTCCAGAAGTGCCTTTGAAAGTTGGGTCAAGTACCAGTGTGTACGGCCCATCTTCAAGCAGCACCTCGAAGAAATAGGTTATCGCACGATCAAGCTCGAACCCTACATTGCGGTTCTGCAGTCCCGGCTCGCGGGAACCTTCCCATCGCCGCCCACCAACTTGATTGGCCGGCTGGTGCAGGGGCTCGAAGATGCCCAGGTGCGTCCTGAACTGGCCAAGATGCGCCAGATGCTCAACGCTGGCCGCAAGGTGATCTTGCGCCGCGATCCGAGGCTCGTACCGGCGCTGTCGCTCAACTGCCCGATCCGCCCCGGCAACGGCGACGAAGAGTACTTCGATATTGCTGCTGCCCCCCAGATCCGCGACATGGAAGAAGCGTGCCGCAAGGCGCTGCACGAGAGCCTCTCCTATCTCACCGCCGGTGAGCGCATGGTCATCCTCGGCCTGTTCTTTGCCAACCGCTCGCGCAAGGAGCTGGCGGAGGAGGCAGGAATTAGCTCCGCCCGCGTCTCGCAGCTTTTGCAGCAAGGCTACAAGCGCCTGCGGGAAGTCCTCGGCCCTGCTTTTTTCCGTGACTGTGTGCCCGACGCCTAACCTTACCCTGGTCAAGAGCTATGTCCAACGCTGAAGATAAAAAAATCGACGAGCGCCTCGAGCGTGCCCTGCCGAGCCTGCTTACCTATCACCCCTATGATTATCAGCGCGATATCGCCGCCTTCCGCGACGAGGAAGAGGCGCTCGACCAGGAGATAGACCGGGTTTGGGAAAAGGCAGTAGAGCGTCAGGCAGTCCCTGTGCGCACGGCCCGCTTCCCGCAGTGGTGGGGAGCGGTGGCCGCTGGTTTTGTCGCTGCTGCCGGTCTGGCGGGAGTGCTCATGCTGGGCCGCTCGCCCTCGACGCCCAATACCGGCACCGCGCTGACCCTGCCCAACCCGGCTGCCCAGTTCGATCAGCTCCTGGCTGCCGAGCTGCGCAAACAGTGGCAGCCCGATCGCACCGCGACCGGCGACAAAGCGGTTTTGAGCGCCCGCCTGGTGCCCGGCCCTGACGGGCTCGCGAAGAGCGTCGAATGGCAGCTGGTTCACTCCTCCGGCGACGCCCAGACCGACCGCTTGGTTCTCGAAAGTGCCAGACGCACCAGCGCAGCCGGTACCTTCGATCGGCTGCGGCTCACCCAGCCCAGGACGCTGCTTGCCAGCTTCGAGCCGGCCACCGGCAAGGTGAGTGTCTCCGATCTGCCCTAGCTCTCGCCTGGGTTAGGATGGCTGGATAGGACCATCACCGGGAGCCTGCATTCTGTGAGCGAAAAGTCAGATATTCTCGAAAGCAAGCCGGGCCGCGACAGCAGCCAGCTCAAGCGCACCGTCGAAGAACTCACTGCGCGCCTGGGTAAAACCCAGGACTATCTTTGAGGTCGATCAGCGCCAGCTGCGCATCGCTGCCCTCGAACAGCAGGCCAGTGCTCCCGGCTTCTGGGACAACCAGGCTGCAGCCCAGAAAACCCTTCAAGATCTCAATAACCTCCGGCAGCCCCTCGAACAGTTTCAGCGCTGGCAAAAAATGCTCGCTGACATCGAGGCGGTCCTGGAGCTGGTGCAGGAAACCGGCGACGAGTCGCTCTTGCCCGAAGCCGACAGCAGTGTTGCCGATCTCAGCGAGCAGCTCGATCGCTGGGAGCTGGAGCAACTTTTGAGCGGCCCCTACGACGAGCGGGGGGCGATCTTGGCGATCAATGCCGGAGCGGGGGGCACCGACGCCCAGGACTGGGCAGAGATGCTCTTGCGCATGTATACCCGCTGGGCAGAGCGCCAGGACTATAAAGTGCATCTATTGGAACTCTCCGAAGGGGAGGAGGCGGGCATCAAGTCGGCCACCCTCGAAATCGATGGCCGCTACGCCTACGGCTACCTTTCGGCGGAAAAGGGCACCCATCGCCTGGTGCGCATCTCGCCTTTTAACGCCAACGACAAGCGCCAGACCAGCTTCGCAGGCGTCGAGGTCATGCCCGTCATCGACGATTCGGTGAACATCGAGATTCGGCCCGAGGACATCGAGATCGATACTTTCCGTTCCGGCGGCAAGGGCGGTCAGAACGTCAACAAAGTCGAGACGGGCGTGCGGATCACCCACAAGCCCACCGGCATCGCCGTGCGCTGCACCCAGGAGCGCGCCCAACTGCAAAACCGCAACAAGGCGATGGAGATGCTCAAGGCCCGCTTGCTCGTGCTCGAAGAAGAAAAGCGCCAGCAGCGACTGAGCGACATCCGGGGCGAGGCGGTCGAGGCGGCCTGGGGCAATCAGATCCGCTCCTACGTCTTCCATCCCTACCAGATGGTCAAAGACCTGCGCACCGAGGAGGAGACTTCAGATGTGACCGGCGTCATGAACGGCAGGCTCGAACCGTTTATCGAGAGTTACCTGCGCCGCCAGCGCCGCCTCTGATGACAGGCCGGGTCTTTGTGGTCGGAGCCGGACCGGCGGGAGCTGCCTGTCTTACCGTCCGCGCCCAGGCTGTCTTAGCGGTGGCCGATGTCGTCTTCTACGACGAACTCATCGAGCCGGACCTGCGCCAGATCGCCCCTGCCGCCGAATGGATAAGCGTCGGCTGGCGCGCTGGTAGGGCTGCCACCGACCCGGCTGAGACGGGCCGCTTGTTGGTCGAACACTGGCGGGCGGGCCGGAGTGTGGTGCGCCTCAAGGCGGGTGATCCCCTCGTCTTTGGCCGCGCCGTGGCTGAGCTGGAAGTGTTGCACCAGGCCGGCTGCGCTTTTGAACTCGTGCCAGGTGTCAGCTCTGCCCTCGCCGCCCCGCTTTTTGCCGGTATTCCGATTACCGACACAGCCCTCAGTTCGCACTTCTGCGTGCTCACGGGCCACGACTTTGAGACATTGCCCTGGCAGGCTCTGGCTCGTATCGACACGCTCATCATCTTGATGGGGATGCGCCGCCTGGGAGCAATCGCCGAACGGCTGATGGATCTGGGCCGCCCGGCAGCAATGCCCGTTGCAGTTATCTTCTGGGCCGGGCGGCCCGAGCAGCACACGATCGTGGGCACCCTGGAGACGATCGCCGATCTCGCCGGTTCCACCGCCGACCCGGCGGTGATCGTCGTCGGTCCCGTCGTCCGCTACCGCGAGCGCTTTGGCTGGTCTGAGCGCCGGGCGCTCTCGGGCTACCGCATTCTCGTCACCCGTGCCGCCGATCAAGCTTCGAGCTTTAGCGCCCAACTTAGCGAGCGCGGCGCAGCTGTCGTCGAACTGCCCGCCCTGGTCGTCACCGCTCCGACCAGTTGGCAGGGGCTCGACCGGGCGATCGAGAATCTCAGAAACTACCGCTGGTTGCTGCTTACCTCAGCCAACGGCGTCAATGCCTTTTTCGATCGCCTCGCCCACCACTACCTCGACCTCCGTGCCCTGGCAGATACACGGGTAGCTGTCGTCGGCCCCAGGACCGCCCAGGTGGCCCGCGCTCGGGGGCTTATGCCCGATTTCATGCCCGGCGAGTTCGTCGCCGACAGCCTGCTCGCTGATTTTCCAGAGCCACAGAAGCTGGCGGGTGAGCAGGTATTGTTCGTGCGCGTCGAGTCGGGGGGCCGCGAGGCGATCACCGCACAATTTCGGCAGTGGGGGGCACTCGTAGACGAAGTGGCGGGTTATGCCACCGGCTGCCCCGAGCAGGTCGATCCTGCCGCCCTTGCCGCCCTCAAATCGGGCAGCATCGACTACGTGACTTTTGCCAGCGCCAAGACCGTCCGGCATTTTGCCCGGCTGCTGGGCGGGGAAAATCTCGAAGATCTGCTCAAAACGGTCCGGCTCGCTTCGATCGGACCCCAGACCAGCATCGCCTGCCGGGAGGTGCTGGGCCGGGTCGATCTTGAGGCAAAAGTCTTTACTCTTGATGGCCTGATCCACGCGATCGAAGCCGACGCTGGCTCTGCGGCCAGCGGGGATGGATGATATCCTACAAAAGGTTCAAAACAAAACTTTACCGTGGAGCCTATGACCGCTCAGAGCCCATCCGCGCAGACCGCCCCCGTCTCCTGGAGTTTTGCCGGGTTTATTACTGCGATTCACATCGGTGCAATCGTCGCTCTTTTTCACTTTTCCTGGCAGGCTCTGGCGGTAGCGCTCTTTTTGCACTGGGTCACAGGCTGCCTCGGCATTACGCTCTGCTTCCACCGGCTACTCACCCACCGGGGTTTTAGCCTGCCGAAGCCGCTGGAATACTTTCTGGCCCTCCTGGGCACCCTCAGCCTGCAGGGTGGCCCGATCATGTGGGTGGCCCACCACCGCGTCCACCATGCCCACTCCGACCACGAGGGCGACCCCCACGATTCGAGCCGGGGCTTCTGGTGGAGCCACATGGGTTGGCTATTTTTTATGCCCGAGGAGCGGATCAACTTTGATCACTACTCGCGCTACGCCAAAGATCTTGCCCGCGATCCGGTCTATCGTTTTCTCGATCGCAATATGCTCGCCCTGCAGCTGGTACTCGCCCTCGGGCTTTACTTGTTGGGCGGCTGGGACTTTGTGCTCTGGGGCATCTTCGTGCGGCTGGTGCTGGTCTTTCATTGCACCTGGCTCATCAACTCGGCCTGCCACCAGTGGGGCTACCGCAGCCACCAGACCGACGATCGTTCGACGAATCTCTGGTGGGCGGCGCTGCTCGCCTACGGCGAGGGCTGGCACAACAACCACCACGCCATGCCCCGCTCGGCCCGCCACGGCCTCGCCTGGTGGGAGGTCGATGTCACCTGGTACATCATCTGGACCCTGAGCAAGCTGGGCCTTGCCCGCAATGTCCAGTTGCCGACCTGAACTTCCCAGGGCAGAAGCGCCTAAAGCGCTCTCAAGTTCGTAAAGCGAATGTCGGTCACCGTCGAGGTGTCGCCCTCGCGGCTGTGGACCACCTGCCTTGTCATCACCCAGTAACCGCCCCATTCTTCGTAAGCGTCTTCGAACTTGCGCTGGGCCGTAATTTCGCCGGTTTGAGCGTTGCGGAAGACGGCGTTGTAGGCGGTCGAGATGTAGCCCTGGGGAGTGTCGATCTTGTCGAGGTGGTTGATCGTGAAGGCCATCCGTCCCATCGTCCGCGACACCTGGACGACTTGATTGTCGCGCAACTTGTAGTGCGAGCCCATCGCGTCGCCGCTCACCGTCACCGGCACCGCCCCGCTCTCGTCGGCTTCACCGTCGAAGCTGAAGGTGTGCTTGCTGTGGGCAGTGTCAAAGCTGGAGCGCTTGCGGTGGACGACTACGTCTTTGAGCTGGTTGTAGAGCCATTCTTGTGCCTTGGGGTCGTCTGTGTTGACCTCGACGCTCAGATCTTTGTGGATAGCGCAGGTGCCGGTGTAAGTCTGGCCAGCGAGGACCAGCACAAAATCTGCCGCAAAGCCGGGAAAGTTCTCATCCCAGGTGTAGCGATTTTCGTAGGCCGCCTTAAATAGAGCGGCGGCGGAGGGCTTGCTCTGCAGTTCGGTGCTCACAGGGTTCTCCTCGACAATTTTCGACAACAGTCGCCATAGTGGCATACTCCCAGCCCGAAGTGCTATGCACCGCCGTCGCTGAGTGTCGAGTAACAAATTATTTGGGCTCTTACGCGCTTTTGGTGAAGCAGGAAGAGCAGTACCTTTTGACAGCGGAGATGATAGTCTTCCGTGCCTCTGGAGGCGGTCGTGGACATCCTTGTATCCCGTTGCCAGGGGTCAGTCCCCGGGATTTCAACAGCTGTGAGATCCTTCCTCTGCACTTGCAAGACGGTCGAGGTTGGCAATCAGCCGGGTGAGCAGGGCGATGAACTGGGCCGCTTCCGCTTCTGTGAAGCCGCTCAAGGCTTCGCCGTTGCCCTCGAACAGCATCTGGCAGGCGTTGGGCAGGCGCGTTCGGGCAGCCTCGGTCAACAAGATGCGGCTGCTGCGTCCGTCCTCCGGGTCGGGCGCGCGCGAGATGAGACCGTTGCGCTCCATGCGGGCAAGCATCTGCGCCATCGAGGGCTGCTCGATGCGGGCGAAGCGAGCCAGGTCCCGCTGCGTGTCGGCCTGTCGGCTCTGAAGCGCGACAAGTACCGGAAGCTGACCGACCCCGAATCCCAGGGGCTTGAGGCGTGCCTCGCTCAAACGAGCAAATAGCCGCGCCGCCAGACTGACCAGATGCCCTGGCGTCGAAAGCACGGCCAGCATTGATTCTTCCCCTTGCATAGGCACCTATCTTGCTATATAGTTGCCTATGTAATAGCACGAACCGGGGCGGGTGGTAAGCAGCTACCCCTGCTTTCTTGACCGACGGGCTGGTCGAGCTAATAGGGCCAGCCTGAGTAACCTGTGCAAAATCCACTTGCCTCACATCCTATCGACGGAGCAAACCTCAATGGACACGGATACCCTCAAGAGCCTTTACAACCGCTTCAACGCCAGGGACATCGACGGCGTCCTTGCTACAGTTGCCGACGACGTCGTCTGGGCCAACGCAATGGAAGGCGGCTACGTTCACGGTCGCGAGGCCATTCGGGAATACTGGACACGCCAGTTCGCTATCGTCAGTCCGCGCATCGAGCCGGTGAAGTTCGAGCAGGCTGCGGACGGGTCGATTGTGGTGATGGTCCAGATGTCGGTGCGCGATCTCGAAGGCAGGCCGCTGCAGGACCAGACCCACGGGCTGCACGACAAGTTGGTCGGGCACGTCTTCCACTTCCAGGAAGGCAAGATCGTCCGCTTCGACACTCAAGACGTTCCCCAGGCGTAGCGACAGGTGCCCATAGAGACCTGAGATGCTCTTGCCGGGGTGAAGGTGGTCCAAGTGCTGTACCTACCGAATGCATTCAGCTCATCTGAGCTTAGAATTGCAGGTCTTGCCTGAACTGGCAATCCGGAGGTTGTCAATATCTGAGGAATGCTTGCGGAAGCAGTGCTGCTGAAGGCCGTCCAGGCTGCACCAATCGGATGGCACATCCCGAACTGGGTGAAGTTCCAGGCAAGAGGCAGTAGCTTGTCGCTCCTGCAAGATCACCCCACCCCCCGAAAATTGATGGCCTTCGACCTGCGTCGAGTGGCGGTGGTGCACAATCTGCACGCGCTGGCCCGGCAGGAAGCGGTCAGGGTTTTACAAGTGGCTTAGGTTCTGGACCGGTGCTCTAGCTCATAGTGCATTCACAGCGATCACAAGCTCATCTTGCAAAGAGCGCAACTCCAACTAAGTAATGGCGTACCAAACTTTACACTCTGATAGGTTGCTGAGAATCTAATGATGACTTACGGTCAGTCCAGGCACTATTGTATCTGCTAATCATAAAATCGCGGTTGAGGACTATGGTCCGAATTCTACCGGAGTAATTGCGACAAAAATTGAAAAACCGATTTAGATAAGTACTTTAGCGGCTGGAATGCCCTTCCTGCGTTGTCTGATTTCCATGAATGCTGTTAATCGCCGTGACGAATAATTTGAGATCAGTGACAAAATTTGTTACTCAATACTGAGCCTGCCGCAAAGCAACTAACCCAGATCGAAGGCGGTGCCGTTGGGGCGTCCGACGCCGTAGGTAATCAAGTAGCTCCAGGCGAGAAGCCGGTACCAGAGCCTCGGGTGGGAGCGCTCCAGCTTGTTGCGGGCCGATCGCACCAGCGTCGGCATCCAGCTACCCAGGCTCGCTCCAAGCAGCGCCTGCCAGGTAAAGCGCCAGTAGGCCGGCAGCCAGCGCACAAAATCGCGGCTGCCGACGACCTCGAACACCCACGCCAGCAGAGCCGGATTTTTGAAGGCGGCCTGCAGCGCCATGCGGTTGAAGGCCAGCCAGCCCAGGCGGTCCTTGATAAAGTCGTCCACCAGATCGCTGCGGCTGTCGGCCAGGATATCAAAAAAAGTATTGAGGATAGCGTTGATCCGCTCCGGCTGCAGGTGGCGACCAGTAGGCACCATCATCGCCCGCGAAAAAAGCCAGGTGACGGCGATGTTGCTCTGGGAGGCCCGTACCCGGTCGAGGTCGTCGGCGGTGAGCAGATCGTGGCGAAGAGCAGTATGCAGCAATTCGCACAGCCGGGGCAGGTTGCGCACCAGCGATCCGAAGCCTGTGAACACCAGCGGCGACTGCAGCGAGGCGGCGTCTCCGATCGCAAGCAGCCGGTCGAGGGCAACGCGCCGCCCGGCAGTTTCAAGAGCCGAACCGGCGGGAATGTAGCCAAAAGTTGCTTTCTTAAATTCCAGCTTCTCGACCTCGCAGCGCTTGTACTCCGGCAGGATCGTAAAAAAATCTTCGTACAGATCGAGCAGGCTGCCGGGGTTGTCGGGGTGGATCTGGTGATAATAAAATAGATAAATCGCCATCTCGTCCCCCCGGCCCGGAAACAGCTCCCAGATGAGCTGCCGGCCCCGCGAGATGTCGCCGTGGGAGTAGAGCACATCGCCAAGATGGGTATCCCAGACACCCGGATCGAAGCCGCGCACGACCGCCCCCACCGTCGGGCAGACCGAATCGAAGGCGCGTCCGCCCGTCAGTTGGGCCGCGATCGGCGAGGCGGAGCCCATGGCGTCGATGCACAGCCTGCCTCCGAGCCGGAGCCGCTCGCCAGAATTCAGACCGTAAGCTTCGACGGCGATTCCGCCATCCCAGACATCGATGCGCTCGAACTCGGTGCAGTCGAAGATGTCGCCGCCCGAGGCGAGCACCTGCTCGCCGCACAGGTGCAGAAGCTTTTCAGCGTCGAGGGCAATGTTGAGCACCGTCGGGGTATGCAGTAGCTTGCCCTTGGCTCTTGCGGGCACGTTGCCGTCGTAGAACTTGTTGAGCCCGTCGTAGTACTCGTTGAGAATCAGCCCCTCGATCTGCTCGCGGCTGAAGAGGCCCAGGGCAACGAGCGCTTCGAGTTCGCTGCGGGAGATATTCCACTCGCGGTTCATCGCGCCGAAGGGACCGCGATCGATCACCGCCACCCGCCAGCCGAGGCGGGCCATCGCTGCAGCGTGGATAATGCCCAGGGCCGCGCCGCAGTAGATGAGGTCGTAGGTGATGGGCGGCGGCAGCTCGGGCTTACCGCGAAAGATCACTGCCATCGGTCGCTTTTGCTCGCGCACCCCTTCGCGCCAGCGCTTCTCCCACCAGTAGGCTTTTTTGAGGGCGTACTCGCCGTCTTCGACGCGGGTCTGGAAGTAATGGACCGTGAGTGGATAGAAGGGACGCAGCGCCTCGAAGATGGTCTGGCTCGTCAGGTTGACCTGTGGCAAGGGCGCGTACTGCATTGGGAAAGCCGCCTGCACATCCTGCTGCAGCCGATCGATCCAGCCTGACTCTGCCTGAGCGGGAGCAGTGGCGCTCCAGCGAAAGACCTTTAGATAGCTCGTGCGCTGCAACTGCCAGACAAAACAGACCCACTCGGCATTCTCTGAGCGCAGACGAAATCCGTCGCTGGTCATAGAGGCAAAACCCACAGCCGGGCGGTACGCCTGTAACCAGGCGCGCACCGCCTCGGTGGGCGCAGGAACTTCGATGTAGAGCAGTTGTTGCATCGGGCGGTGCGGTTCTCCTGTTTTTCAGGGTAATCGCTCCGCCCGCTTCCAGTGCAGGCCACCGGGAGTGAGAAGCTCCACGGCAGCCTTTAGATCGTGATCGTGCTGCCGTCGAACTTGGTGAAGGTGAAGCCGTTGAACGCCTCGTTGTAGGTGCCCTTTTGATCTCTGAGGATGCTGATGGCCAGCGCTTCGCCCAGGGGTAGGGAGGAAGCGGCATCGGAGCGCCAGTGGACACCGGCGAAGTTGCGACCGATGGCGACGTTGGCAGCGAGCTTGTTGAGTTCACCGCCGATCGTGAGCGCTGGTCCCTCGTAGGGGATGAGCTGGGTCGGATCGCTCGGATTCGGGAGGACCGGTTTGGCGATCACGTAGTTTTCGTCGAACACTGCCTTGAGGATGGTTACACAGGCAGCCGCAACGGTCGCGTGGCCCGCTCCGTAGGCGGGATGGGTGGGGGAGCCTTCGGGGAAGGCCATCGGCAGCAGACCGCCGGTGGTGTTCTTGAAGTTGGCAAAGCCCGCCGAGTTAAATAGCTCGTCGCTGATCGGATAGCTGGAGCCGTTTACGTAGTTGTTGTAGACCAGACCGCCGTAAGCCTCCGGGCGCAGCCGCCGATGGACTGCCCACTTCTGGAACCAGACGGCCTTGAGGGCGCGGGTGGCCACCTCTGAGACGAGGTTGATGAAGTAGGGAGGACCGAAGGTGCCGAAGCCAATCTGGGTCTTCGAGCCGTTGTAGGGGTTGCCTGGATTGGGCGGTGCGCCGATGCCGTTGGCAAACGCATCCGGATTGTTGGTGCCGCCCAGCAGGGTCAGGCAGGCGACGAAGTATGCCTGGAAGAGCACATCGACGTGTACCCACTGACCGATGTCGCGACCATTGGTGATATAGCGGCGCACCGGGTCGTACTGCTGGCTCTTGCCGGAACTGCCGCCGTTTTGGACCAGTAGCCACTCGTCGAAGGTGCTCATATAATCGACGCCCGCCACGGCGGTGAGCATCTGCTGGCTGACGAAGTTGGCCCCAAAAGGTGAATTGAGCCAGAAAAACTGCGAGAAGTACGGCCCGGTCAATACCCCCGGCGGGGTGACGTAGCGGCCCGTCTTGCCGGTCGGGTCCACATCGGAGTTGATGTAGGCGGCGTTACCGCGAAAGAGGGTTCCTGGCGTAATCAGACCGTTGTTGCGCGGTCCACGGAAGATCGAGAGCTTGTTGAGATCTTCGACGGCGGCAAGAACGAGCGCGTTGGTCGTGCCGTCCTCGAATTCACTGGCGGGTACGTCGCGCAGGGCAGCGTGCCAGTACATTTCGACCATTTCACCCACCGTCTCAGCAGTGGCGACGCCGGGAGCGGGCAGGATGGCCAGCTGGTGCGAGTCGGTTCCCTGCAGATCGAAGGCAAGAGCCGCCTGGGGGTTGACGAGGGGCCGACCCAGACCGATCTGAATGCTCTCGAAGTCTGCCGGATTGCCGGTGGTCAGGGCGTTGATGAGCGAGTTGTAGGCGTTCGGATCGACCTGGCCCAGGTTGTCGTGGGGCAGCCCCTTTGAAAAGTTGCCGATAAAGTTGGGGTATTTGGTCTCATCGCCGTTGGTCGGGTGCTTGGGAACGGGAACGTCCAGTTCGGCTTTGGCAGCGTTGACCCGGATCTGATAGCTGCGCAACTTGCGCTGGGAAGGTCTGAGCGGCCCGATGTCCTTGGCTTTGGCTGGAGTAGCTCCCAGGGTGCCCAAAAAAGCAGCGCCGATACCGGCAGTAGATGCACCGGCAAGAAACAGACGCCTGCTATGACCGCGACGATCAGATAAGACCTCACCCTTCTCGGTCGTATCGGCTGGGAGAGCCTGAGATTTTACTTCCGAGGGATTCGAGATTTCAGACATCGTATGTCTCCAATTCGTGTGGATGTGTTGTTGACAGAAACTGAGCACAACAATATGGCCAGCGCAACCGTAATTGCCCCGACAACATCGAGCACTCATTTCAAGTGCGACTGCAGCAATAATCAGCAAAAATGAGCCGCTGGAATCTCGATCATTCGAGTCCGGCAGCCACAATGCCGATCAAGATACTCTCCGTTCAGTTAACAGCTCTTCTGTACGCCAGCTGTTACGATGGCGGACCCCGCCCTATGCAGTTTCAATACAGACCCTCCTGACAATAGCGCCTAACGGCTGAATAGGGAAGACCATCCGCGTTTATGCAATCTAATTTTAATAATCTGAAATAATCAAATTCCAGGATACAATTTGACGTGGCTTCTCGCTCAGGGTTGGCGCAACTGGTAATCGCTGCCGTCGCCCAGCCATTGCTTCTTGAGCGCTTCGGGCAGATGTTTGAGAAAAGCCTCTGCCAGGGAGCAGCGCTGGGGCCGCGCCATCAAAAATAGCGGAAAGCTGATCTGCCTGCCTCGTCTGTCGCGCACGAGGAGCCGGATGCGACCCAGGCCGGCGACGGAGGTGACGCGGGCAATGCGCAGGTCGTCCCAGCGGCAGTGAAGGAGGCTGGGTCCAAGGTGGCGCGTCAACCCCTGTGGGTCGATGTCGAGGCGAAAGCTGCGCAGAATGGCGATGACGAGGGCGGAGGGCAGGCCGAGGACAATCAAAGGCGCAATGCCCAGGTAACTTCCTGATCCCACCAGGCCCAACAGCAGCAACGTACCGGCGACGATCAAAAGAATCGTGGCTGTCTCACCGCCAAAGCGCAGAATGAGTGGGTTCTTGTGCATCGGCGTGAGACGGCTCCCAGCTCAAGAGCGCAGACGGGTGAGCATCGTGACGATCCCCTGCTGGCCGATGAGCAACTCCTGAGCAAGGGCGACGAGCGCCAGCCAGACGAATGGCGTCATATCGACGCCACCGAAGGTAGGTACAAAGCGGCGCAGGGGTTTGAGAAAAGGCTCTGTCGGCCAGGCAACGAAGTTGTAGGGCGGTTTGTTGAGATCGATCTGCGGAAACCAGGTGAGCACCACCCGAAATAAAAAAAGCAGGATGTAGAGGCTGAAGACCAGCCGCAGAATGGCTGCAACGACTTCCCAACTGTTCACACTGGTGCCTTGATGGTTCCGCCTCTATTGTAGGTTCGCTCGCCCGTCAGGATTCTGCGGTTGCAGGGGGCTTGCTTTACCATCTCTTAACCTGTTGGTCCCTTTTTGTCACCTCGCTTCTTTAAGATGCCAGCGGCGACGAAGTGGAAAAGGGGTAACAGCATGGATAGACCGATCAGATATTCCTTCAACCTGCTTTTAGCAGCGACAATCAGCCTGAGCCCGGTGGCGGCCTTCGCCCAGAACACGCTGCCTGTCGGCAATCTCGGCACGCGGGGAGCAGCCCTGCTGCCCACAGGCCAGTACATCACCCCGTCGGCGGCACCGGGTTCGACGTTTGCGCCACTTGCCACTGGCCTGCGCTCCGACGGGAACGCCGATGCCGCCGGAGCGGTGAAGACGGCCCTCAGCCCGGACGGCAAGACGCTCTTGGTGCTCACCAGCAGCTACAACCAGTACTTCAACGACGAGACGACGGGCGAAGAATTCACCTATCCAGTGCTCGATCCGACCAGCGGTGCTCCCTCCAGCACGACCACCCCCCAGGCGGAGTGGGTCTTTGTCTTCGATGTCAGTAGCGGCAGCCTGGTCAAAAAGCAGCAGATCAATATTCCGAACACCTACAACGGTCTTTCCTGGTCGCCGGACGGTAGCCGCTTTTACGTCTCAGCGGGGATCGACGACCGCATCTACGTCTACAAGGCCAGTGGCGGTCAGTACGTGCCCGATGCGCCCTTTATCTTGCTCGGCCACAACGCCAACCAGAGCGAGCCTCTACCCAGCTACGACGGCGGCCTGCTCAACGGCACCCCGGCAGATACCGCCTCGGGTGGGACAGTGGTGACCGGGGCGGTGGTGGCCGGATTCGCCCTCAGCCGGGACGGCAAGACGCTGTTTGCCGCCAACTTCGAGAACGATTCGCTCTCGATCGCCGATACGGCGAGCCGCCAGGTGCTGCGCGAGATCAAGTTCTTTACCCCCGGCAGCACCGTCGCCTCAGGCGAATACCCCTTCGATGTGGCGGTGCTGAGCAACGCCTCGGGAATCGCCACCAGAGCCTTTGTCACGAGCCAGCGCGACGACGAAGTGCTCGCCGTCGATGTGCAAAATGGCGACATCGTCACCCGCATTCCGGTGGGCGGCCAGCCCAACAAGCTCGTGCTCGCTCCCAACGGCAAGCGCCTCTACGTCGCCAACGGCAACAGCGACACGATCACGGTGATCGACCCGCTCACCTACAACGTCGTGCAGTCGATTTCGCTGCTGCGCCCCGGCTACAAGTACAAGGGAGCCAACCCGAACGCCCTCGCCTTCAGCCCCGACGGCAAGACACTCTACGTCACCCTCGGGGGCGAGAACGCTGTCGCAGTGATCGATGTCAAAAGCGGCACGGTCAAAGGCCGCATCCCGACCGGCTGGTACCCCAACTCGGTGAGTGTGAGCAAAGACGGCAAGGCGCTCTACGTCGTCAACGCCAAGGCCAACAGCGGTCCTAACCCGGCCAACGGTCGCACCACCGACGCCGGAGCCGCCACCAACACCACCTTCAAAAACGAGTACAACTGGGCCCTCGAAAAGGCGGGCATCCTCACCCTGCCGGTGCCCAATAGCGCTGCCCTGGCAAAGTTGAGTGCGATCGTAGACCGCAACAATGGCTTTGGCAAACCGCCCATCGGCGACAAGTTGATCCGCTTTTTGCAAAAGAAGATCAAGCACGTCATCTTTGTCATCAAAGAAAACCGCACCTACGATCAGGTGCTGGGGGATCTGCCGGTGGGCAACGGCGATCCGAGCCTGACGCTGTTTCCGGAGGCGAACACCCCGAACCACCACAACCTCGCCCTGGACTTTACTACCCTCGACAACTTCTACGACAGCGGCGAGTCGAGCGGCGTGGGCTGGAGCTGGACCACGTATGGCCGCACCACCGACTACACCGAAAAGTCCCAGTCGGTGCTCTACGGCAACGCCAACTTCAATGGCCTCACCTACGACTACGAGGGCACCAACCGCAACATCAACAACGGCCTGCCCCAGACTTCGGCCAGCCCCAATCAGATCAATACCCGCGTCACCGGCCTGCTCGATCCGACGGGCAGCTCCTCGATCTTGCCGGGGCCGAAGGACGTGAACGCTCCGGAGGGCGACGGCGACATCGAGCCTTCGGCGGTGGGCGGCTACCTCTGGGATGCGGCCTTGCGGGCGGGGCGCACCGTGCGCAACTACGGCTTTTTGATTGATCTGGCCTACTACGGCACCACCCAGAGCGACCCGACCATCCCCGATCCCAACAATCCGCTCTACATCCCGATTAGCCGCACCCCCTTCACTTCCAACATCCCCCAGTCCCCGGCCACCAAGCAGGTGCTGCTGGACAAGACCGACATCTATTTTCGCGGCTACGACAACCAGGCTCCGGACATCTACCGCTTCGAGGAGTGGCAGCGCGAATTTAACCAGTACGTCGCGGGCAACAACCTGCCCAACCTGTCGCTGGTACGGATCATGCACGATCACTTCGGTGCTTTCAGCACGGCTGTGGACGGCCTGAACACTGCCGAGTTGCAGATGGCGGACGACGACTACGCCCTGGGCAAGATCGTCGAAACGGTCTCCAAGTCGATCTACTGGAAGGACACGGTGATCGCCGTGATCGAGGACGATTCTCAAGACGGCCCGGATCACATCGACTCGCACCGCTCGCTCGCCTACTTGATCTCGCCTTATACAAAGCGCGGGGCGGTGGTGAGCACCAACTACAACACGGTCAACTTTGTGCGCACCCTCGAAGATCTGCTGGGCACCGACCACCTCAACCGCTTCACCGCCAACGCCAGGCCGATGTCGGACGTGTTTACCACCTCGCCCAACTTCGCCACCTACACCGCCACCGTACCGGGGCTCCTGTGCGCCCCGCCGGTCGATCCGTCCCTGGTACCGGCCTGCGCTGATCCAACAGCGATCAAGAGCGCCAGCATCCGCCTCAAGCACGACGGCCAGTGGTGGGCAAAGGCGACGAAGGGCTTTAACTTTGCCGTCGAAGACCGCCTCGACGCCGACGCCTTCAACCGCGTTCTCTGGGCAGGCATCAGGGGCGAAGGGGTGCCCTACCCCACCTCCCGCACGGGCCTGAACCTGCGCGCCAACCGGCCCCAACTGCTCAAAAACTGGAAACTGAGCCAGGCAAAGTAAGGCTACCGGGGCAGCGGAGCGCTTCGCTGCCCTTACCGTCTCTTAACCCGGCTTCTGTAGAGTGGTCCTTTACTGGCACCATCCGCAGTGGACGGTAATTATGAGAATTTTGCTGGTCGAGGACGACGAGCGGATCGCGCTGCCGATCCAGGAGGATCTGCTCCACCAGTGCTACGTCGTCGATCTGGCAGTAGACGGGCCGACCGGGCTGCACTACGCCACCAGTGTCAGCTACGACCTGGTGCTGCTCGATATCATGCTGCCGGGCTTCGATGGGCTCACCCTCTGCCGGGAATTGCGGGACCGGGGCCTGGAGGTGCCGATTTTGCTCCTCACGGCCCTCGACCGCACCGGCGATCGGGTGCGGGGCCTGGACAGTGGCGCGGACGACTACCTGGTGAAGCCTTTTAGTCTCGACGAACTGGGGGCGCGGGTACGGGCCTTGCTCAGGCGCAACGGTCCTACCCGCGCCCGCGTGCTCAAAGTGGGCAATCTGAGCCTCGATCCGGCCCGCCTGCAGGCGAGCTACGCCGGGCAGGCTCTGGCGCTCACCCCAAGGGAATTTCGGCTGCTCGAATGCTTTTTGCGCCATCCTGGCTGCACCTTCAGCCGCGAGGCGCTCTTGGAGAGGCTCTGGGATACCAGCCAGGGGGGCGGAGAGGATCTAGTCAAGACCCACATCCTGCGGCTGCGCCGCAAACTGCAGGCAGCCGGGGCACCGGCGGATCTGCTGCGCACGTTGCACGGCTTTGGCTATCGGCTGGAGTTGCCGGACAACAGCCATGCGCTTTGAGCAGCCCCTGTTTCAACTGACGCGCAGACGGCTCCTGGCGGGCTTTCTCGGCGTACTCGCGGGGGTGCTCGTCGTCTTTGCCGCCGGGATCAGTCTTTTTTTCGAGCACGCCCTGCGGGAGCGCTTCGACCGGCAGCTCGTCGATTTTGCCCACACCGCCGTTGCCAGCGTCGATATCGAGGGGGGCCGCTTCGACTTTCGCAGTACTCCGCGTCCATCCGACACCGCTGCCGCCGATACCCTCGTGCAGTGGTTCGACTGGCGGGGATCGCCGCTACGAACCCTCGGGGCGGCTGGACCGGGAGAACTCACAGACGGACCGCCAGAGGCTGGCCGCTTTCAAAATTGGGCCGGTGGCTGGCGCAGCTGGTGCGAAGCGGTCTACGAACCGCGCAGTGGGAACCTGGTGGGTTATCTGCGGGTGGTACGCCCGCTGGGCGCAATCGAGGAGAACCGGCGGCAACTGTTGTGGGTGCTGGCCGCCGCCATCCCGGCAGCTCTCCTGTTGAGCGCCGCCGGTGGCTGGTGGCTCACCGATCTGGTGATCCAGCCTGTGGAGGACACCTTTCGCAGGCTGGAGCAGTTTACCGGCGACGCCGGGCACGAACTGCGCAGTCCGCTCACGGCGATCATGACCAACAGCGCCGTCGCCCTCAAGTACCCAGAGGGAATGCGCCCCGGCGACAAGCAAAAATTTTTGCTCATCGAGGATGCCAGCCGCCAGCTCCTTAACCTGGTGCAGGAACTGCTCATGCTCGCCCGCAGCAGCAATAGTGGCGGGCAAGATGCCCGGCCTGTGGCCCTCGCCGAACTCACCAGGGCCAGCATGGCCGAATTTACGCCCCGCGCCGCAAGCCAGGGTCTCACCCTCGACTACCGCGAAGCCGCCGATGGATCGAATCTGTGGGTGCGGGGAAAAGCGGAGCAACTGCGCTGCGTGCTGGTCAATCTGTTAGAAAATGCCTTCAAGTTTACGCCCCCCGGCGGCACGATCACCGTCAGCCTTGCCCGGCAAGAAAAACGGGCCTGGCTCACGGTCGCAGACACCGGCATCGGGATCGCTCCGGCGGACCTGCCCTATATCTTCGATCGCTTCTGGCAGGCGGATCGGGCTCGCCGAAACCGCGATGGCTCGGGCCTCGGGCTGGCCATCGCCCGCAGTATCGTCGAGGCCCACGGCGGAACGATCAGCGTCGAAAGTGCGCCGGATCGGGGCAGCCACTTCGCGGTGCGCCTGCCTTTGGCGAGTACGGCCTCTCGAACGTGAGCACCTACTTGCGGGCTACTTTTGTAGGCGGTTCGACGATGAACTGATGCGTATCGGTCAGGTAGGCGGCGAGCGGACCTTCGGGCGCGCCAAAATCGACACAGACGGCATGGGGCGTCAGCACCGGCAGATGGTAGTGGCCAAAGACCACTTGAATACCGGGTGTCCAGTAGGCCGGAACGTCCCACCAGCGCACCCGAAAGATCGTGCCCTCCTCGTCGTGGAAGCGCGGTCCCCACAGATGTTCGTCCGGGGGGCAGGTCGGGCTCCAGTAGGCGTGGGCAATCGCTATGCCCGGAAAGACCAGGGCCGTGGGCAATCCGGCGAGCCAGCTTACTAGCCGCTCGCGCCAGCCCGCCGGTTGCGATCGGATGCGCTCGAGGGTAAAGGCCAGGTCTGGACCCACCTGCACCGGGTTGCCCTTGAGAGCCCGGTAGAGTTTGTCGTCGTGGTTGCCGCGCACGACTCGAAAGTTGTTGTCGATAATTGCGTCGAGCACCCCCACCGGATCGGGACCGCGATCGACTAAATCCCCGACAAAAACAGGTTCGTAGCCAGGGGGCAACTTTGTAAGCAGACGCTCAAGCTGAGCGGCGCAACTGTGTACATCGCCGATCACCGCGAGCCTGGAAGGCGTCTGTTGGCTGTCCATACTCCACAATTGTGCTCCAAAAATAGCGGGGGGCAGGGTGGAGTCTCCATCCTGCCCCCCGCTACAGTGCTGGTGAGCTAACAAACCCACCCACCGGCGGCAGTCCCGCCCTCAGCAGCGGGCTGCTCCTCTTCTACTTCCTGGAAGAAGATAGCGGAGCACTGGCGGCACCGGTAGCTCGACAACCCGAAGAAAGGGGCCAGCCACTCGATGCCCCGGCGGCGCGAAAGCCGGATATCGAAACTGCCGCAGTCGGGACAGCGCTGATGGACATTCTGGTGGCTCATGGCACCCTCCTCGCAAAAAAACAGACCAAACCCTGACGGCCTATCTCCATAACCCCATTGTACTACATAAATGTTACAAGCGTAATGATGAAGTCCGACCGGAGTAGAAGTGTCCCGATAGAACAGGAGGCCGTCCTCATTCTGGAAATCTGCTTGATCCTGGCTTGCGGCAGGCGTTTGGGCTGTTTGAGTAACGAGACAATTTTAGCAGTTTTTGGGACATTCGTCCATAATCTCTGGTCAGATTGCCCACTTTTCTGGTACGACAGGAACAATGGCCGGCTGTTTGCAGTCGGTCCGCTGTTTGTCAGGACAGGTGTGCCGATGAGTGCTTTGATTCGCCGTTCGGTTGTGTTGGGGGCTGCTCTTCTGGCCTTGAGCGGTTCGCTCGTGGATGGAGCGGTTTTTGCCCAGACCAGTACAGCGCCCGTTTCTAAGTCAGTTGCCCCCTCCTGGCTTGAGCGCAGCAACGCCAATACCCAGTTGCTGCTGGATGTGACTGCCCGCTACGCGCCGGAGCGGGCCGGGCAGTTGGGCGTCGAGGGGCTCGATGAAAAAGTCATCGATCTAAGCAGCGGCTACGATGTCCGCCAGCAGCAGGCGACGGCCAGGGTGGCGGCGGAACTCAAGCGCCGTCTTACGAGCGAGAGTGATCCCCTCGTGCGCCAGGATCTTGAAATTCTGATTCGCGCCGCCGATCAAGGCATTCGCGGCAGTGAACTGGAGCGCAAGTACGAGTTGCCGTACTTCAATCTGGCGCAACTGGTCTTCTTCAGTACCCAGAGTTTGCTCGACGATCAAGTAGCGCCCGCCCGGCGTCCGGCGGCTCTGGTGCGCCTCAAGCGCTACGCCGGTTTAGAGCCGGGTTATCAGCCGCTCGTTGTCCTGGCGGAGGCACGCATCCGCGAGCGGCGGGCGCAGCCGGGATTGCTCTATCCGTTCCGCGCCGAGGTTGAGAAGAATTTAGCCAACAGTGCCACCTTCATCGACGGGATCGACAAGCTTTTTGCCAAATACCAGATAGCCGACTACCAGCAACCCCTGGCCAGACTCAAGGCTCAACTGGCCAGCTACGACGCCTTTGTGCGCAAGGAGATTCTGCCCAAAGCGCGCGCTGATTTTCGTGAGCCGCCTGAGCTGTACGCTTTTTCTCTCGAGCAGGTGGGCGTCGATATTCCCCCAGAACAGCTCACCGCTCAGGCCCACGCCGCCTTCGGCGACATCCAGCAAAAGATGCAGCAGCTTGCCTTGCAGGTTGCAAAGGCAAAAGGCTACAACCTCAGCGATTACCGAGATGTGATTCGCGAACTCAAAAAAGACCAGTTGGTGGGCGATGCGATTCTGCCCCACTATCAAGATCGCCTCAAGCAGATCGAGCAGATCATCGTGAGCGAGCGACTGGTGACCCTACCGGGTCGGCCCGCCCGGATCGTGCTTGCCAGTGCCGCCGAGAGTGCAGCGCAACCGGCTCCCCACATGCGTCCGCCCCGCCTGCTGGGCAACAAGGGCGAGCAGGGAGAATTCGTTTTGCCCCTCGTCATTCCGGCCCCTCCCGGTGCGCCGGCGGGCAAGACCGAGCGGGTCAACGACTTTACCTTTGCGGCGGCCTCCTGGACGCTCACCGCCCACGAGGCGCGGCCCGGCCACGAGCTGCAGTTTGCCTCGATTATCGAAAAGGGCGTCTCCAATGCCCGCGCCATCTACGCCTTCAACAGCACCAACGTCGAGGGCTGGGGGCTTTATTCGGAGGCGATCACCTACCCGTTTATGCCGCCGGAAGGCCAGCTCATCTCGCTGCAGCTCAGGCTGTTGCGGGCGGCCCGCGCCTTTCTTGATCCAGAGTTGCAGTCGGGCAAGGTGACGCCCCAGGAGGCGATGCGCGTGCTCACCCAGGACGTGGTGCTCTCCGAACCTTTTGCCAACCAGGAAGTCGAGCGCTACACCTTCCGCGCCCCCGGCCAGGCCACCGCCTACTTCTACGGCTACACCAGGCTCACAGACCTCCGCCAGCAGACCGAAAAGCTCTTAGGCAGCCGCTTTGACCAGCAGAAGTTCCACGACTTCATCCTGGCGCAGGGGTTGTTGCCCCCGGCCCTGCTGCGCAAGGCAGTGATCGAGCAGTTCGTACCCGCCCAAAACGGTGCTACCCCCCGCCAGACCAGTCCCTAGCTTGAGCGAACCCTTCTCCCTATAGTTCTAGGACACCGCTGTTACTTTTGCTGTGGAGGTTTTTGATGGGATTGCCGCAAGCGCGCCAGGGGGATATGGAGACCTGTCCTTCTAACCCCTGCACGGTCAAGACCGGAGCGATCACGATCATGCAATGCACCCGGACGTTCTGCAATGGCCGCCTCGTCTCGGTGATTGGCGACGGCGTCAACTGCGGCGCAGTAACGCTCACCGGCTCTACGCGGGTCTTCCACGAGGGCAAACCTGCCCACCGACTCACCGATGCCAACAACTGCGCCGGCGTCTGCACCAGCGCCAGCACCAACACTTTTGTCGGATAACTCTCCCAAGGACGCTACCTGCATGGATCTGTTGAAACTGCTCTGGTTTTTGCTGTGGAATCTGAAAGTCGAGCACCGCAAGGATGGGTTGCTCCTGCGGGTGGGCAACCTGCAGATCAGGTTCGCCGACAACAAGGATGTCGAGATCAAAGCGACGAGAGACCTGCGCCTCAACGGTGGCCGCTATCTGCTCACCAGCTGTCCAGAGGACTTTGAGCCCGAAGCGTATCTCGAAGCGCAACAGCGGGCGCAGGAGTTGGCACGCGAGCAGTTTGACGGCGGCTGTCTTGCTAAATCGCGCCGCGAGTGGGCCGCTGCCGAGCCGATAAGCACCGTCGCTCACCGCTAGCCTCGGTTTTAGATTGCCCGGTTGGGGTGGTACTTTGGCAGATGGAACACACTCATCGGTGTCCTGATGCGCTATCTCCTCAAATCGCTGGTCGTTGGGGCAGTGCTCGCGGGCTGCTCGCTCCTGACGGTGCCGCCGGCCTCGGCGGAGTTGCCGCCTTTGATTCCCCGCGCAGTGCTCTTCGACAATCCTGAGAAGGCCAGCCCCCAGATATCGCCGGACGGCAAAAAGCTCGCCTATCTCAAGGCGGACGCGCAGAACATCTTGCAGGTCTGGGTGCGGACGATCGGCAAAGAAGACGATCGCCAGGTGACCCAGGACAAAAAGCGCGGCATCACCATTTACCTCTGGGCCTACAACCAGGATCTGCTCTACCTGCAGGACAAAGACGGCGACGAGAACTATCACCTGTACGCCGTTGACCCAGACAGGGACCGGACGCGGGATCTCACACCTTTTAGCGGCGTGCGCGCCTCGCTCCTGTCGCTGGAGCCGGAGCGCCCCAATCAGGTCGTCATTACCCTCAATCGCCGCAACAAGGCCCTCTTCGAGCCCTACCGGCTGGATCTGGTGAGCGGTGAACTGGTGCTGGCCGCCGAAAACCCCGGCAACTACGGCAACTGGCTGGTCGATTCTGATTTTCAGGTGCGCGGAGCGGTTGAACTGAAGGCCACCGGCGGGGGCGACCTCAAGCTGCGCGACAACGAAAAGGCCCCCTGGCGCACGGCGATCTCCTGGTCGGTGGACGATACCTTCGACCCCGTAGATTTTTCAAAGGACGGCAAGACGATCGCCGTCACCACCAATCTCGGTGCCGATACCCTCGGTCTATACGCGCTGGATATAGCGACAGGCAAATTGAACCTGCTCGCCGACGACAAGACGACTGACCTGGCGGATCTATTTATCGAACCGCGCAGCCGTCGGGTGCAGGCGGTTGCCTTTGACCGCGACCGGGTGCGCTGGCAGGTGCTCGACCCGGCTGTGAAGCAGGATTTTGCCGAACTGGCAAAAGTTTCTCCTGGCAACTTCGATGTTGCCAACCGCGATCTGGCAGATAAAAGCTGGCTGGTGGTCTACACCGCCGACAACGCCCCGACGCGCTACTTCGTCTGGGACCGCAGGACAAAAAAGAGCACGTATCTATTCACCACCCGCCCCAAACTCGAGCGCTACAAGCTTGCCTCGATGCAGCCCGTCGAGATTCCGGCCCGCGATGGTCTGTCGCTGCCGTCGTACCTGACGCTGCCGGTGGGCGTCCCGGCGAAGAACCTGCCGCTGGTACTCAACGTCCACGGCGGTCCCTGGGCGCGGGACAACTGGGGGTACGACCCGGAGGCGCAGTGGCTCGCCAACCGGGGCTACGCCGTGCTGCAGGTCAACTACCGGGGTTCCACCGGTTTCGGCAAGAATTTCAAGAACGCCGCCAAAAAGCAGTTTTCTGCCCGAATGCACGACGACCTGGTGGATGCGGTGCAGTGGGCGGTGGGCAAGGGCCACGCCGATCCCAAAAAAGTCTGCATCTACGGCGGCAGCTACGGCGGTTACGCGACGCTGGTGGGCCTCACCTTTACACCGGAGCTGTTCCGCTGCGGCGTCGATATCGTCGGCCCTTCCAATCTGGTGTCTTTGATCAAAAGCTTTCCGCCCTACTGGGGGCCGTACCTGTCGAACACCTGGTACCCCTTCGTGGGCAACCCCGACAATCCCGCCGATCGGGCGGACCTCGAAGCGCGCTCGCCCCTGTTCAAGGTGGACCGGATCACCGCTCCCCTCTTGATCGCCCAGGGAGCGAACGATCCCCGCGTCACCAAAGCCGAAAGCGATCAGATCGTCGCCGCCCTGCGCAAGAACAACAAGCCCGTCGAGTACCTTGTCTTCGCAGACGAGGGCCACGGCTTTGTCAGGCCCGAAAATCGCCTCAAGTTCTACGCCGCCGCCGAGCAGTTTCTAGCCAAGTACCTCGGTGGCCGGACCGAACCACCCACCGCTGCCGAGGACATCGCGGCCCTGCGCCAGTAATTTCCGGAGTACCGCCATGCTCGTTCATCTGATCGCCGACTACGGCACGGGCGATCCAGCCTTCTCGGAGGTGGCCCAGCGCCTGGGCTTCTATTTGGGCAATGCCCAGATTCTGCCTTTGTCGGTGCCGCCTTTTGCCACCCTCGCCACCGGCTTCTGGGTGGCCCAACTGGGGCTGAACCCGGCTCCTGCTGACCTGCTTATCTACCACAACTGTGCTCCGCGCAAGGACGACGTGCAGCCGCGCCAGGACAACGAAGGCGAAGGACTGGTCTACGCGCTATTGCCCGGCGGCGTGCGCACCGTGGGCGTCAACGCTGGTTACACCCTCTCGTTTATTAAAGACAGCGCCCTCTCGTTGCGCTGGGTGAACGTGGCGCGGGCCGGTTCGCAGTTTCGCTCGCGGGATATCTTTCCGCAGGCAGCAGCGAAGATCGCCGCCGGAGACGAAGCACTCTTAGGAGCCGAACTCGATCGCGACCGCCTGCCCGCTGTGCCGGCGGAGCGCATCGCCTGGGTAGACGGCTTCGGCAACCTCAAGACGACGATCGATCAATCGCAGTTGCAGCGGGAAGTGGGCACCAAGCTCATAATCCGGGTCGGGGATGTGGTGAGCGATGCAGTTTATTCTGACGGCAGCTTCAAAGTCCCCGAGGGCACCCTGGCCTTTGCACCGGGCAGTTCCGGCTGGCAAAAGCCCGACGGCACCGGGGTGCGGTGGATGGAGTTATTTTTGCGCGGCGGCAGCGCCTGGCAGCGCTTCGGACGACCCCGCCCCGAAGAGCGGGTGACGATCCTGGGTTAAGCAGTGAGCAGGTCGGTAGTCCCAGCCGCTGAAAGGCTTCTTCGGTTGGTGGTAGTGGGCTATCAGTCCGCACACCGGCTTCACCCTATGCGGACCGCCTTTTTTATCCCGAACTGACGTTGCTCATAGCCTGCGTGACAGCTGAGGAATTTGGTGCGTTTTCAGCCCTTCACCCCAAGTGGCAGAGTACAGGCCAGTAGTTCGCCCTGACTGTCGATGTGGTGCAACGTGCGGTGAATAATTTCCTCGTCAATTGCCGTAGCCACAATCAGGTGAGGAGCGCCATACAAGACCCGCACAGTTGTTCCTTTGAGTGGATCCCCCATTTCTATCAGGGCTGCAGGAGTCGCGAAGATGCACCAGCGGCGCTGACCGTCCGACAGGCCAACAATCACCTCCACGTACTGGCTGGGATCAGCTTCGTACTCCGATTGCACTTCGACAGTAGATAGAACAGCTGCCGCCGGGACGTCGAAGTCAAAGCACGACAGGGGATACCAGCGCATCCGACCGCGATTGCCTCTGACTTTAACCTGGCCTTTGGCCTCGTCCAACTCCAGAATCTCGTACTTGCGACCACGGGTGAGGTCTGCGCCGTACACCGATTCACGCCCACAGATTGCTTCACTCATATTGCAGGTAGAATTGCACGCTACGGACACAGAGGACAAGCTGCCTCCTTCATCCGCTTTCTTGCTGCTGCTTCGTACTGGTAGTTACCCTCGGACTTAAAAAGCGTAGCAGCGTGCTCCAGGTCGTCAAGGGCTGCCCACTTGTTTTTTCGAGCAATATAGATAATGCCTCGAATGTAGTAAGCGTAGGAACAGCTAGAATTTAACCTTAGAGCCTGATTGCAGTCTTCTAAAGCTCCGTCCTGTTCACCGATTGCATTACGAGCGAAGCAGCGATTGTAGTAGGAGACGTAGTTAGTCGGATCGAGTTTTATCGCTTCAGTGTACTCTTCAACGGCTTTGATCTTGTTGCCGTTGACAAGATGATCGTTCGCAGCCTCCAGTAGATCCTGAACGGCTTTTTCAATCCTGTCCGATGGTGGAGTTTGTGCGAATGGGTCGTAGTTCGCTGCATAGCCCGCTTTTGAACCCCCAAGCCGGATCTTCTGGTAATCCTCAGATTGGAGAACTTTAGCGCTGACCGATCCGGCGGGGCTAAAAAAGCAGCTCACTAGAATAATCGTCACCGAAGTCAGCGCTGCTTTGCTTTTCATAAAAATGTTCTGGGGCTTCTCACTGGCAGAAACCCATCTAACTTTCGACGGAAGAAAACAGGTTAGTAGCCGGTAGAGTCTAGCCATTCTACCGTCGCCGCTGCTGGAGTACCCGGTACACGTCGAGAATATCGACGTTGGCGTGGGCGAGGAGCACAAGGGTGTGGTACCAGAGGTCCGCGACTTCTTCTGCTACCCGTTCGCCGTCCTTGGCGGCCATCACCACTTCGGCGGTTTCTTCGCCCAGCTTTTTGAGAATGGCGTTGGAGCCTTTTTCGAGCAGGCGACTGGTGTAGGAGTCGGGGCTGGGGTGGGCCTTGCGCTCCTCGATTACCCGGAAGACCTGGGAGAGGGTGTCGGCGGGGGGCAGGCTGTAGCTTCCGAATTCGTCGCGGTGAAAACAGCTGCGCTCTCCCAGGTGGCAGGCGATGTCCCCCTGTTGCTCGACGGTGACAAGCAACACGTCGCTGTCGCAGTCGTAGCGGAGGTCGCGCACTTTTTGCAAGTGCCCGGAGGTCGCCCCCTTGTGCCAGAGTTCCTGACGCGAACGGCTCCAAAACCAGGTTTCACCGCGTTCGAGGGTTCTTTGGAGGGCTTCGCGGTTCATCCAGGCCACCATGAGAACGGTGCCGTCGAGAACATCCTGCACGACGGCAGGGATGAGGCCGTCGCGGTCGAAGCGGGCGGCTTCTAGAACCGGGGTCACAGCAGATTCTCCTGAGTACGAATCCAGCTTAAAGGGTCGGGCTGTCGTCGCCCAACAGTTCGCGCCGCAGGAGCTTGATGGGCGGGGCACCGGCTTTGACGAAGCGATCGTGGAAGTCGCGCAGGGAGAACTGATCGCCCAATTTCTTTTTGTAGTCGTCGCGCAGTTTGAAGATTTCGAGCTTGCCCAGGGTATAGACCAGGTAGGTCGGATCGGCGGTGCCGCGCCTGGCCTCGATCTCGGCGTTGACGCGAGGCTGGTAGCCTTCTTTGACGAAAAATTCGACGCCCTGGGCCAGGCTCATCCCCTTCGTGTGCATCTGGATGCCGACGATATAGCGGCAGTCGCGCAGCAGGGCGTCTACCAGTTGGGCAAAGCGCAACTTCGGATCGCCGTTGCCCAGTCCTTCGTCGAGCATCATCTGCTCGCTGTAGTGCGCCCAGCCCTCGGAGTTGGAACCGGCGGTGATGAGCTTGCGCACCTTCGAGAGGTCTGGAGTGTTTTTGAGCCAGAGAAACTGGGTGTAGTGGCCGGGCCAGACTTCGTGGACCGAGACGTTGTTGAGAAGCGGGTAGTTGTAGCCGCGCAGGTACTCCTCCTGTTTTTTGGCGGGCCACTTCGGATCGGGGAGGGTGATGTTGTAGTAAGCCTCGGTCGCCTTCGTCTCGTAGGGGCCGGGGGTGTCCATCGAGGCGAAGGTGAGGGCGCGCAAAAAAGGCGGCGTCTCCTCGACCTGAGCCTGGACGTCGCCGGGGACGGTGATGATCTGGTGGTCGATGAGAAACTGGCGCAGGCCGTCGAGTTGCTTCTGGGCAGAGGGCAAAAGCTGGGCGGCACTCGGATGATCGCTCTCGACGATCGCCTGCACCTGGCGCGGCGTTTTGGCCGGGTCGATGCGCTTTGCCGTCTCGATGAGCGCCTGCTGGTCCTTGCGCAACTGCTCGTAGCCGATGGCCAGTAGCCGGTCGAGGGGAATATCGACCATCTCCTCGTACAGGAGCTTCTGCCGGTAGTTTTCGGGGCCGATGGCGAAGGTGCCCTGGGAGCGAGGCAACAACTGGGATTTGAGAACCTGACCGTACTTTTGCAAGGCGGCGATTACTTTTGCGTTGCTGCGGCGAAAGCGCGCCAGCAGAGTCGGGTCTTTGATCGAAGTGAAGGCTTCGGGCACGGTGGTCTCAAAAAAGCCGATGTTGCCCGCCAGTTGCTGCAGGGCGATCTCGGTGTAGATGCGCGGCGGATTTTTGATCAGCGCCGCACCGATGGCAAGGGCAGCGGGAATCCGTTCCTCGCGGGCGATCACCGAGCGCAACCGGTCGGCGGGCGGAGCAAAGTTGCGCTTGACCAGGGTAAAGATGCTGCCGGTGGCACCGCTCGGGTAGGTGTCCGGGTTGTGCCGCCACATCTGAATCTTCTCCAGTTCGAGCAAGATGGCCTGGATGTTGGCCATCACCAGTTCGCGGTCGTCGCGCTCGCTCGGGCTCAAGGTAGCCGGGTCGATCGCCTCAAAGTCGCGCAAAAAACCGTGGAGCTTCGCCATCCAGCGGGTGCGGCCTGCAAGCGAAACGTCTTCGAGCTGGTTGTCGTACTGGTGAAAACCGGCGTAGGTACCGGCGGAGGGATTGGCGGCAAAGTAGGCGTCGAAGTAGTCGTTCACTAGATCCGGGTAGGCCCGGGGAGCTGCCTGCAGCGCTCCGCTCGTCTTAAAAGCCACCGCCAGTCCCACCAGACAAGCCAACCAACCGCTTTTGCCCATCGCAGTATTTCCAATCACTCAAGTCACGATACAGCGTTTTATGCCACCGGGTCCGACTGACGGCGCAGGCGGTCGATCAGATCGAGGACGCGGCGATAATCTGCCTGATTGTCGCCGCTGTTAAAAAGGGCGGCTGCCTTCTGCCAGTCCGCGAGGGCTGCACCCTTGTCGCTCAGGTGGGCGTAGGCGAGGCCGCGATTGAGGTAGAGCCGGGGGCTGTCGTAGCCGTGGGCAAGAGCCCGGTCAAAATCGGCGATTGCCCGACGAAAGGTGCGCCGCTGCGAGTAGAGCAGGGCGCGCTGGTAGTAGGCTCTGCCCAGCCTGGGATCGATCTGGATGCTCCGATCGAAGTCGGCGAGGGCAGCGGCGAGATCGCCCAGTTGCAACCGCACCTCGGCGCGCTCGAGGTACGCCTCCGGTCGCTCGGGCTGCAACTTCACCTGCCGGTCAAAGTCAGCAAGGGCGGAGCGGTAATGATTCATCCGGTTGTACAGGCGGCCCCGGCTGGCCCAGGCGGCGGCGTTGTCCGGGTCGAGGCGAATCGCTTCGCCCAGATCCGCGAGGGCAGCCGCATAGTCTTTCAATTCACCCCTGGCCACGCCCCGGTTGAGGTAGAGAAAGGCCGGCTGCGCCCCACCCAGAGCGATCGCCCGGTCGAAGTCGCTCACCGCCTGCGCGTACTGCTTGAGGCGCAGGTAAGCGAGGGCACGGTTCGCGTAGGCGATGCCGGTGGGATGGATGGCGATCGCCCGATCGAAACTTGCGATCGCAGCCGCATTGTCGCCCTGCAGGAGGGCCAGCTTGCCCAGTTGCACGTGGGCCTGCACAAAGTCCGGTGCCAGAGCGATTACCTGCTCGAAGTCGCTACGGGCACCTTCTTGATCCTGGTTTTGCAGGCGCAACAATCCCCGCTGCAAGAAGGCGCGCTCCTGGGTGCAATCGAGGGCAAGCGATCGATCGAGGGCGGCGAGGGCAGCGGCGCTGTTGCCCAGGGCAAATTCGGCCAGCCCCTGCGCCCGCAGGTTCACGGCGTCCGTGCCGCCCAAAAGCAGCACCTGCCGGTAGTCCGCCTGGGCAGCGGCCCTGTCGCCGGCAGCAGCGCGAACTTCGGCGCGCAACAGATACGCCTGGGCGTCGGTCGGTGCCTGCCGGATCGCCTGGTTGACACCCATCAGGGCTTCGGCGCGCGCTCCTAGGCGCAGCTGGGCCTCGGCGCACAGTAATAAAGTAGATACCGCAACCGGGTCGCGGGCGAGCAGGCGCGGGCAGTTCTGGGCAACGGCAGCGTAATCGGCCCGCCGGAAGGCGACTTCCGCCTGCTGCAGCCCCGCTGAGGTAGCCTCCTGCGCCCCTACAGGCACAGCTAGCCAGAGGGCGAAGGCAAGGGCGAAAGTGGCGGGGCGAGTGGTAAACATAGGGAGAAAATAGCGATATCGCGCAGTAGCAGCTTCTTCTATCCTGGAAGATCCTGCCTTACATTCAGGTAGGGATTTTGTGACAAACGTTTCATTCGAGTACGGTGTAGTCCAGGCGGGGCAGTTCGACCAGTTGGGCCAACTGGTGACCCAGTGCTTTAATTTCGCGCCCGAGCACTGGCCTGTTTTTGGGGAACGCATCGGACAGGCCAACCACCGCATCGTCCAGGTCGGTACACAAATTGTCGGCGGGCTGGGTATCTACCGGCTGGGCCAGTACTTTGGCGGCTGCAGTGTACCGATGGCGGGCCTGGCAGCGGTGGGCGTCGCTCCCGAGTGGCGCGGCAGCGGTGCTGCCTCGGTGCTGCTCGCCGGTACTTTAAGAGAACTGCACGCTGAGGGGATGCCGCTCTCGGCGCTCTATCCTGCCACCCAGCGGGTCTATCGCAAGGCGGGCTACGAGCAGGCGGGCCTCGCCTGCCGCTGGTCCGCTCCGGCCCACAGTTTAGATCTAGGTGAGCGGCAGCTGGCCGTCGAGCCTATCGAGGCGCACTTCGAGCCGCTGCTGGCCGAGCTGTACCACCAGTTTGCCCACCGGCAGCCGGGTCTACTGGACCGCAGCCGGGCGATCTGGGAGCGAATTTTCGATCCGGGTTCTGATAGAGCGCGCCTCTTTGCCTACCGGATCGGGCCGCTGTCTGCTCCAGAGGGCTACGTCATCTTTTGTCAGCAGGCCACCGAGCGGGGCTACGACCTTGGGGTGCGCGACTTCGTCGCCCTCACCCCCCAGGCGCAGCGGCGGCTGTGGACATTTTTGGCCGATCACCGCTCGCTGGCCGAGCAGGTGTTCTGGGACGGCCCGCCCGTCGAAGCCGCCGCCTTACTTTTTGAGGAGCAGCATTGCCGCCTGCAGGCCGAGCGCTGGATGCTGCGCATCGTCGATCTAGGCGCTGCCCTCAATCTGCGCGGCTACGCCCCCTCCCTCGAAGCCGAATTGCACATCGAGGTGACGGACAACCTGCTTACGGAGAACACCGGTCGCTTTGTGCTCTCGGTCTTTGGAGGCCGGGCCGAGGTCACCCCCGGCGGTCGAGGCGACTGCAGACTCGACATTCGCGCCCTCGCCCCGCTCTACAGCGGTCTATTCAGCGCTGGCCAACTCGCAGCGCTCGGGTTGGTCGATGCCCCACCCAAGGCGATCGAGACTGCCGAACGCCTTTTTGCCGGACCGGTTCCCTGGATGAACGATCACTTTTAGGGCACCGGTGGTGCGTACACTGGACAGGCACGAATACAGGAGAAGGGGCGATGGCGATTCCGGTGCTGGTGGTCGGCTGCGCCGGCAAGATGGGCCGGGAGGTGATCAAGGCGGTTCACGCCGCCCCCGACATGTACGTGATCGGGGCGGTGGATCGCAGTCACCTCGACGCCGACGCCGGGGAGGTGGCGGGCATCGGTCCCATCGATGTGCCGATTACGGATAACCTCGAAGTCAGTTGCGCGATGGTCGCCCAGGAGCGCTCGCCGGGGGTGATGGTTGATTTTACCCATCCTCGCGGCCTGTACGACCGAGTGCGGACGGCGATCGCCTACGGTGTGCGTCCAGTCATCGGCACCACCGGCATTGCCCCTGAGCAACTGGCGGATCTGGCGGAATTTGCCGACAAGGCGAGCACCGGCTGCGTCGTCGCCCCCAATTTTGCCATCGGTATGATCCTGTTGCAGCAAGCCTGTTTGCGGGCCGCCGAATACTTCGATCATCTCGAAATTATCGAGCTGCACCACGACGAGAAGGCGGACGCTCCGAGCGGCACCGCCCTTGCCACTGCCCAGCTCATCGCCAGCACCGGCAAAGCGTTCAACCCGGCCAAAGTAGAGGAGACAGAACTCATCGCGGGAGCGCGGGGCGGCCTCGTCCCCGGCAACATCCGCATCCACTCGCTGCGCCTGCCGGGCCTGCTCGCCCACCAGGAAGTGATCTTCGGCGGCACGGGCCAGAGTTTCAGCCTGCGCCACGACACCACCGATCGCTCCGCCTACATGCCGGGCGTCCTGCTCGCGATTCGTAAGGTGCTGGGCTTAAAAAGCCTCGTCTACGGCCTTGAAAAAATTCTCTAATCCCCGGCTGTGAACGATCTTTACAGCAAATTGTCCGAAGCTTCACCTCCCCTTTATAAGGGAAATGGTCTTTGTCGGTCACTATCAAAGCTGTACACCTTCGTTGGCCCAGCCACGATCATCAGAGTCTTCGATGATGTCCGATACGTCCTACCACCTTCGTCAGACGCCTGTCGCAATTGACCGGTCGCCCAACCGCCTGCGCTCATCTGCGCCAATTACGGCTGCAACCCTGCAGCAGATCGACCGTGCCCTCGGTCGCTCTGGGCGCACTATCGATCCTGCTCTTATCTACGGTGAGCTTTCAAAGTATCTCGAAGAAGCCGGTTATCCGGCTCGGGTTTACAGCCACCTGCCCTTTGGACTCGCCCACTTCTGGGCACGCCTCCACCTGCTGCAGGACCGGAAGGCCAGAGCCGTCGCTGCCCAACTGGACCGTCTTTCGATCAAGCCGCAACAGGCACTCCTTGTCTGGGAACTGGCCCTGCTCGAAGCCGCCGGCGAACATACGAGCAGTCAATTTGCTCTGCTGAAGCGAGCCCTGGACCAGTCGCGCTCAAGAGCAAAGAAAATCTTCTAACGGCAGCGCTCGAGGTACTGCCGCTCAGAAAGTAGCGCCGCTAAAAGCCGGTCGTCTCCCTGGGCCTGGGCCCTGGCGATGCGCGCCTCCAACTGCTGCCGCCAGTTCTCCAGCTGCAAGCGCCGAAAACGACTGATGCGGGAAACCTCCGGCTTTGCCCAAATACCCATGCGTACCACCTGATGGAACCAAACTGCATCGATGGTAACAATTTCACCGGTCAAATGTAGCAATTTACACAATCTTCAAACTATAGACAGATTTTCTCGCCCCTCAGTCGTTGACGGTGAGCACCAGTTGCGGCGTCGGGATGTGGTGATCGGCGCGGATGGCGATCACAGCTGTGCCGACGGTAAAAAATTCGATGACGTGGCTGCTCCAGCCGTAGCTGCCCTCGCGAATATCGACGCCCACGATCCCTTCGGCCTGCAGGTGGGTCGCCTCGGCCTGCATCCGCTCCATCGCGAGCTCCCGCGCGTCGTAGAGCGCCTGGGTAAAGTTAGTCATCTCGACGTTCTGGCCCATCGTGTTGAACCACTGGCCAAAGCTCTGGTGAGCGACGTGGTAGACGCAGTTGCCCATCACCATGCCCACCGGGCGGTAGCCCGCCCTGAGCAGCGTCCAGAAATCCTGACCCGAGAGGTCGCTTGTAAAGGGTTTGCCGTGGACAGTGCGCAGATTGCTTGATCCTTCGGTTGCCGCGACAGCGGTGCCGATGGCGACAAATTCGGCCAGATGCTCCGACCAGTCGAGGTGCTTGACTTTGAGCCGCACGCCGATGATTCCATCGGCTCCGAGCGCATCGGCCTCCTCCTCCATGCGGGTCATCGCTAGCTCGCGGGCGTGGTACATCGCCTGGGTGAGAACGGTCATTTCCTGGTTTTTGCTCCAGTTGCCCTGCTGGTAGCCGATGTGGTAAATCGAGCTGCCGACGACCATACCGACCGGGTCGAAGCCTGCTTCTTTGACGAGCAAAAATTCGTTGACCGACAGATCGCTGGTAAAGAGGGTGCGGTGGCCCGCCGTGCCCCGCATCGCCGTGAGGCGCTCGCGGGCATGAACCGGCAGGTCGGAGGCGGGGGGCTGTTTGTCGCTGGACATGGCACTACCTCAAAGAAGATGGTTACTCGGCAATGTTGTCGATGCTCAGATCCCGGCACTCGCGGCGGCGCAGGTCGTAGAAGAGCACCGGGGCGGCAGTCTTGATCGCTGCCGGTTGCTCGTCCGGCCCGATCGCCGTGCCGAGGGCAATAAACTGAACGAGCAGGTCGCGGTAGGGGGTGTCGTTGACTTCGTACTCGATCTCCTCGACCTCGTAGTCGATGCGCACGCCGACTACGCCCTGGGCGCGAGCGCGCCGGATGTCGCCGGTGAGGCGCTCTACCGCCAGGTGCCGGGCTTTTTGAAAGCCGTCGCTGTACTGGGCAATCTCGCGGTTCGCCCAACCGCTGCCCCAGTAGTTGCCAAGAATCGAGCGGGTCTGGTAGTCGCTATAGATGTAGTACGAGCAGATGCCGAAGGCCAGATCGCGGGGCCACCAGCCCCGCCGGTGCAACTGCCAGAAATCCTGGCCCGACAGGTCGCTTGCGAAAGGGTGTTCGGTGGGAGGGCGGTCCTTGAGGCGGATGGCCGTGCCCAGGGCCGTAAATTCGACCAGTCCCGTAGACCAGTCGTAGCTTCCGGCTTTGACCTCGACGCTAATCACACCGTGGGCAGCGAGCAGGCGCGCCTCCTGCAGCAGGCGATCGATGGCGAGGCGACGGGCGGCAATCTGAGCGCGGCTCAAGGCTTCGATTTCGCCCGTCCTACCGTAGCCGCCGCTGAAGTAGCCCCGGTAGCCCACTTTATAAAAGGCACTGCCCATCACCTGAGCGAGCGGTTCGTAGCCCGCCTCGCGGGTGAGCAGGTGCTCGCCGGTACTGAGGTCGGAGGAAAAAAAATTCTCCGACTGGCGCTGCTCCTCTAGCCGTCGCTGGGCTGCCACCGGCAACCGCCCGGCTTTTAGCGCTTCGATACTAAGCTGCTGCTCCTGTTCGCGTCGCTGGCGCTCCTGTTTGTCACTTTCTGAGTCGCGCTGCCAGAAAAAAGGCATCCCTCGCCTCCTATTCGTTTACGAACCGGTCAAGGGCGCGGCGGGTGATCTCAGAGCGCTCCGCCTGACGAGCCAGCTCAGCGGCGACGGCAGAGAGCCATTCTTCTATCGGTAGCTCGGTCGTCTTGAGCACGACCCCGCGCACGCGCTTCTGGATGCGCGCCACCGGCAGGGCGTGCCCCTGGCGGCTGATCTGGTACTGGTATTCGTCAAAGTCGAGGCTCAGATCCTCGACGGGGTGTTCTCTGGCAAAAAGCCAGCCGCCCCGCCGCACCGTCGTCTGCTCGGGCAAAGCCAGTTCAAATTTTTGGGCCAGAAATTCGAGCAGGTCGCGGGTGTCCGCCAGTCCCATGCGCAGGGTAGCGGCGAACACGTCGGCTTCGAGACTCTGGCTGTACTCTTCACCCATCGCTGTCCAGTCGCTCAACTGCCTCATATTAGCCAATCGCGATCCGACAGCTGGCGATTGCTACACGTTTTGTTTAGCTGTCCCGATGGGTAGCCATTGGCAGGTATTAGATGTCGAGGTCGGCCATCTGCAGGCGCGGGCCGTAGGTCTCGATAAATTCGCGCCGGGGTTCGACCCGGTCACCCATCAAGATATTGAAGACGCGGTCCGCTTCGGCGGCATCCTCGATTGTCACCTGCCTGAGGGTACGCGTCGCCGGGTTCATCGTCGTCTCCCACAACTGCTCCGCCTGCATCTCACCCAGGCCCTTAAAGCGCTGGATCTCGTATTTTTGGTTTTCGCGCAGACTGGCGATGATCGCCTCTTTTTCGTGCTCGGCGTAGCAGTAGCGCACATCGATGTTGCGCCCGGCCCCGATCGAGATTTTATAAAGTGGCGGCTGGGCGATATAGATGTAGCCCTGCTCGACCAGATCCCGCTTGTAGCGGTAGAAAAACGTCAGAAGCAACGTCCGGATGTGAGCCCCATCGACGTCGGCGTCGGTCATCAAGATCACCTTGTGGTATCTAAGCCGCGCTGCGTCGAACTCTTCGGTCTTGAGCCCCAGCCCCAGGGCAGTGATCATCGCCTGAATTTCGTTGTTGCCGTAGATGCGTCGATCGTCGGCTCTTTCGATATTCAAGATCTTGCCGCGCAGAGGCAAAATTGCCTGAAAGCGCCGGTCCCGTCCCTGCTTGGCGCTGCCGCCAGCGGAATCGCCCTCGACTAAAAAAATCTCAGATTCGCCCGGATCGCGGCTCTGGCAGTCGGCGAGCTTGCCCGGCAGGGTAGACGATTCGAGGGCCGACTTGCGGCGGACCAGATCGCGGGCCTTGCGCGCCGCTTCTTCGGCCTGCATCGACTGCAGCGCCTTTTCGAGAATCGCCGCCACCACGTCCGGATGAAATTCGAGGTACTCGGTAAGCCGATCGGAGATGACCGAATCGACGATGCCGCGCACTTCGGGGTTGCCGAGCTTGGTCTTGGTCTGCCCTTCAAATTCGGGATTGGGCACCTTGACGCTCAACACGGCGGTCAACCCTTCGCGCACGTGCTCGCCTGAGAGGTTTTTGTCCCCTTCTTTGAGCTTGTTGGTCTTGCGGGCAAAGCTATTGAAGGTGCGAGTCAGGACTGCCTTGAGTCCTTCGAGGTGGGTGCCGCCATCGATGGTGCGGATGTTGTTGGCAAAGCCCAACACGTTGTCGTTGAAGACATCCGAGCACCACTGCAGGGCACACTCGACACTCACACCGTCGCGCTCTTGATCGATGAAGATAATGTCGCTGTGCAGGGCGGTCTTCTCGCGCACCATGTAGGCGACATACTCGCGGATGCCCCCTTCGTAGAGGTAGGTCTCGACCCGGTTGGGATCGGTGCGCAGGTCGCTGAAGGAGAACTCGACCCCGGCATTCAGAAAAGCCAGCTCGCGAAACCGACTCAGAAGTGTGTCGTAGTCGAAGCTCACACCGGTCGTAAAAATTTCAGGATCCGGCAAAAAAGTAATCGAGGTGCCGCGCCGCTGCTCACTGTCAGGGCTGACCTTGAGGCCGCCCTCCGGGACGCCGCGCCGGAAGCGCTGCACATGGGCCTTGCCGTTGCGCCAGACGGTTGCTGTAAGCGATGTCGAGAGGCCATTGACCACGGCTGCCCCGACGCCGTGCAGGCCACCCGAAACCTTGTAACCGCCGCCGCCAAACTTGCCCCCTGCCCCCAGCACCGTGAGCACCGTCTCGATGGTCGATTTGCCGGTACGTGGGTGGACATCGGTGGGGATGCCCCGGCCATCGTCGCTGATCGTGGCGGAGCCGTCGGCGTTGAGGCTGATCAGGATATGCTTGGCGTGGCCCGCAAGCGCCTCATCGACGGAGTTATCGACAATCTCGTAGACCAGATGGTGCAGGCCGCGCGGTCCCGTAGAACCGATGTACATGCCTGGACGCAGCCGGACATGCTCCAGGCCCTCGACAACCTGAATTTGATCCGCTCCATAGGTTTCGGTCATCGATGATGCGCTCCTCCGCGCCAGATTACATCCCGCCCACGACCGCTGCAGCCACTCTGCCTCAAGGCGTGCTAGAAGGGAGCGGGGTCAAATCACTCGTCAATTCTAGCATAAAGCGCTTGCAGCGTCTTCTGGTCGTTTCTGAGATGACGATCGCAAGCAGATAGAACGTCGTTAATTATGGACTCTCGGCCACCTGCAGGTGCCTGTCCTATCCGCTCCGGAACCCTACCTGCAAAAGGGATAAACCAGGAAGCACCGTCTGCTTGTAACCGTCGTTGCGCTTCTCAAAGTTGTCTATCCGGCTTGTGATAGATTCGACCGGAAGGCAGTGTTTGTTGAGCATGGCAGGGCATAGCAAGTGGGCGCAGATCAAGCGCCAGAAAGCCAAAAACGACGTGGCCAAGGGGGCAATGTTTGCCCGACTCTCCCGCGAGATTATCGTCGCTGCCCGCCTGGGTGGAGCAGATCCAGCCGGTAACTTTCGTCTGCGGCTGGCAATTGAGCAGGCGAAGGCGGCAAGCCTACCGGCGGAGAACATCCAGCGGGCAATCGACAAGGGCAGCGGCACCCTCGAAAGCGACACCTTCGAGGAAATTCGCTACGAGGGCTACGGTCCTTCTGGGGTGGCGTTGCTCATCGAAGCGCAGACTGACAACCGCAACCGCACCGCCGCCGACCTGCGCGTCGTCTTCAGCCGCAACGGCGGTAACCTGGGCGAGACGGGCTGCGTGGGTTGGATGTTCCAGCAGATGGGTGTGGCGACGCTCACCGGCAGCGTGATCGAAGAAGACTTGATCGAAGCGGCGATCGAAGGCGGGGCGACCAGCTACGAGATCCGCCCCGACGGTGAAGGGGCAGAGGTCTTCTGTGCCCCCGGCGATCTCGAAGGGTTGACTGAGAGCCTGCGCTGCGCCGGTTTCGTCCTCGATCAGGCCGAAGTGCGCTGGATCGCGGGCAGCACGATCCAGGTCGAGGAACCGGAGGTGGCGCGCCAGATCTTTACTCTCATCGAAAAACTCGAAAACCTCGACGACGTGCAGCGGGTGAGCAGCAACTACGTTATCGAGGACAGTCTGTTGGAGACGATCCTGGCTTGAAGTTCCCCGGCGCGCTTACACTGGGGAAGCGTGCGGACGTGGTGGAATGGTAGACACGCCGGTCTTAGGAACCTGTGGGGCAACCCGTGGGAGTTCGAATCTCCCCGTCCGCATCGCCCTTCCAGCAGAACCTTCTAGCCCGCTAAAGCCGCTAGAACCGCTGGTAAGGGGGTAAAATCTCGGACAATTTTCGGACAGTTTTCGATGGGCCGCAGCAAGGTCGAGTACACTCTTGAAGCTGTCCAGGCCCGCCTTAAAGCGGACAAAGTGGGTGTCACTGTCCGGCAGCGGGGGCAGCGGCTGGAATTGCGGGCAACTCTGCCGCCCAAGGAAGGCAGCGGCAAGTACAAGCCCTACGATCAGGTGATTGCCCTGGGCTACTACGCGAACCCTGCCAGTGTGGCACGCGCCATCCAGGAGGCAAAGGCGATGGGCCACAGCCTGCAGATTCACCTGCAAACCTACAAGATCAGGGATAAGTTGGGCCAGGGGCAATCGGGACGACAGTGGCGGGCAACGCAACGATGCTCAAAACAGATCAACCGCAACCGCAATGGCAACAGAATCCGTCGGAAGACTCATCTTCTAAGTGACTCACTTTTGTGGTCACACGTCACGCGTACAGACCATTGCTCTTACAAGTAAGAAACTTGTATGCAAGGGGTTCCCGCCGGTGGATTCGGCGAGCGCCTTGCATCTTCAGTCCCCTGGATTGGGAGTCGGCGCGGTCGTTTGCCCCCGGTGCGCCGGTTCAAAGGGACATGACGAGGGTTCCCGGACAGGTGCACCCAGGCAGTCGCAGCAGGGAGGATGTGGCCGGAAACGTCCGCCGCTGGCCCTCCTTGCCCTGGAATTTGTAAGCCAGGGGCGATTAGCATACGGCCATGGACAAGTTCCTCACCGGCAATCCGGTTTCTCCTGACGGCCCACCTCGGCGCATCGTGTTTCTGGTTCTCGACCGGGTGCATCTATTGGATCTGGCCGGACCCGCCCAGGTGTTCGACATCGCCCTGGCCCTCGGGGCAAACTACACCCTACAGTTCTGCGCAGTGCACGAACAGGTGCGTTCTGCCCAGGGGCTGTGGCTTGGACGCCTCGAAGCCCTACCGTCAGTGGGTGAGCGCGACTCGGTCATCGTGGCAGGAGTGGCGGGGGAGTTGAAAGCAAGGCTGGGAGGAGAGCAACCGGTACTTCCACCCGACGCGCGGCGTTGGTTGCAGCAGGCGTACGCTGCCGGGGCTCGGGTCGCGTCGGTCTGTGGCGGGGCTTTGGCCCTCGCTGAGGCGGGACTGCTCGACGGGCGGCACTGCACTACCCACTGGAAGCTCGTCGGCCTGCTGGAGCAGCGCTACCCCCGCGCCCGAGTGCTCGACGGGGTCCTGTACGTGCACGACGGTTCGGTGACCACCAGTGCGGGCATTGCCTCGGGCATCGACATGGCGCTTTCGCTGGTGGAGCGGGAGCACGGGCCACGCTTTGCTGCGGAGATCGCCCGGTTGATGGTGGTCTACCTGCGTCGCAACGGCTCCGCCACCCAAGCAAGTGCCTTCCTGGAGCACCGCACCCACCTCCACCCGAACGTGCACCGAGCTCAGGACTGGCTGGCCGAGCACGCCGCCGAATCCGTGACGCTCGCGCGCCTTGCCGCCGTCGCCGGCATGAGCGTGCGCCACTTCAGCCGCGCCTTCAAAGACGCTACCGGCATCACCCCGCGGCAGTACCAGCAGCGCCTCAGGCTGGAGGTAGCCGCCCACCTGCTTGCCGAGCCAGGACTGTCTGTCGAGGAGGTGGCCAGCCGCTGCGGATTCGAGGACCCGCGGCACTTCCGCAGACTGTGGGGACGGCACTTCGGGGCCGCTCCCTCCCGCGCCCGCCCTGCTTCGCACATGCACCCAGCTTAAGAGCCTCTGCCACCTGGCAACTAGCGCATCCTGTCCTGGAACAGGTTGCAGCGGCGATGCGTTTGACCGATCAAGGAGAATGCCATGATCCCGGCAGACGAGACGTTTGAAGGCACCTTTGTCTTCACCCCCCACTTCCTGGACGTAGTGGGCTTCCGAATGCACTACGTTTACGAGGGGACCGGCCAGCCGATCCTGCTGCACGGCGAACCGACCTGGGGGTACCTATTCCGCCAGGTAATCCCCCGTCTGGCCGAGCGCTACCGGGTGATCGTACCGGACCTTACGGGGTTCGGCAAAAGCGAGACGACCCAGGGGTGGGAGTGTACCGTCCTTACCCAGGTGGACAACCTCGAAGCGCTGATCCTTGTGTTGGACCTGGAGGGAATCACCCTCCTAGTGCACGACTGGGGCGGGGTGATCGGCGGCGGCGTGGCGCTTCGACATCCCGAGTGCATCGCACGCATCGTTGTGACCAGCGGTGCCGTGCCCCTTGGAACAGCGCGCGAAGCAGAGTTGACGGCCAGGAACGTGGCCGAGGCTGAGTACTTTCGTTGGATGGCCCGCCTGCATCGCGAAAGGACCCTCGAAACGGTTCTCAGCCACCTTGGCCACCTCGTCCTCGCACTCATGCTTGGGCTGCAGGGGTTCGAGAACCGGGCGGTCATGAACCAGACCTGGCTTTCGGCCTACAGCCTGCCGTTTTGCACCCCACCCGAATGCCTGGGTGCCATCGCCTTTCCCAAAAGCATCGTGGATGGCACCGTTCGCTTCGAAATCGCTGATGCCGGTGCAGTCGCCGCGCTGCGTAACAGACCAGCGACGATGATCGTCGGCATGCAAGACCGGGTGCTTAAACCGGAGTACCTTCGTGCCCCTGTTCGAGAAGCGTTCCCGGACGCTCCCGTTCATCGGCTCCATGGTGCAGGACACTTCCTGTACGAGGACGAACCGGAGGCGATCACCCTGCTCATCGATCAGTTCATACAGTACACCGGGAGGATGTGAGCTATGACCCCACACTTCGCTGCAGACGACGCGCCGATTCCCGACAGCAGATTGTGCCGTAGGGCATTGGAACTGGTGCGGGAGGTGAGCCCGCCTTGTCTTTGCAACCACTGCCTGCGCACCTACCGCTTCGGTGCGCTCATCGCCCGACGTCAGGGGCTGCAGTTCGATAGGGAGCTGTTTTTCCTGGGGGCGGTGCTGCACGACCTGGGACTATGCGAGCGCTTCGACTGCGGACAGCGCTTCGAGGTGGACGGAGCCGATGCGGCCCGCGCCTTCGCCCTGCAGGAGGGCATCAGCTCTGAAAAAGCCGAAGCGCTGTGGGAAGCGGTGGCCCTGCACACCTCCCTTGGCATCGCGGTGCGCAAGTCCCCCGAGGCGGCGCTGGTGTTCCTGGGGGCGAGCATGGATGTGTTCGGCCTAGGTCTTGAGGAGCTCGACCCGCAGGCAGTAGAGCGAGTGCTCCAAGCTCACCCTCGGCTCGACCTCGCTACGACACTGAGCGAACTGTTCGTCGCTCAAATCCGCCGCAAGCCGCATACCGTCCCCTTTACCTGGATGACAGAAGTCGCACGCTGCCGGGTGCCGGGATTCACCTATCCGGACTACGACCAGATGCTCGCCCAAGCCCCTTTTAACGGATGATTACAAGCGACTACACCAAAATCTAAACAACCCGAGCAGCACGGCGAGCAGCACAGCGAGGACCAGGCGATCGACGGCGAGCTGGGCGGGAAGACGGGAAGACGATGGGGGCGATGATGGCCCGACAGCCAAACGGCAGATGTACTCCACTCCGCCCGGCTCACCGGCAAAGTGATCGTTGAAATGAGGAGACACGTTATTTACCCAGACGTTTGCCTCCCCAAGGTTATATATGAAATCTTGCGCTACCTGCTGGCCGTCTGGACCGATGACGATGGACCTGGGACCAGGAACGATTTCACCTGCTGTGATGTTCACGATTGCCTGGTTGGATAAGATCAAACCTGGCAGGTTGAAGTTTTGGCACACTTTTCCTTGCGCACCTCATATAACATGACGAAAAGCCCGTGCCATAAGGTTTTTCCCTCTTGAGTTGGAAGTAGACTTGCACAAATTGTAGATGCCGTCTCCAAAATTTGTGCACTTGTGCTCTGGAAGATCGAAAAGGGGGCGACGACGATCAACAGGGCCGGACGGTGCAGAACAAGCAGGGCGGTAGCGGCGGCGATCAGGCGGACGGTTTTGTAGCTCAGTTGCACGCCGCACATAACCATCATCTCCTCGACATCGCGCTAGCTGAGGGTGAAACGGAAATAGAGCCAGACGCAGTGGGCGATGATCTCTGGTGGGAAGCGGTGGCTGCGGTAAAGGGAGATGTTCATGGCTCAAGCTTGCCCGAAGACGGTCCTGGAAAGCCATTCCCTCAACCTGACAATGCCGCCCAGGGGATACACAACGCGCTTCACCAATAGAAACTGCAATAGAATCTCTAGCGCTCGCCCGACAAAGCCCTGGCACGATCGCGATTCGCGATGAGTGTCGGCAGATTCTCCTCTACCCACTCCGCGAGCGCTTCCACGCGCTGCGCCGCTTCGTGGCCCAGGGCAGTCAGCGTGTATTCGACGTGCGGCGGTACGACCGGGTAGCTGCGTCGATCGACCAGACCGTCACCCTCGAGCTGCTGGAGGGTCTGCGCAAGCATGCGTTCACTCACACCGTTTACCCTGCGCCGCAGGTCACTGAAGCGAAGCGTGCCACCACCTAGCGCAATGAGGACTAAGACGCCCCAACTGCTCGTCAGGTGTTTTAGAAATTCACGCGACGGGCAGCCTGGTTCAAAGACATTGCCTTGGGCCATGAGATCAAAAAGTCGTGAAGAGTTGCGCTGCGTCATCCGACACTTACCTCAGTGTGCGTACTTCTTTTGAGTAAGTTAGCGCCCTACAATATCATCGTCAACCGAATCATCAGGAGAGTTCGATATGTACGGTGTTACCGGAGCCTCGGGCCAGCTCGGCCGCCTCGTACTCAAGGCATTGCTGGAAACGGTTGCGCCCGATCGGCTTGTCGCCCTAGTTCGCGATCCTGACAAGCTTGCCGATGTGGCGGCGCGCGGCGTGGCGGTACGCCACTTCGACTACGATCATCTCGCCGAGCCGACGGCCGTGCTCGCCGGGATAGACCGGCTGCTGCTAATTTCTTCGAGCGAGATCGGCCGGCGTTTGCCGCAGCATCAAGCAGTGATCGACGCAGCTGTAGCCGCACACGTAGGCTTCATCGCCTATACCAGCATCCTCCACGCCGACAGCAACCCGATGCTGCTGGCCGAGGAGCATCGCGCGACCGAGGCGGCTCTAAAAGCCAGTGGATTGGCTCACGCATTGTTGCGAAACGGCTGGTACACCGAGAACTATCTTGGGCAGGTACAGGTCGTGGTGGAGCACGGCGAGCTGATAGGAAGCGCTGGCGAGGGACGTATTTCCGCTGCCGCTCGCGCCGACTACGCCGTTGCGGCAAGCGCTGTCCTGATCGGTGCGCCCGAGACTCGCATATATGAACTTGTCGGCGACCGGGCATTCACCCTCACCCAGCTCGCTGCAGCTATAGCAGGCGCGAGCGGTAAACCAGTAGTCTACCGCAACCTTCCCGAAGCGGCGTATCGTGAAATGTTGGAGTCTACTGGCCTACCCGCACCGATTGCCAACGCCCTTGCGGACAGCGATGTGAAGGCGGCAGAGGGCGTGCTGTTCGACGATAGTGGTGTGTTGAGCGCGCTGATCGGTCGTGCAACCACGCCAATGGAAGAGAGCGTGAAATTTGCACTGCGGGCATGAGGGCAGTTGTCGCATCTGAGGATCCGCTAGAAATCTCACATTCTATACGGTTCACTTTTTTGGTTGCACGCCAGGCTAGCTTGCGTCGCTCGCTTGACTGCAGCGGCGCTTGATAGGCTCAAGCACTGCCAGCGCTCGACGGCGCGCCTCCTCGTGCTCCACTATCGGCGGCAGGTACTCTACTTCATGTCGCCACGGCGCTCCTAGATGGGCAGCGCTCACTCCCTCCAACTCCGGTACCCACTGCCGGATGAACTCTCCTTTCGGGTCTATCTTCTCTACTCCGGCTATCGGGTTATAGACTCGAAACCACTGCCGGCCCCGGTTGCTCACCCCCGCATGGCTCTGCCACTGCCAGTGGTCGATGGCCACATCCGCATCCATCAGCTTCTGCATAAAGTGCAGTGCCCCTCCCTGCCACGGCAGCAACAAGTCGATGCAGTGAAACGTCGCACACAACGCCCGCAGTCGAAACGGCAGCCAGCCTGTGCGGTTCAAGCAGCGCATCGATGCGTCAACAAGCGGGTAGCCGGTCTGACCATTGCACCACGCCTGGTAGTGGTCTGTGCGTGTGCTCCAGTTCACCTCGTCGAACGCCTGCAGATAAGACTCGCTCTCGCATCGGGGCAGGTTCCTCAGCTTCTGGCCAAAGTGGTCGCGCCAGAAAAGACGAGAGATGAAACCCTCCAGGTTGCGCTTTTGATAGGAGTCTACCTGACCGATGCGACTTTGCACCCGCTGGTAGACCTGGCGCACGGAGATGGTGCCGAACTTGAGGTGCGGCCCGAGACGGCTGGTCGATTCTGTAGCTGCCACGGCTACACTCAGGCTTTTCAGGTAGTGCCGAGCCTTCGTTGCGACGAACGCACTGAGCAAGCGATGGGCTTCACGCTCGCCTGCCACGAGCACCTGCTGGTCGCTCGGTGGCAAACCAAGGTCTGCAAGAGTGCGCAGAGGAGCGTCTTCGATCCGCTCATCTACAGCAGGTAGCTCTGTCGGCCTGGGAGCAGTCGGCAAGCTCAGCGCCCCGTACCAATGGGGAGTAAAGTGCTTGAGCGCGTAACTTTCAGGCCCACCTGCTGGGAGTAACGCCTCCACCTCGAAGCAGCGTGCCTCGATGCTCCGCTCTTGAAGGGCGCTGACGACTTGGCAATCAGTAGCAGTGCGCCAGGCCCGCTCGCTGTCAGCGTTCCAATAGACAGCCGTTGCCCCGACCTCACGTGCAAAATCGGGCACGACCTCAGCTTGTTCTCCCCAGCGGCAGATGAGGCGCGAACCGAGTACCCGTAGGTTGTTTCTGAGGCTCTCCAGGCAACCGAGCATGAACTGCACCCGGCCACTGCCAGTCTCAGGATGCGTCAGCAGATAAGGAGAAAAGACAAAAAGCGGCACGATACGTGCCCCCTCAGCCACAGCAGCGGCGAGGGCAGGATGATCGCTCAGACGCAGGTCGCGCCGAAACCAGACGACGATAGTGCGCATCGACTAAGACGAAAAGCTTGAGTGCCGGTCTATCAATATTTTAGCGGCGCGTCCATCTTGCCTACCATTCAGCGATTGCAGGGCAGGTGGGACAGACGAGGTGTCTGCTACACTCTCTGCTCACCCAGGAGGCGAAGATAAGCGGGAAGGAGCACACTGCCCGTCGCCCCAGGCTCTCAACCCCACAGCGACCCAACAGTACCCGCTCGCACCTCTAAAACAGGACATCGGCTGTATTGAGCTACCTCAACATCCACTACCGCTTTTTCGATCGTCGCTTTAACCGTTCAGGACACGGGCGGGCTTTTCTACACATCGAAATCGTCCAGGACGGACAGAAGGTGGCTTTCAACCTCGATGCACCGGAACATCGAACATTTATCGAAGAGCAACTTGCAGAGGCTGTTGCTCGACAATACAATCACCGCAAGCCAGGCAGGTTCGTTGTCCTGGCTATTCACTGTCGGCCTGCTCCTCCGCCAAAAAACAAGCAGCATGACCACTGAGACCAGAGCAAGTAACCGGTAGAGGGCGAGCAACGCGCACCAGTGACGAGCACTGTCCCTGGAGTGAACCCCTCAGAGATGCTGTTGGCGAACCTATGAGCCCAAAGGAGCCAACGCTTGAAATCGTGATACTCGTGTTGCTGCCATTGGTCGCTCCTCCACCCAGGCAAACCATCGGTGCAAGTTGATCGCTGCGGCAATCGCCATGTGCTGTAAGTGTGTTTTGGCTACCCCGATGTAACGGCTACGACGCATACCAAACACCCGTACTGCTTCGGATATGCTGCCTTCAATTCCTGCGCGGCATTGATAGCGCTCCTTGAATTCCTGCGTTGCCTGATAGGCTCTTGCTCGCTGCAATGCCTCATGCTGCTCCTGAGGACGAAATGAAACACATCGTCCATATTTTGCCGAAGTCGTGCAATCCTGAAAACCTGGACAAACCTCGCAGTCTTTGCGGCTAAATCGGGCGCGAATCAGAGGTTCACCTACCCGGTCTATTCCCTCACTCCAGTAGTTGCTGGTCCTTCCCATCGGGCAACGCACTTGCTTTGCCTGCCAATCAATCTGAAAACGAAAGGACTCAAAGCCTTTGCCCGCCTGGGTTTGCCAACTGGTGTCTGGTAGAACTGGACCGATAAGCTCTACCCCAAACTGACGCGGCAATTCCACCAAGGGTTCAGTCCATATCAGGACTAATCAGCTCGCGAGGATTAAGTGAAGCCCACGTATGAGCAAAGACTGTGATAGGATAGCCCTGTCGAGAAAGGCATGACCGGCGTGGTGAGCCCCGGTCGCCCTCAGTGTAACGAGGGTCAATACTCCAGCCAATAGGCCGCGGACCACGACACGAGCAGATACCTGTCTGCTGTGTCCTGGGGTCGCGGCCTTTGCTGTTCCTCCCGAAGCACGGACTGGTATCGTATACAGCCGAAGTCAAGGAGAGAGTATGAATCGTCAGAGTACACAAGTGGTTGTGGTTGGGGGTAGCCTTGTTGGGCTGTCCGCTTCCGTTTTCCTCGCATCGCGTGATGTCGAGCACGTTGTGATTGAGAAGCATAAGGGCAGCTCACTGCTGCCACGTGCCATGGGCTTTACCGAATACACCATGGAGTGTTACCGCAGCGTTGGATTGTGGGATCGAATTCCACAGAGCGATCCGGGCGTCCGTCTTCGCAGACGAAAAGTTGAAAGCCTTGCCGGTGAATGGAAGGAGGAGACTCTCTGGACGCCGGGCGAGATCGATGATCAACGAGGGCGCTTCTCCCCAGCGACGGGAGCAGCCATTCCGCAGGACAAGCTTGAGCCCGTTCTCCGGGCAAGGGCTGTCGAACTCGGCGCACAGTTGCGTCTAGGACACGAGATGATCGGCTTCACGGAACTGGGCGAAGGTATCGAGGTCCATGTTAGTGACCGCGACAGTGGCGAGGAATACGTTGTTGAAGCGTCGTACATGATCGCAGCCGATGGTGCCAGAAGCCCTATCCGAGAAAAGCTCGGTATTGAGCGGCAGGGTGTTGGTTATCTGCAAACCATCCGCACCACCCTGTTCTACTGCCCGGATGCCGAGGTCTATTTAAAAAGCGGTGTGCAGCAATTCGACATCGACCAGCCCGGCTTCCAGGCACTCCTTACCACGTATCAAGACGGTCGCTGGATGTTGCTGATGGGGGATGGAGAGGCTGTTAGCAGCCCCGATCAACAGCATGCGGCTGTCCGTCGTGCGCTTGGGGCCGATTTCCCGTTTGAGATTGTCGCGTCTGGACGATGGGAACTGGCTGGCCGCATCGCTGATACATACCAGCACAGCAGAATCTTCCTCGCTGGAGACGCAGCCCATCAACTGCCCCCCACGCGTGGCGGTTTTGGGGCGAACACAGGCATCGCGGACGTGTACAACCTTGCCTGGAAGCTCGACATGGTGTTGCGTGGTCTTGCAACCGAAGAGCTGTTGAAGACCTACAACAGTGAGCGGCAACCGATCGGCTGGTTGCGCCACCAACAGACCTTTGCGCGTCCCGACTATGTGAAGTTCACCGGCAAGGCGATGGAAGATGTCACTCTTTATGGAGATGTCGCAATGGAACTCGGTCAACTGTACCGTTCGTCTGCGGTGATCGGCGCAGGCCCGAACCTTCCCCCTGCCAAGACGCCAGAGGCATGGGCAGGACAGCCGGGCGTCCGTGCTCCTCATGCATGGGTCATCTATAAAGGCAAACGAATTTCCACCATCGACCTCTTTAACCGAGACTTCGTTCTGCTCTCCCGTGACCCTGTCTGGCGCGAAGCTGCGAAGCAAGCTTCGGTCGCGCTGGAAATCTCCATCCAGGCTGTGATCGTCGGTGAAGATGTCCTATTTGAATCGGCACAGGACTTCGAACGCTTGTTCGGCCTCAAACACGGCGGTGGATCGCTGGTCCGGCCGGATGGCGTGGTCTGCTGGCGAACAGAGGAAAGAGTCGATCGATCAGACAACGTCCTGATAGAGGTTGTAGCGAAGGTGGCCTCCGCAAAACGGAGCGCTTCCGGACGCCGTAACTGAAAATGGTTTTATTAGACCTCTTGCATGAATCAGGCCAAGGCTGGCAGGGACAGCTCGTAGTTGTAGATCCCTGCCAGCAAACTCAACCGCAGACCGAACCGGCGGCGACGATTGCGATACGGACCGGCCAAAATCCGAAACACCTTCAGACGCCGATTGACATGCTCCACCACTATCCGTTGAAGGACATCGACCATTGCCTGGAAGGTTTCAGCTCGCACACCGCAGAGGCGTTTGAAGTCGGTGGGCTTGAGGTGTTGGATATCCTGATAGCTCATCATCAGGGCAGAAAAGCAGTAGTGACCCTACTACTTGTGACCCATCCCGGACATTCATGCAAGAGGTCTAATGTCTTACAGGTAGTCTCTTAAAAACAGGCATGGGAGGCATCTTGAGCCATCGTCAGTGTCAGTACCGATAATAAAGAACGGTATTGAGTAGGCGCTCTGGTAGGCCGTCCGGATGCGTCTTGCCGTTGAGCCAGCCTGCCACGTCGAAGTAGCGCCGGCAAAGCCAGTACATGTATGCTCCGTCGATATCGTAGTCTGGCATCGAGACGACCGAGCGGCACCCCGGATAGGGCTGGGCTGCCAGACAAAGTTTGTGGGCAAAGGGCAGCGCCTCGAAGTGCCGCACGTCCGCCTCGGTGCAGAGGTCTTTGTCGGCGGAAAATTTGACGAAGATCTGATCGGTGTTTCCCGCTTCGATGCGGCTGAGACGGCGGAACCATTTGCTGGCCGCTTCGCTGGGATCGTCGTAGTGCAGAAAGTGCAGCTCGACGCTGTCCGCCAGAAGTCCCATCGGGTAGGTAAGTTGCTGCTTTTGCCGCCAATCGTTGACGCTCGGATAGCGCGAGTGCCGGATAAATCTCAGCTCGGTGCGGGTGTCCAGATACAACCAGAGATCGTCCAGCAGGCGCATAAAGCAGGGGGTGACCATAAAAAGTCCGACAAACGGGGTGCGGTAGGGCAGGCCCAGTTCGCGGTAGACCTCCGCTCCCCAACAGTCGTTGGAGATGATGACAAAGTCCCGGTTGCGGGTGCGGGCGCGCATGATCGCCGTTGCCAGCCTCCGCCGGACCTGCTTGATGAGGGGCGGGAGTACTTTAGTCATCGCCTGGCTGGAGCCGCTGGATCTGTTGCTGCCAGCCCCCAACAATCGCCTGCCAGCGAAGTTGCTTTTCGTAGAATTGCCGGAGCGAGCGCTGCTTTGCAGCGATGACAGCCGGATCGCTCAGTTGCTCCAGCAGGGCAGTGAGCTTTCTATCGTTGAGCAGCACCGCTTCGCGGAGGCCCGCCTGGGCAAGGTAGAGGCCGGGATTTTTCACCGTAGCGACCGTCAGCACACCGTGGGCGCTGAGCGCTGCGAAGCTGCCGGACTTGGTCAATAGCTCGCATTCGTTGCCGACGAACCCCAGATCCTGCGCGCTCAGGATGGGCGAAAGATCCGCCGCCTCCAGATCGTACTTTTCTTGCCAGAGGGCGGGCGGGGCGATTTCTGTCTGCAGTTGCCGCAGTTGTCCTGCGTAGCGCTCCGGCAGTTGGCCCTGGCCAGTGAGGGTGATGCTCTCTACCCAGCCCTGCGCGCACAACTTTTTTAACAGCGCAGCGTGGCGACCGAGGGACCAGAGGCGGGTGAGGGCCAGGCCAAAGATGACGAGCCGGAGCTTTTTGCCCTGGGCGAGGGGCCAGGGCCGCTCAAAATCGACGGGGCGATCGGGCAGAATATTTGCCCCCACCGGCACGAGGAGACCCCGATTGGAGCGCTTTGCCAGTTGCAAAAAATATCCCGGACAACTGGTGATCCAGCCGTCGGCCAACTCCAGCAGCTCATCCACTACTTTCTGGGCATAGCGCCGTGTCCAGAAGGCGCGTTGCCAGATGGGCTTATCTGGAGCCAGTTCGTGGAACATCACCAGCAGCCTGTGATCGGAGCGGAGGGATTTCCAGTGGGCGAGGGCGCGGGAGAGCCAGAGCGGGTAGCCCCCCGGATGAAAGGCGTAGCCCACGTACTGGAGCACGACCAGCCGGGCATCCACTTTTTCGAGAGCGAACAGCAAATCGGTCTCCGTCGTGCCGAAGGGCTGGATTTGCACTTCCGGCCAGTGGTGTTGACTCGCCTCAGCACTTTCTGTCACCAGAAACGTCCACTGCCCGGTGGAATCCGGCCAGTGCCGCCACAACTGGTAGCAGTAGTCGCCGACACCGCCAATGGCAGGGGGCAGTTGCCCAACGATCTGGGTGATCTGCATTCTGGTTTCCTGGATGCGTGCTCATCTTCGCCGATCTCGCATCAGAGGCGAAGTTGCCTGCCTGCGAAGTAGAGCGTCCGGTAGAGTGAACAACCAACAGGTTCCGGCAACGCCGTGCAGAAGCGCTGGACGAGAGCGATGCCCGTAACCCTTTCACCGTCAGGATAGTAGCTGCTTGCAAGCAATTTTCGAGCCAACTCGCGCTCCCCCCGGCGCAGGTGGCGGCTTACGGCGTTCGGCAACAGTGAGGCAAGCAGGGCACGCTTGTGGCGCTCGGCTTGCGGTGAAGCTGGGAGGTCGATCAAGTAGCGGGCGAGAACCTCGGAGGTGAGTCCCGATTGGGTGGCAGAACCCAGATGGACCCGGTACTCCGCCAGGTACTCCGGACAGAAGTAGAAGCGTCCTCCCTCCTGGGCCAGCCGCACGAAAAATTCGACTTCCGGCGTGTTGAGATCGATCTTGAAGCCCAGCCGCTGCAACGGTTCCGCCGCGATCAAAGATGCCAGCATCGGTACGGCATTCTGCCAGGCGCAACTTTCAGGATCGGCGATCTCACCTGCGCTCAGGTTGGCCCGGTGGTAGGTGGCGGTGTGGACCTCGCTCCGGGCGAGCAATCGGTTGCCCAGAGCGTCGATCAGGTAGTGGTTGGCAAAGGCGACGCTGATTCCCGGCGACAGGCCCGGCAGCAGCCGCTCGACGAAGGCAGGTAAAAGCCGATCGTCGTCGCCGATAATCGTCACGTACTGGCCTCGGGCCGCCTGAATAGCGGCGTTCCAGTTCCCGGCCAGGCCAAGGTTCTGGGCGTTGCAGCGGTAGCTGAGGCGCGGTTCTTGCTCCGCCAGCGCCAGACACCAGGCCCGGATCGCCGGGTCCGGTCCTTCGGAAGTCGGATCCTGGCTCACCAGCACTTCGATATGGGGATAACTCTGGGCGAGGGCCGAGGCGACTGCCTCCTGCAGGTAGGCAAGCCGCCTGTAGGTGGGAATGGCGATCGTCACCAGCGGGTTCATAGCGCGCAGCAGAAGAGAAACTGGTGGCCCAGAAGCCCTGGAAATTGCCGGGTAACGGTCTTATCCACGGTTTCGCGCATGGGCGATGGCAGCCATCTGCTCACCAGCGGCAGGTGACCGATACTGGTCGCTTCGACAATCCGGTAGCCGCTCGCCTGCAGCAGCTCCTGGGCAGTCCGCCAGTCAAAGAAGCGGTAGTGGGTGCGGTCCATCAAGCCGCCCTCGGTGTAGCGAAACCGCCCGCGCACGAATTCCAGGCGTTGCCGCCAGTAAAGGACGTTGGGCAGGGCGACGAGGAGCAGGCCCCCGCTTGCCAGATTCTCTTTGAGCTGGCCCAGCAAATCCTGGGGCTGGTAGAGATGTTCGAGGACGTGGCTGCAGACGATGCAGTCGAACTGGCCCAGGGCGCGCAGGTCGCAGCTGTTGAGGTCGCTCTGGAGCACATGGTCGAGAAGTTGAGCGGCAATCTGCTGCTCCGGTTCGCTGAAGGTTACCCCCACCACTTCACAGGCGTGGGTGTGCTTGAACTTTGCCCCAAAGCCTCCCGACCCGCAGCCAAGATCCAGGAGCCGCTTTGTCTCGGGCGGTACCCGGCGCAGCAACGGTTCGTTGATCGCCTCATAAAACATGGTGATCTGCAGGAATTTTGGGCGTCGAAAGCTTTCTTAGCGTCCAGGCCATCTTCAAGCAGGCGGCGTGGTCGATGAGAGCCTGGGTGAAGCCCGCTCCCCGGTGGGCGAACAGGCCCGGCAGCGTGAAGCGCCAGAAGTTGCGGGTGGTCGCGTAGAGGTAATAGCGGGCATTGATCCGGGCCGTCTCCTCCGGGTGCAGCGACAGATAGATCAAGATCGAGTGCCGGTGCTGTTCGCCAGATTGCCAGCCGCGCACCGTCCGCCAGGGATGGCAGACCGCCGCCTCCGGCACGAACAGGGGGCGATGACCAGCCTGCTCCAGCCGCAGCCGCAGGTCGCTGTCCTCCATCGCCGCGTAGGGAAAGCGCTCGTCGAAGCCACCGACGGCCTCAAAGAGGGACCGGGCAATCGCGAAATTGCACGACCAGAGATTGCCGCCCCGGTCGTTGATCGGGGCCGCCTCCGCCAGCGAGCGCCGGGGCCTATCGGCGTAGGTCCGCCCTTCAAGAAGCTGGGAAGTCCCTTTTTCGATGCGGTTGCGGTAAGCGGCGAGCCAGCCAGGGTCGGGCAGGCAGTCGTCGTCGGTAAAGACCAGCCACTCGCCTGCAGCCTGGCGTGCGCCGTTGTTGCGGTTGGCCGCCGGACCGCGCTGAGGCCCGGCAACCCAGCGCGCCCAGGGGTAGGCTTCGCTGAGCAGGGCGCGGGCGGTGCTCATTGAACCGTCGTCGGTGACGATCACCTCGTACTGCTGTTTTGGAAAGTTCTGCCGTCCGGGGGCGAGGCAATCGAGGCAGCGGGCCAGGGGACCGTCGCGGTGGCGGGTGGGGATCACGACCGAAAAGAGCGGCGCTGCGTCGTCCATCGGATCAAGGTGGCAGAGGCGAAAGGGCGCTCCGGTAGCAGGTGAGCAGTTCTGAGCTGAGCGCCTGCCAGCTGAAGCGCTCCGCGCATCGGTTGCGGTCTACAGGCGGCGCACTGGTGGCCGCTATCCAGTCTACTGTCTGCTGAAAGGCGGCAAGCCAGTCTACGCGGGTACTACCGGCCTGGAAGACCCAGGGAAAATCGCCCGCAAGTTCCGCGCACTCTCCTACTTCTGAGCAGAGAACCGCTGCCCCCGCCGCCATGTACTCGGCAAATTTGATCGGGAAGCGGCTGCGGTTAAAGAGATTGTCCTCCAGAGGCAATAGGCCCAGATCGAGGGCGGCGGCAAAAAGGCGCGTCCGTTCGGGGGCAAGCGAGCCTAAAAAATCTGTCCGCTCCCGCGCCCCAGTAGAAGCAAGTTGCAGCACCTCCGGCGGCGGGCCACAGAGGGCGAAGCGCAGGTGGGGGTGGCGGTCGAGATTTTGATCGACCGCCTCGAAGCACCAGGCGATCTCCGCCCAGGTCCGCCCCATAAAGCCGACGTAGAGCGCATCCGGCTGCAGACCGAGTTGCTGTCTTGCAATGTGCTTGCTTGCAGGATCGAAGGGCCAGAAACCGTTATGTAGCACCGTCACCGCCCGCGCTCCCCGCTTCGCTGCCAGATCGGCGAGGAACCGGCTACAGGTGGTAACGTGATGGGCCCGCGCCGGAAAGCGGCGTTCCCCCCAGCGCGTACAGGTCTGAAACCACCAGGGCCGAAAGCCGGGGACACTTTTAGCAAGCAGGCCGCCGTCGCTCCACAGGTCGTCCCAGTCGTAGAAGTACAGCCTGGCGGGGAGCGTCCGCCGCCAGTCCCAGGCGAGGGCAGCGCTCAGGTGGGGCTGAAACAGGTGAGCAATGTCGCAGGGCGGGTAGTCTGCCAGGCAGCGGGCGAGGGCGTTGAGCGGATGGTTGGAGGCGGTGAAAAAGCTCTGGCCTCTAAACGAAGGCACGATCCGGTAAAGTACGCCGTCGCGCTCGATCGTTCGGGTCTGGGAATTGGTGTCGTGGTCGCAGGCAAAGACGCTCACCGACTGCCCCAGGCGAGCAAGTCCGACCGCTAGATTGTGAAAGCGGAAGTACGTGCCGGTCTCGCCCGTGCTATCGACCAGAAAGTGAATGCGCAGAGGTTCTTTCACCAGCCGAAGGTAAATAAAACGGTGTAAAAGTCCTGGGCAGACTTGAGGTGGGAGCGGACGTTGGGGATCAGCCAGGGCAATAGCCGGGTCCGGCCCGGTAGGCCCAGTTTTTCGAGCCGAGTGGCCGTGTGCTGAATCTGCGGGTAGGAGCGGTCGATCGCGCTGTAGAGATTCTGCCAGTAGGGCGAGGCGTGGGTGCGAATCAGTTCCATAATCTCCTGCCGCCGCTTCTCACCGCCGCTACTCGTCTTGTGCTGGGCATGGTAGCGGTAGAGCGAAAGAAACCGGGGCAGGTAGTCCGCCTCAAAGCCCGGCACCCGGCTGGCGCGCAAGAACCAGTCCCAATCGAGGATGTACTGGTAGCGAATGTTCAACTCGCCCGTCCCCTGCCAGAGAGGGCGCGTCCAGAAGCTGCTGGGCTGGACGATGAAGTTGCTGCAGGTGAGCCGGGTGCAATCGAAGGGCTGGCTTGACTGGACGCCGCTGCGCAGTTCGCCGTTTTCTTCGGCAATCGTCACCGCCCCGCCGTGGAGGAGCTTTGGCCTTTCTGTCTGGTCTCGCAAATGGCTACCTACCGCCAGCAGCGTGCCGGGCAGGAACATATCGTCGGAGTTGAGCCAGCAGAGGATCTGACCGGAACTTATTGCCATGCCCCGGTTGATCGCATCGGCCTGCCCCCTGTCCGGCTGCGAATGCCAGCAGGTGAGCTGGTCGCTGTAGCGCTCCAGAACGTTGATCGTTTCGTCTGTGCTGCCGCCGTCGATGACGATCACCTCCAGGTCGGGATAGCCCTGGCCCAGAATCGACAGCAGCGTGCGCTCGATGAATGTTCCCTGGTTGAACGAAGGCACGATCACCGAGATCCGGGGCAACTCCGCCATCAGCCTCCCACCAACTGGTAGACTGCTAACGTCTGAGCGGCTGTCTTCTGCCAGCTGAAGTGCTTCACCCGCTCGCTGCCCCGCTCGATCAGTTTTGTTCTCTCTTGCGGATTGGTGGCGAGCTGGCGCAGGGCGTCGGTCCACTCAGCGATATCGAGCGGATTGATCAAGATCCCGGCGTCACCTACTACTTCCGGCAGACTGGAGCGGTTGGAAGCAATCACCGCCGTCTCGCAGGCCATCGCCTCTAGGGGCGGGATGCCAAAGCCCTCGTACAGCGACGGATAGACCAGCGCCAGGCTGCGGTGATACAGCTTTGCCAGATGCCGATCGTCCGGATACGGATAAAATTCCACCCGTCCCGTCAGGCCCAGGGCAGCAATCCGCTCTTGCTCTGCCGGTTGGGCCGGAGCACCGACGACGCAGAGCACCGGGTCGCTTTTAGCTGAAAACGCCTGGGCAAAGGCTACCAGCAACCGGTCGAAATTTTTGTAGGCAAGGCGGCTGCCGACGTAGAGAAAGTAAGGCCGCTCCGGCACCGGCTCGTCGCCCAGAGCGAGTGCAGCGTTCAGGTCGGTGGCCAGGTAGGTGACGGAGATTTTTTTTTCTGGAATCTTGTAAATCTCGATGAGGTCCGCTTTCGTGCTTTCGGAAATACAGATGATCCGCTGGGCGAGGGGCAGGATTTTTTGCTTGAGAGCAACGGTATCGGCAGTCGGACCAGCCTGGTCCGGAAAGCGCTCGTGGATCAGATCCCAGACCGTGAGGACGATCGGCAATCGTTCGCGTCCGGCAGCAGCGATGAGGGGCGAATACGAATAGTACGTCGGATGGAGCAGATCGAAGCGGCCTGTGCCAAGAAGTCCGCGCAAAAAAAACGGTTCGAGGGCCGAGGAGAGCCGCCGGGGTCTGAAGTAGCGGTAGGTGTACTGCCGCAGGTGCGGTCGCCGGGCGAGCGGAATTTGGGGATGGCAGCGGTAGAGCGAGAGGGAATAGTCCGCTGCCAGTTGCTTAAAAAGATTGTCGAAGTACCGGCGGATGCCGCCGTGGCTCTGGAAGTTGTAGATCGCTCCGTCGTAGAGAACGCGCACGATGAACCTACCTGGAAGCGCGCAGCCAGGCCGGAGAGTCGCCGAAGCGCCGCACCAGATAATCCAGTACCCCCTGCAGGGCCGCCCCCGGCAATCGCTGCGATTCTGGGGCGGAGCGCAACTTGAGGTAAGCCATTCCTTCGCCCAGAATTTCTTTGAGCAAACAGCGACGGTAGATCGAGAAGCGCTCGGCAAAGGGGAGATTTTTCTCCATCCAGAGCAAACGATTGCGCCACCAGAAGTAGCGGCTCAAGGGAGTAAAGCTGCCGCCAAAGGAAGTCGAGATCTTGTGCCAGACTCTGGCAGTCGGGACGAACAGGACTTCAAATCCAGCCCGCCGCGCCCGGTAACACCAGTCCACTTCTTCCCAGATAAGAAAGTAGCGGTAATCGAGCAGGCCGACTTTGTGTACCGCTTCGACTTGCAGGAGCACCGCACAGCCGCAGGCGTAGTCGGTTTCGCTCACCGCGCTGTACGGGCTGCCCGTATCCACCTCCCCCTGCCCGATATGAGCGGTGCAGGCGCTGTCGCGGTCCCAGCGGGCACCGGCGTACCAGATCCGCTCCGGTTCTGTGAAATAGTAGATCTTCGCTCCCAAAGCGGCGGCGCGGGGATACTGGAGAGCCGCCTTCATCAGTTCGGACACGCAATCGGGGGCAACGACCGTGTCGTTGTTCAATAGCAAGATATAGTCCGCACCTGCCATGAGGGCAAAAACGATACCGGTGTTGTTGCCTCGGGCGTAGCCCAGGTTTTGGCCGTTCTCGACAATCTGGACTGCCGGGAAGTGCCGGGCGATTTCGGCAACCGAACCATCCGTCGAGCCGTTGTCGATGACGAGAACGCTGGTGGCTGCATAGTCCTGTTGGGCAAGGGAGGCCAGACACGCAAGCGTGTCGCGTCCGCCGTTCCAGTTCAAGACGACGACCGTTACCCTGGGTACTGGCGCGCTCACATCCGCTCGAACCACCACCGCGACAGCTACTCCCCAACCGAAAATTGCACGTCCTGAAAGACGATCCGGCCCCAACCAGGACTCCAGTTTGCAACCTGCCCGGCGGCGGTGGCGATGGGCAGAACATGAAAAGCGGGTCTGCCGACGATCGCATCGAGGTCGTGGCGGGGAGAATCGGGTCCGCCGTAGCCGACGCTGAAGCCGCTGCGGTAGGTTCCCGGTGCCAGGTTGGGATTGGCGACGCTCAGGCTGAGCACCAGAGTCTGTCCGGCTTCGATCGCGAAGGGGCCGCTGAAGAGGCCACCGACGCAGATATCTGAGCTGTCGAAGATGCTGCAGCCGATGCGCAGGTTTTTAAGATCTGTGTCTGCTTCGAGTTCAAGGGTGTAGTGGAGCGGTTCACCGAAGCGCAGGTTTCCGTCGCCGTCGGAGACGAGTTCGATGCGCCGAAAGCGCACGCTGCTGCCGTAACCGCTCACCGGTACCCGAAACTGACTCAGATCGCCCCGCTCGTCTACGAGCTGGGCGTAGTAGCTCGCGATCACCGCTTCAGCGGAGCCGTCCAGCTCCACCTGGCCGTCCATCAGGTAGACCGCCCGGTCGCACAGGCTGGTCACCGCCCCCATGTTGTGGCTCACAAAAAGTACCGTGCGCCCTTCCTCGCGGGCGACGTCTTTGATCTTGCCCAGGCATTTTTTTTGAAACTGTACGTCCCCGACCGCCAGCACCTCATCGACGATCAAGATCTCCGGTTCGAGGTGAGCGGCGACGGCAAAGGCGAGGCGCACGTACATCCCGGAAGAATAGAACTTTACCGGTGTATCTAAAAATTTTTCGGTTTCAGCGAAGGCGACGATCTGATCGAAGCGGCGCTGGATCTCGCTGCGGCTCATCCCCAGGATCGCCCCGTTGAGGTAGATGTTCTCGCGGCCCGTCAACTCCGGATGAAAGCCTGTACCGACTTCTAAAAGACTCGCCACCCTGCCGCGAATCTGTACCCGTCCGGCAGTAGGCTCGGTGATCCGGCTGAGAATTTTTAAGAGCGTCGATTTACCGGCACCGTTGCGACCGATGATACCGAGCACTTCGCCTTTTTCGATATCGAAACAAACATCTTTGAGCGCCCAGAATTTTTGTTCGGCCTGCCTTTTGCCCAGCAGTGCCTCAAGGGCCAGGCGGATACTTTTGGGTGCAGCAGCAAAAGCTTCGCGCAGCGAGCGGGTCGGTGGCCGTCTACCGAGGCTGTACTGTTTGCTCAGATGCTCGATGCGAACGATTGGAGGGGACATGGGCACTGCTACTTTCTAGATCACGTCAGAAAAAGTTTTCTCGGTCCTGCGAAAATACCAGATGCCGCTTACGAGCAACAGCGCGACAAGGCTGAGGGAGAGCAAAAAACCCGGCCAGTAAAAATAGACAAATACGGAGTTGCCGATAATTGCCCAGCGAAAGCCGTCGATCACGCCGACCATCGGGTTGAGCGAGTACAGAAGTCGCCAGTTCTCTGGTACCAGATTGCTGCTGAAGCCCACCGGGCTGATATAGATGCCCACCTGCACGATAAAGGGCACCAGAATCCGAAAATCGCGGTAGCGCACGTTCAGGGCCGCAAGCCAGAGGCCCGCCCCGAGGCCAGCAGCAAAGACGACCAGCGTCAGCCCCGGCAGTGCCAGAAGCCGCCAGCTTGGCCAGTAGTGGTACCAGGCCATCAGGGCGGCGAGCAGAGCGAGGGAGATCAAAAAATCGGCAAAGCTCACGATCACCGCACTTATCGGCACGATGAGGCGCGGAAAGTAGACTTTTGTGACCATGCTGGCGTTGTTGACGACGCTGTTGGAGCAATCGACCAGGGCCGTCGAAAAAAACTGCCAGGGCAGCATCGCCGCAAAGACGAGCACTGGATAGGGCACCTCGCCGGAGGACAACCGGGCCAGCTTGCTGAAGACGAGGGTGAAGATCGCCATCGTGATCACAGGCCGGACCACCGCCCAGGCCACTCCGATCACCGTCTGCTTGTAGCGCACCAGGATGTCGCGCCAGGCCAGAAAATACAGCAGCTCGCGGTAGCGCCACAGGTCGCGCCAGTACTGGCCCTCGGAGCGGCCCGCTTCGATCAGGAGTTCCTGGGTCTCCATCGCTAGCGGCGACCTGTGCGGTTGCCAAAAAGACCGCTCAGCATCCCCCGGCGGCGACCATTGCCGTTGCCGTTGTTCTGGGCCTGCATCTGGGCGACGGCAGCAGCGTCCGGCGGCGACTCACCGTAGTAAGAAGTGTAATACTGGTAGTAATAGCCTTCGTTGCCGTCGTTGAGCATGTTGACCACCAGACCCGCCAGTTCGCACTGGCTGCTGCGCAGAATTTCGAGCACGCGGGCGATTACCGAGCGGGTCGAGCGCTCGATGGCGACGATGAGCACCACCCGATCGACGCGGGAGACGATGCTCTGGGCATCCGGCAGACCGACCACCGGCGGCGTATCGACGATCACGTAGTCAAAGTTCTCGCGCCACTGGGCAAGCAACTCGGTCATCTTTTCGGAGTTGAGCAGGGCGACCGGGTTGGGCGGAATCGGTCCGGAGGTGAGCAAGGTCAAATTGGGGTTGCCGCCGGACTGGACCAGTTGCTGCCAGGGCGTCTCGGTGGCGATTGCAGTGCTGAGGCCGCGCGAGTTGGGCAGTTCTAAGAAGCGGTGCAGGTTCGGTTTGCGCATGTCCGCATCGACCACCAGCACGCGCTTGCCAAATTCGGAGAGCACCAGGCCCAGGTTGTAACTGATGATGCTCTTGCCCTCCGCCGGAATCGACGAGGTAAAGAGCAGGGTCTTGACGCTGTTGTTGGAACCCAGATAGCGCAGGCTGAGAGCTAGAGAGCGCAGCGCCTCCTTAAAAGGAGAGCGGGTGTACTGCCGGGTGACGAGCCTGTCGCCAATCACCACCCCGTCGCGGCTGGGGGCGACCAGGGTCTCAGTCAGGTTCTCGGTCTTGGGAATCGCGCCGAGCAGAGGCAGGCCGGTCAGTTCCTTCGCTTCCTCGACGCCCTTGATCCGCTCATCGATCAGATCCGGCACGAAGGCGGCCCCCAGACCCAAAAAGACGCTGGCAATAAAGCCATACAGCAGGTTTTGATCGATCTTGGGCGATACGGGGGTGTCCGGCAGATCCGGCGGTTCGAGCACGCGCCAGGGCGAAGTCTCCTGGGCTTCGGTGATCCGCAGTTCTTCGAGCTTGGTGAGCAGGCCGTTGACGATCTGGCTGTTGACGTTGTAGTCGCGCTGCAGTTCGGTGTACTGCTGCTGCAGTTGGGGAATCTTTTTGAAGCGGGCGACGATGTCGTTCTGGGCCTTGGTGAGGCTCGCGAGCTGCGCTTTTTGGACCGAGAGGGTGACCTGGGTGCTGAGCAACTGGCTTGCCAGCGACTGCTGGATCGTCTGGCGCACCGGGGCCGCTGCCAGGCTCCGCGCTTCCGGCAAAGCAGCCGGGGCTTTACTCGTTGGGGCAGCGGGCGGAGCAGGTTCGCCCTTACTTGCAACGGTGGCGGGAGTTGGGGCGGAGGCGGCGGGGGCAACGGGCGGATTGGCCCCCCCACTGCCGGTGATGGCACTATCTCCCAGGGCCGGCACAGCACCGCTCTTCAAGCCGAGCTTGGCCACCTTGGCGCTACCGAGGACACTGGTGGCCTGCTCCTGCAATAGGCGCAGGTAGATGTCGCGCTGCTTTTTAAGATCACCCACCGGCTTGTAGGCATCTTTGAACTTGGCGCGCTGCGAAACGTAGTCGGCTTCGGCGTCCTTGTACTTGGAGACCAGGCGCGTGTAGGTCGGATCCTGGCTCAAGATCGTCATCGACAGGGCAATATCGGGATCTTCGCCCACCTGGGCGCGCAATTCGGAGTACTGCCTCTGGGTCTGGGCAAGGTTGATCTGCAGATCCTGGATGCGCTGCTGGAGGCTCTGCTGGACCTCGGCGACGCTGGTGGCGTAGCCGTCCGGATCCGGGATGTCGTAGCGCTTGCGAAATTCGCGGATGGCAATGGCGGTCTGGTTGAGAACTTTTTTGGCGCGAGGCAGCTTGGCTTCGATAAATTTGATCGCGTTGTCGGCCTGGCCGCGCTTGCTCTCGAGGCTGTACTCGACGTAGGTCGCCCCGAGGGCGGTGAGGACCGCCTTGGCCCGCTCCGGGTTGGTATCGCGGTAGGCCACCCTGAGCACTCCGGCGTCGCCAATCTGGCTAATCGAGATGTTATCGGCGGCAGTGGTCGAATTGAGGATGTTAAAGGGCGGGGCCAATCTGTGGATGGCGCGGCCAATCAGCGAGCGACTTTTGAGAATCTGGATTTCTGTTTCGAGATTGGCGGCAGAAGGCAGAGCGCTTTCGGTGGTCTGGACAACCGGTATCTGCTGGCGGTTGTCCACCAGGATCAGCGTCTCCGACTCGTAGATATAGGGTCTGGTGTAAGTAAAGGCAGCGACCCCGCCAAAGACAGCGACAGCGACGCTCAGCGAGAGGAGTTTGCGCTTGCGCAGCGTTCTCCAGATCGAAAGCAGATTGAAGTTGTCGCTCGGCGGGCCAAGGCTGGCCTGGGGATTAACCATGATTGTCCTGAAGTGCGAGGGATCTAATAACGAAAAAGATTGACCAGACTATTGAGATAAAAGACGGGACTGAGGTACTGAAGCGTGTTGACCAGCGAGCCGCCAAAGGAACGGGGTACGGAGATAATATCGCCTTTTTTAAGGGGCGGGTTTTTCTGGGGGTCGCGGCCCTCCTCCAGGTACGCGGCCAGTTGCTTGCGGGTGACGGTACCGTCCGGGTTGAGGCGCAACAGCTGCACCGATTTCCAGTCAGCCCCGTCGGTCAGTCCACCGGCAGCGACCAGGGCGTCGGTGAGAATAGCGTTGGGCGAGACGTTTACCCGGCCAGGCTGCCTGACCTCGCCCAGGACGCGCACCTCGATCGTGTTGGGGGCGATCGTCGAGGCGAGCACCTGCTCGATGTTGTAGTTGGGTTTGTCGGCGCTCGTCTTGGGCACCGTGAGCGAGTCGCCGTCGAGCAACGGCACATCCTGGGAGGTGTCGCCGGTCTGCAACAGCGCCCAGAGGTTGATCTTCTGGACCGAGTCGCGGCTGCTGCCCGGCAACTTGCGCCGCAGGGTAATTTGCTCGACATCGGCGGAGTCGGTGACACCGCCGGCCAAGTTGAGCGCTTGAGAGACGGTGAGCCGTCCACCGCCGACGCCGCCCGTCGTTCCCTCGCCGGAACCCACCTTGACCTGGGTGTTGCCTGCTCCCTGGGTGAGCGTGTAGGGGCCAGGGCGATTGACCTCGCCTAGAACAGCGATCGTGAGGGGCCGGGGGGAGGTGATCGCGACGGTGATCTGGGTGTTTTCGAGGTAGGGCCGGTACAACTCGGTCAACTCCGCCGCCGCTTCCTCCTGGGACATGCCCGCAAAGCGCACCGCTCCGATAATCGGCAGACTGGTCGTCCCGTCCGCCAGGATCACCCGGCTGGTGGTCAACTCCGGCACCCCAAAGACATTCACCTCGATCGTGTCGCCGGGGCCAATCCGGTAAGCGCTGGTCGCCGCCTGCAGATCGAACTGCTGGACCGGCGGCTGTGCCGCCACGGGGACACTCTGGGCCAGCGCCCTGCTACTGCCAAAAAGAAAACCGCTCAAAAGAAGAATCGCCGGGAGCGATCGGGAAACTGGATGAGGGAAATGTAAAATTTGTACCATCGCTTCTTCCTGCCGTGTCCATCTTATAGCTGGTGTCCTGGGATGATCCTTTCTGAGATTTTTAAGAGTTGATGAAGTTTACTGTCAAGAAATTTTGCGCACACGCCCCCTGCTCTACGGCCTCCTGTCGCACAGACTTGTATAGATTGGGAGGCTACGGTGAAGGGGCTGAGATTGACCAATCATCGAAGCCCGCTCCCTGGCGAAATAGCCGGTTTTTGATTTTTACGCGAAGTCTACCGTATCGCTGCCCAACTGGCTAGGGAATACGGGGAGACTCCCTCCTATAGATGAAGAATTCTTGACGAATTTAATCTTGCGAAAATGCTAGCGGCTGACGGGCAGGGCCGCTACCAGGCCGAGGTGCTCGTAGAGCGGAAAGCGCTGGCAGAGCGATTGGACCCGTAAGCGGCAGTCAGCTTCGATGCGGGCGTCCGTCGGGTTTTGTAGCCGATCGGCGAGGATGTCGCCGATGGCGCTAAATTCGGTACTGCCCAGGCCACGGGTGGTCATCGCCGGTGAGCCGAGGCGCAGGCCGCTGGTGATAAAAGGCTTTTGCGGGTCGAAGGGGATCGTGTTTTTGTTGGCGGTGATCTGAATGTCGCTTACGAGCAGGTCGGCTTCTTTGCCCGTGAGGCCGACTGAGCGCAGATCGACGACCATCAGGTGGTTGTCGGTGCCGCCGGAGACAAGCGAAAGGCCGCGCTGGGTGAGGCGATCGGCCAGAGCACGGGCATTGGCGATCACGGCTTTTGCGTAGCTCTTGAATTCGGGGCGCAGCGCTTCGCCGAAGGCGACGGCCTTGGCGGCGATCACATGCTCGAGCGGTCCGCCCTGGATGCCGGGAAAGACCGCTTTGTCAAATTTTTTGCCCAGCGCTTCGTCGCGCGTCAAGATGAGCCCGCCCCGTGGCCCGCGCAGGGTCTTGTGGGTAGTGGTCGTCACCACGTCGCAGTGGGGGATCGGGTTGGGGTGCTCACCGGCGACGATCAGCCCTGCGATGTGGGCGACGTCGGCCAGCAAATAGGCACCCACCTCGTCGGCGATCGCCCGGAAGCGCTCAAATTCGATGCGGCGCGGGTAGGCGGAGTAGCCGCAGATGATCAGCTTTGGCCGGTGGGCAAGGGCCAGCTCGCGCACCTGATCGAAGTCGATGCGGTGGTGGGTCGGATCGACGCCGTAGTGGATTGCCCGGTAATAGAGTCCGGAAAGGTTGACCGGCGAACCGTGGGTGAGGTGGCCGCCGTGGCTGAGGTCCATCCCCAGGATCGTATCGCCCGGCTCAAGCAGCGCCAGAAAGACGGCGGCGTTGGCCTGGGCACCGGAGTGGGGCTGGACGTTGGCGTGGGCTGCGCCAAAAAGGCTCTTGGCCCGGTCGATGGCGATCTGCTCGATGGCATCGACGAACTCGCAGCCGCCGTAGTAGCGCTTGCTGGGCAGTCCTTCGGCGTACTTGTTGGTGAGCACCGAGCCCTGGGCGGCCATCACCGCCGCCGAAGTAAAGTTCTCGCTGGCGATGAGTTCAAGGTGGGTACGCTGTCTTTCCAGTTCCCGGTCGATCCAGCTGGCGACTAGCGGATCCGATGCGCGCAAAAGATCGTCACTCACAGCCTTAAAACCCGTTCCAAATCAGCTACTACAGCGCAACCGTAACACATTCACCCCTGGGCTGAAAGCAGAAGCGAGCCTGTCACCCAGTCGCTGTTGCCGTCGGCCCAGTGCTCTTTTTTCCAGATCGGTGCGTCGCGCTTGAGCGCATCGATGGCGTACTGGCAGCCGGCAAAGGCATCGGCGCGGTGGGCGTTGCCGACAGCGACGATCACGCTCGCCTCCCCGATGGCAAGGCGGCCCAGGCGGTGATGAACGACAATCCGGCCCGTCGCAGGCCAGCGGGAGCGGATCTCGGCGGCAATCTGCTCAAAGACCGCGAGCGCCATCGGCTCGTAGGCTTCGTAGTCTAGAAAGGCGACCGCCCGGCCTCCGGTGCTCGTGCGCACGGTACCGACCATGATCACAACAGCGCCTTGCCCGCTGTCGGTGCCGAGATCGTAGGCGCTCTGTAGATCGAGGGGTTCTCGGGTAAAGCGAAAATCATTGTTCACACCGCCCTACCCCCCACTCACCGGCGGAATCAGCACCAGTTCGTCCCCGTCGGTAAGGGGCGTCTCAGGCGGTACAAAGCGGCAGTTGACGCCGTAGCGGACCACGCTGCCCCAGCGCTCCAGCACCGGTTGCTCGGCAGCGAGCTGGGTCTGAATCTGGGTACAGGTCGTGCCCCCCGGCACCTCCAGTTCCAACTCGTCGCGCTCGAAGGCTTCGCGGTAACTGGCAAAGAGCCTGACGTGGATTTTCATGCTCCGATTCTAATCACTCGATCTCCAGCAGCAGGTACTTGAGGTATTCAGTCTCAGGGATGTGAATCAAGATCGGATGATCCGGCGACTGGCCGCGCTGCTCGATGAGGCAGGCGATGCGGCCCGTGTCCTGGGCAGCGTCGCGGACCACATCGCGGAACATCTCCATGCTCAGGTGCGACGAGCACGAGCAGGTGACGAGCAGTCCACCCGGCACCAGCAGCTTCATCGCCCGCAGGTTGATCTCCTTGTAGCCGCGCAGCGCCCCTTCGAGCACGCTGCGGCTTTTAGCAAAAGCGGGCGGGTCGAGGATGATCATCTCAAAGCGGCGGCCCTCGCGATCGAACTCGCGCAGAATATCGAAGGCGTTGCCGGTAATCGCCTTGCACTGCGTAAGCTGATTGAGCTGGGCGTTCTGCTCGGCGAGAACCGTTGCCGATTCGGCAATATCGACGTTGAGCACCGAGGTGGCCCCAGCGAGAGCGCAATGCACACCGAAAGCGCCCGTATAGCCGAAGGCATTGAGCACGTTGCGGCCTGCTGCAAAGCGGGCCGCATGCAGCCGGTTAAAGCGCTGATCGAGAAACAGGCCCGTCTTTTGCCCCTGCAGCAGATCGACCAGCAGCCGGGCAGAACCCTCCTGGATTTCGACCAGTGGCGGCGGTGTCTCACCCCAGAGGGAGCCAACCTGCTCTTTGAGCCCTTCAAGTCGCCGGACCGGGGCGTCGGAGCGCTCGAAGACGCCCCGTGGGCTACCCAGTTCGACCAGGCAATCGACGATCACCTCCCGCCAGGGCTCAAGCCCGAGAGCCAGCAGTTGAACGACGATGAAATCTTCGTAGCGGTCCACCGTCAGACCCGGCAGGCCGTCCGCCTCGCCGTGGATCCAGCGGAAGGTGCGAATCTCGCTGCCGAGAAAGCGCTGCCGGTGGGCGAGGGCTCTAGCAAAGCGCTCCAGCCACCAGACGCGATCGATCTCGATGTCCGCGCCGCGCTCGAGATAGCGCACGGCGATCTGCGACTGGCGATTGAGAAATCCCCGTCCACAGAAGCGGCCCTGGGCGTCGATGACATCCACCATGCTGCCGTCCGCCACCTGCTCAGCAGAAGGAAATCGAGCAACTTCACTGGCAAATATCCAGGGGTGGGTGCGGCGGTTGCGACGCTGGGGCTTCAGCTGCACTGCCGGCAGAGCGCTCACTCGATTTCCCGAACCGCAGCAATGCGATGCAGAGGCAGACTCAGCACACTCGCCCAGGTCAGAAAGTAGGACAGCGCGCTGGTCAGCCGCAGGCTGCGCACGATCCACTCGCTTTCAAGCCAATCGAGTCGCACGACGATCACCGTCGCGCAATAGACAATCCAGAAAGCGAAAATCATGGCAAATAGACCTTCATCGACTTGCTCCAGTTCGCTTGGCGCGGTGCGCCGAAAGGCGAAGACGAGCACCAGTCCAGCGATGCAGGCCAGGAATGAAAGATAAATGATTGTGTCCTGCCAGACAATGCTTCCCATGATGACACCCAGGCTATGACTGCAAATGAGAAGCAGTCTAGCGGAGGCTGAAACAGTCAGATCAAAATGGCAACCAAATGAAATATTCCTCCAGGCAGAAGCGCCGTTGCCCTCCAAAGAGCAGGTCGCCTCGGTTAGGTTAGTGGGCGATCCGCCGAGCAAGAATCAGTTGGCAAGTTCCGATTCGCTTTGGCCCTACTCCACACCTGGCCTCCCGGACGAGCTGTTCGAGCGCATTCCGGGCATTCCCCTCAGTCCAAGGGAGGTGCGGGTGCTGATGCTCTCGCAGCTGCGGCTGCACTGTGGGGCCGTACTCTGGGATATCGGTGCGGGGACCGGCACGATCGCCGTCGAGGCGGCCCTGCTCTGCCCGAGCGCGCCGATCGTGGCGATCGAGCGCGACGAGGAGGTGGCGGAGTTGATCGAGCGCAACTGCCACAAGTTTGCGATCACCAGCGTCGAAGTGCGGCGCGGTAGCGCCCCGGAGTGCCTGAACGCACTGGTAGAAGATCCCGATCGCGTCTGCATCGAGGGCGGCCAGTCTCTACCGGCGGTTCTGGCGGCAGTCTGGTCCAGACTGCGCCCCGGCGGCAGGGTGGTAGCGGTGACCTCGACCCTCGAAGGGCTCTATCAGATCACCGAAGGCTTTGCCCAGTTGCAGGCCCGCCAGGTCGAAGTCGTACAGGCGGCCATCTGTCGCCTTGAGCGGCGCGGCGCGCAGCAGGCGTTTGTCGCCCTCGATCCGACATTTGTGCTCAGCGGCGAAAAGCTCTAAAGCTGCGCAAAGTGATTAGCTACTGTAAGGGCAGAAGGAGGCACAGTTGCTCTCGCGGTAGGGAGCGATCTTGCCGCACAGATGGCAGACATTGAGAGCACTCTGCGGCTGTGATTGTTGCTTTTCGAGCTGCTCGAAAGTTTGCTCGGCCCACTGCACAAAGCGCAATTCGTCGAGACCGGGCACACCCAACTGACAGCAAGCTGTCTGAATGTCGGCAATGATCCGATCGAGCGGGTGGCCCTGGCGATAGCTGCGTTCGACCAGTTCGATGAAAAATACTTTGAAATCGAGGTCAAGATCGGCGGGACCGCACTCGATCACCGGTTCGACGGACACGAACGAATCTTGCATGGGTGCTCTCTTTTTATCAATAAGAATGTGACTAGACGGAGCAGAGCCGCTTGCGCCAGCTTGCGAGGTTCCGACTATTCGCTTCCTATCCTATTGAAACCCAGTGGCCAATTTGGGGTCCGGTCCGCTAAAAGCTTTAATTCTTCACCAACAGAAACCTCAAACAATTACCAAGGTTTCTTGATTTGAAGAATCAAGAGTTCTTCGCTGCGTTTCATGCTGCTGTTGCGCCCCTCAGCCGTATTTGAGGGCGAGGGCGTGCCGTCCGGCAGATGATTGAAAGCTCAGGGAGCGCTCAACAAAAAGGCAAGGTCGTCTCTGACCCTGCCCTGGGTGCTTGAGTGTCCGTGGGGTCGTGTTTCAGATGCCGTAGGGGCAGAAGGAGGCGCAGTTGGTCTCGCGGTAGGGACCAACCTTGCCGCACAGCTTGCAGACCGCCAGGTTTGCATTCGCATCGACGGCCCGCAAGGGCAGGTTCTCGCGGCGCTTGAGGGCAAAGATCGCCTCCTCCGCCCACTGCTCCAGCGGCATCTCCGCCAGGCCCGCTACTTCCAGTTCGCGGCGCACGGTGGCGATGTCCTCCTTGATGCGCACAAGGGACAGACCCTCGCGGTAGCTGCGCTCGACGAGATTGACAAAGAAGCTCTTGAACTCGAGATCCAGTTCAACCCGGCCATCCTTGAGCTGGGGCATCGCGTTCGCCGAAAACATGGGCAACTCCATTAAGCTTTGTAAACTACCTGTAATTTAACTTAACAATAATTGAGGGACACTGTCAACCCCGTCCGACAAGACGAGTCAGACGACTTAAAAGCTGTCTTAAGAACGGCTGCGGATCTGCCGCTGCACAGTAGCGTAAAGAGGAAGCCTTCGAGTCTGTATGTCCAAAGAATCGACCAGCCCGATCGAGCAACGCGAGCCTGCCGGGGTAGACCTCTCCCCCGGTCGGATGAGTGATGGCCGCAAACTTACGTGGCTTCTGACGGCGAGCCTGCTCGGGTTTGTCGCTGCCAGCTTTTTGCAGAGCAGTGACCATCTGGTGCAGCAGCGGTTGAGCGAGGTGGAGGGGCATCTGGCGCTGGTCTGTCTCGGGTTGACTCTGGCGGCCCGGCCTCTCAGCCGCTTCTTACCGGGTCTGCTCAAGGAGCGGCGCTATCTGGGGCTTTTGACCTTTGCTTTTTCGCTGCTGCACACGTGGTCGCAGATCGTGCATGTGTTGGGGGGCAGTCTGGACGGGATGTTCTTTTTGCCGCGAGACATGCAGTTTGGCGTGATGCTCGGTATATTCGCCCTGCTTGCGATGGTGCCCCTGGCGCTCACGAGCAACAACTTTTCGGTGCGCCTTTTGCAGGGAGCCTGGAAGAGCTTGCACCAGGGCGTCTTCTTCGTCGCCTTTCTGGCTCTGCTCCATACGCTGGGAACGGGCGTTCACTATCCGCTGGTGGCTCAGACGCCGCTGACGATCGCCTTTGCCCTGGTGCTGGCCGCTTTGAGCTTTTGGGTCTGGCGGCTGCGCAATCAGCCAAAGGATAAGGATCCGGCCAGGGATCAACAGTAAAGCTTTGTTAGAATCGCGCTGACGGTTGGCAGCAAAAGATGAACATTCTCAGGCAAGTCGGCGTCTGGCTGGTGCGCGTTCTGGCGGTGTTTGGCGGGCTTTTTCTGGTACTGGTGCTGGTGGGTCTGGTGGGACTCGTCCTGCTCAATCGCGGTCCCCAGATTGCAGACAACTCGGTTCTCGAAATTAAGCTCGCAGGCGATCTACCGGAGAAGGCGAACAGCGATCTGCTCTCGGGACTATTGGGCAGCGACACCCTTACTCTCAAAGACCTCCTGGGGGATCTGAAGAAGGCGGCAAAGGACAACCGAATCAAGGCTGTCCTGCTGCGCATCGACGGTGCTGCCCTGGGGTGGGCCCAGACAGAAGAGCTGCGCGACGCCCTGGTTGCCCTGCGCAAGAGCGGCAAGCCCGTCACCGGTTATGCCGAGCTGATGAACGAGCGGCTCTATTATCTGGCCCTAGCCTTCGACCGCTTCTACATGCCTCCCGGCGGCATCTTCGAGATGAACGGCCTGGTCAACTCCACCAGCCACTATCCGGGACTGTTCGCCAAACTGGGCATCGGCGTCCAGTACTTTCGCTACGGCAAGTACAAGTCCCAGAGCGGCGAATCTTTGGGCCGCGTCGCCTTCAGCGAGCCGGTCAAGGAGATGATTAACGCCAACTTGAGCGAACAGTTCGAGACCTTCGTCGCTGCCGTCGCAGCGGGCCGCCGGATTCCAGTCACCGAAGTCCGGGGGCTCGTCGATGCGAGCGGCCTTTCGGCTGAGTGGGCATTGAGCCACCGGCTCATCGACGGCGTGGCCTACTGGGACGAGGTCGAAAGCCAGCTTAAAAAGCAGACCGGCAGCGACCCAGACAAAAACCTCCAGACCGTGAGCGCCACCGACTACACCCGCGTGGCCCCGGCCTCGGTGGGACTGGCGGTGGGAGCTAACAAAGTTGGGCTCATCGTCGCCCAGGGTCTCATCGTCTCAGGCAATGGCGGCAGCCCCAACCCGCTTTCCGATGGACCGACCCAGGGTTCTGAACCATTGATCAAAGCGCTGCGGGAAGCGGGCCGCCGCGACGAGATCAAAGCCGTCGTCCTCCGGGTCGATTCTCCCGGCGGGGCAGGGATCGGCTGCGACCTTGTGCGCCGCGAAGTCGAGAAGTTGCGCGCCAAAAAGCCCGTGATCGTCTCGATGGGCGATTCGGCGGCAAGCGGCGGCTACTGGATCTCGATGGACGCGACGGCGATCGTCGCTCAACCTTCGACCCAGACCGGATCGATCGGCATCTGGTCGGTAGTGCCCAATCTCCAGAAGCTCTACAGCAACCTCGCCCTCACCCCCGAAACCTTCAAGCGCGGTGCCCACGCCGACGAACTCATCGGCCTCCGCCCCCTCAGCCCCAGCGAAGCCCAGGGCTACGATGAGCGCTTGCTCTTCGAGTACCGGCGCTTTGTGAGCCTCGCCGCCCAGGGCCGCCACAAACCCGTCGCCGATCTCGAAAAAATTGCCCAGGGCCGCACCTGGCTCGGTCGGCGCGCCCAACAGCTAGGTCTCGTCGATCGCCTGGGCGGCCTCGATACGGCCCTTGCCCTGGCTGCCGACAAAGCCAAGCTCTCCCCCGATTCCGTTACTTTTGAACCTATCGACCAAGAATCCAGCCCCCTCGCCTCGCTGTTGGGTCAAGACGCCCTGCGCCTCATCCTGCGCACCCTCGGTATCGAGCAGACCGTCCGGCAAATGGCCCCCACTACCGGGTTCGATCTGCTCTTCAAAGAACGCCTCTTCCCCCTCGCCTCGCCCGAAAAATTTGACTGAGCGTGTTAAGATGCGCTCCAAGTCAGCTGTTTCGCGCACGAGAAGGAGAGGCCGGTGACACTTCGAGTAGCAGTGGTAGGGTCAGGACCGGGCGGTTCGAGCGCCGCCGAAGTCTGCGCCCAGGCCGGTTTTGAGACCTATCTCATCGAGAAGAACCTCTCCAACGCCAAACCCTGCGGCGGGGCGATCCCGCTGTGTATGGTCGATGAATTTGACCTGCCTGAGTCGATCATCGACCGGCGCGTGCGCAATATGTCGATGATCTCACCCAGTAACCACGCCGTCGATATTTCGCTCACCAACCAGAACGAGTACATCGGCATGTGCCGCCGCGAGGTGCTCGACAGCTTTTTGCGCAACCGCGCCGCCAAACAGGGCACCCACCTGATCGAGGGTACCTTTACCGAGTTGAAGCGGGGCACGCCCTATACCCTCGAATACCGCGACAAGGCGGGCAGGGCCCACACCCTCAGCGCCGACATCGTGATCGGAGCCGACGGCTTCCATTCCAAGATCGCTAAGACCATCGATGCGGGCGAAGTGCCTTACGCCATCGCCTTTCAAGAGCGCATCCAGTTGCCGCCGGACAAGATGGCCTACTACGAGGACCGGGCTGAGATGTATCTGGGCTTCGATGTCTCACCCGACTTTTATGCCTGGATCTTTCCCAAATCGACCCACGTCGCCGTCGGCACCGGCACGATGTCTCCCAACAAGGACGGCATCCGCCGGATGCAACAGGCGCTCCGGGCGCGGGCCGGCGACAAGATTGCCGGAGGCAAGATTATCAAGATCGAAGCCCACCCTCTACCGGAGCGCTCCCGTCCCCGGCGAGTGGTCGAGCGGGTAATGCTCGTGGGCGACGCCGCCGGCTATGTTACCAAATCGAGCGGCGAGGGCATCTACTTTGCGGCCAAGTCAGGGCGGATGGCCGCCCAGGCGATCGTCGAGGCGGCGGAAGGGGGCAGATTGCCCACAGAGGCCCAATTGCAGCAGTACGTCCAGCGCTGGGACAAGCAGTACGGCCTGACCTACCGGGTACTCTCGATTCTCCAGGATGTCTTTTATCGCAGCGACGCCACCCGCGAGGCGTTCGTCGAGATGTGCGCCGACCGCGACGTGCAGCGGCTCACCTTCGACTCTTACCTTTATAAGACGGTCGTGCCCGCCAACCCCCTCGTCCAGGCCAAGATCACCCTCAAGACCCTCGGTTCGCTCATTCGCGGCAATGCCCTCGCCCCTACCTGAAAAGCGGCCACTGATCATCGCCCACCGGGGGGCAAGCGCTCTGGTTCCAGAAAATACCTTGCCTGCGATCGAGAAGGCTCTCGACCTGCGCGTCGATGGCATCGAGCTGGACCTCTACCTGAGTAGAGATAGCCAGGTAATTATCAGCCACGATCCAGGCCCACTTCCCGGCAAGTGCAGGCTCAGGACAGCTTCCCTGCCTGCTGATCCCCCATTTTGGAGCAGTCTTACTCTGTCAGCAATTCAAGATAATTACATCGCAGATTGCAGCCTGGTAACGGTCCAGTTCAAGGAAGAAGGGCCACTTTATACCGGCAGGCTTGCACCGGAGATTATGAGAAATGTCCGCAGCATCTTTGCACCGCCGAGCCTCGATCAGGTCTTTGCGCTGTTGAGAGCCTACGCCAGTCTGGGGGCAGAGCAGACAGATTATCTGCAAAGACTGCGTCTATTTCTTGAAATAAAGCGCACGCCATTTTATGACCCGCTCTGGCTTGGCCCCGGCGCGGATCGCTTTGAGCAAAGTCTCATCGAGGCCGTCGAGCGCTGGCATTTCTGTGAGAATGTAATTGTTCTGTCCTTTACAGTTCGGGCACTTCAGACGATCAGCCAACACTGGAGTGCTCTGCAAACGGGTTTACTGACAGCCCATACACCCATCAATTTGCTTGCCGATACTCGATATTTGAAGACCCAAATATGGTGCCCGGCTTACCAGTCCCTCGATCGGGCCGCTGTCCTTCGGGCAAAGGACGCTGGTTTGCTGGTAATACCCTGGACTGTCAACTCTGTTGCCGAAATGAATATACTGATAGAATGGGGAGCGGACGGGATCATCGCTGACGCTGCTCACAGCCTGTTGGCGTTCTGGCGATAAAAAGTCACAAAAATCGCCCACCAGTTTTTCTTGAAGTCCGCTATGTTTGATGTATAGTTTGCAACAGCAAGCTATGATCCCGGAGGGAAATCAGCAGATCATGGAAAACCAGGACAAAATTGAGAGTGCTCTCAAAGCACTCCACAAGAAGAACGCGCTGCCGATGCAGAGCAGCCAACTCGTTCGTGAACTTGCCGCCGAAACCCAGCTCTCGGTGAGCACGATCTATCGTTACCGCCACGTCTGGAAACGTTTTGCCTACAAACCGCGTACCAGTCTCGATGAAACCCTTGAAGCAGCTAAAACCGACGAACGCTTTCTCATCAGCATTCGGATGCCCGGAGAACTGCTCAAGTGGCTCAAGGACGAAGCGCAAAGACGTCACGTCGGCTATCAGTCCTTCCTGATTTCGTTATTGACCTGGGCGAAAGGTTCCACTTTACTTTCGACCGATGAAGATGACTATCCTGGCCTTAATGACAAGGAAACTGGCGTGCTCTAACTCACTTTGCGCTGCCCCCCTTCTGCCTGACAAAAGGCTGTCCGCTCCGCTTCCGCTGATTGATGGGAAAATCAACAGAGGTTGGCCAATTGGGTTGAGTAATGGGCCAGACTCCTTCTTCCTCTGAAAAGCAACTCCTTATGCAGCGGATGCATATAACTACACCTGGAGCGTTTCGGGATTTGTTCTCCTGATTCTGTCCACAAAAATCCCCCCTTCTTAGGAAAAAGAAGGGGGGATTTTAGCGGCGCACACAGGTAGTGGCGGGCTGCTACGATTCTTCAGCTTCACCGATGGCCGAGTTGAGCTGGCTTTCCAGTTCCATGCGCGTCTCGACGTTGCGCAAAAAATAGCCGGTCATCATCGCCGAAGCGAGCAACGAAGAGAGGCTATCGCGGTTGGTGGTGACCTGGACGCTGAACTGGGTACTGGGCAGCGAGCCCATCAGGCCCTGGATGTTGCCTGCGATCAATTGCTGCACCTCGGGGGTAATCGACTGGGCGATCTGAGCGAGCAACTCGGGCGATTGCCGCTGCAGGTAGCGCTGCAACTTGTTTTCGGTGGGTCGCTCGCCGTTAGAATCGGCGCGGTCAGGATCGAAGGGGACAAGCATCGGGCAACCTCAGGCGGTTTGTAAATTCTCGTTACATCGATCGTGGCACCTGCATGGGGAGAGCGTCAAGCGTCCTCAGTCAGCCCTTCATCCCAGGCGGCGAGCCAACTCAGCGCCACCAGCGGAGCAGTTTCGGCACGCAAGATGCGTTTTCCGAGGCCACATTCAGCGAAGCCGGCGGTGCGGGCACGAGCAACCTCCGCCTCCTCGAAGCCGCCCTCCGGCCCAAAGACGAGGGTGATCCGGGGAGTCGGCAGAAATCGGAGCAGCGATGGCCGCCCGCCACGGGCCGTACACACCAGCCGCACCTCGTCCTGGCAGGTGGCGACGAAGGCAGCAAAATCGGCGGGCAGCTCGATCACCGGCAAGATTAGCCGCTCCGACTGCTCAGCGGCCTCGCGCACGATCGCCTGCCAGCGCCGGTGGCGGGCAGCATCCGGGCGGACCACCGAGCGGGCAGCGATGAGCGGCACGATGCGCCCTACCCCCAGCTCGGTCGCCTTCTGCAACAGCCAGTCCCAGCGATCGCCTTTAGGCACAGCGCAGGCGATCGTCGCGATCGTCGCAAGTTCGGTCTGCTCAGCGGCGATAGGTCCGGCCAGCTGCAGAAATTCCCCCGCCAGTACCGCCTGCCAGAGCTGGCCCTGACCGTTAGCCACCGTCACCTTTGCCCCGTTGCGCAGCCGCAGCACCTGCCTTAGATAGCGCGCCTGCGCAGCCGTGAGCTGGGCGCACTTGCCCTCAATCTGGTCAGGTTCGATCAGCAAGCGGGGGGCACGCACGCCCTAGGCTGAGAAGGAACTGCCGCAGGAGCAGGTGCGCTCGGCGTTGGGATTGTTGAACTGGAAGCCACCGCCCAGCAGCTCGTCGCTGTAGTCGAGCACCAGGCCATACAAAAAAAGCAGGCTCTTTTTGTCGCTCACCAGTTTGAAACCGTCGTGGTCGAAGACTTCGTCGCGCTCGCCGATGTTGGCGGCATCCTCAAAGTCCATCGTGTAGGTGAGCCCGGAGCAGCCGCCGCCCTTGACACCGACGCGCAAGATCAGATCCTCGCTTCGGCCTTCGCACAGGCGGCGCACCTCGGCGAGGGCGTTCTCGGTCATCTGGATACCGCGCCTGGGTAGACGGCGGGGAGTAGTCGTGCTGCTGCTAGTCATTGCTATTGCTCAATTTAGGAACTTGCGACGGCCTGCCGGTTGAGGTGAGCTTCCCAGGCCGGTGACAGCTCGCGCAGGCGGTTGACCACCTCCACCACTTTAGCGCTGGTACGCTCGATATCGGCCTCCGTATTGAAGCGGCCAATTCCAAAGCGCAGTGAGGCGTGGGCCAACTCGTCGTCGAGGCCCAGAGCCCTCAGCACGTGACTTGGGGCGAGGGACGCCGAGGTACAGGCCGAGCCGGAGGAAAGGGCGACCGTGTCGGCCAGCCCCATCAGGAGCGCCGTTCCCTCGACGCCGGCAAAGGCGAGGTTGAGGTTGCCCGCGAGGCGTTCATCGAGCGAGCCGTTGACGATGACACCGCTCAGACGGCCTGTAATCTGCTCAAGTAGCCGGTCGCGCAGGGCGCGCAGGCGCGGAGCTTCGGCAGATAGATTCGCGACGGCCTGCTCTACGGCTGTTCCCAGACCGACGATGAGGGGCACCGCCAGGGTACCCGAGCGCATCCCCCGCTCGTGGCCGCCGCCGTGAATCTGAGCAGTGAGGCTGACGCGCGGATTTTTGCGCCGCACGTAGAGCGCACCGATGCCCTTGGGACCGTAGAGCTTGTGGCCTGAAATCGACAGCAGATCGATCCCCAGTGCCTGCACATCGATGGGCACCTTGCCCACCGCCTGGGCGGCGTCGGTATGAAATACAACGCCGTGCGCCTTAGCAATCCGGCCAATTTCGGCCACCGGTTGCAGAACACCGATTTCGTTGTTGGCGAACATCACCGAGATCAAAATCGTCTCGGGGGTGATCGCCGCCGCCAGTTGGGCCGGGTCAATCAGCCCCCCGGCGCTGACCGGTAGATAGGTGACGCGGTAGCCCTGATGTTCAAGAAAGCTCATGCTGTCGAGCACGCACTTGTGCTCGGTGCTCACGGTGATCAGGTGGTTGCCCTTCTGGCGGTACGCCTCGGCCACCCCCTTGATCGCGAGATTATTCGATTCGGTGGCACCGCTCGTGAAGACGATCTCCCGCCCATCGGCGTGCAGGGCAGCGGCAACCCGCGTGCGCGCCAGTTCGACCGCCTCTTCTGCTTCCCAGCCGTAGGGATGGCTGCGGCTCGCTGCGTTGCCAAACTTTTCGGTAAAGTAGGGCCACATCGCCTCCAGCACAGCCGGATCGACCGGGGTGGTGGCCTGATTGTCGAGATAAATAACCTGATTCATAAATGGAACCCACCTTCCAGGTGCTGCATACAAAATAGGACCGGAGCGGTTCTATTTCGCACCTATTCTACTTTATGGCGGCGGCAGGACCGGCGGGCCAGTGCGCGGCAGGACAGCGAAGACCGTGCTGGTGCTCACCGTCTGGCCGTCGGGGTTGACAAGTTGAATGCGACCGCTCGCCACACCGTCTGGCAGTTGGGCCTGAACGCGGTTGCTACTAATCGAGAAAATGGGTAGTTCGAGAGCACCGAGGCGCAGCCGCAGGCCGGGCTGAAAATTCTGGCCCGACAGGGTGATCACCGTTCCGGGTGGACCCTGCACCGGAAAAAGCCGGGTGAGCCGGGGCGGGGCAGTCAGCACCTGCACGGTCGCCGCTGCCTGGACGATGCCCGCGCTCACGGTGATCGCTGCGTTGCCGAGGGGCGAGGTGGCCGGTACCTGCAGAAGCAAATTGGCCTGCCGGTGCTGGCTGTCGAGATAGTTCGGATTGAACTGGGCACTCCAGCTGTCGGGCAAGTTGATCACATTCAAGTTGACAAGATTGTTGACCTGGCCGGTGGCGACGAGCTTGAGCAGCACCTGGCTACCGGGCTGTGCTGTTGCCACCCCCGGTTGCAGACTGAGGGCAAAGGTCGGAACGAGGAAGTCCGTAGCGCTGGTGGCACTTCCGGCGGGGGTGACGACGACGATCCGGCCAGTCCTCGCGCCGCGCGGCACGCTCAACTGCAGCTGATTGGGGCCGGAGGCCGTAAATGGTGCGCGCAGGCCACCAATAGTAACGGCGGTTGCCGTCTGCAACTGCGTTCCGCGAACCGTAACGCTGGTGCCCGGCAGTCCTCCCGGTGGGCTGAAGCCTGCGATCTCAGGGGGCGGTGGCCGGACGATCAGATTAAAAGAGGCGTACTGGCTATCGGGCGGGCTCACCCCCGAGACGCGCAGGGGATAGACACCCGCCGCCGCACTCGTATCCGCCGCCGCTACAAAATTGACATTGCTGTCGCCGCCGCTTAAAAGTGCCGGTTCAAAGCTCGCCACCACCCCGGCAGGCAGAGCACTGAGCAGACTGAAGCCGATCGGGTTGTTGGTCTGGGGCTGGCCAATCACCTGCAGTTGCAGACTGGCGGTGCGCCCCTGCAGAAGTACCAGTTCTGCGGCGGTCGGCTGCAGCTGAAAACCGCTGGTGGTGACGATCAAGTTGAAGGTGCGGCTGGCGGTCTGACCGTTGCTGTCCTGGACCTGGACGGTGAAAGTTGCGACGGTCGTCGCACTGGGCGTTCCTTCCAAGCGCCCACTCGTACCGTCGAGGCTGAGGCCGCTGGGCAGATTGCCGTTGCTCACCGACCAGCTAAAAGGGGCGGTGCCGCCTACCACCTGAAAGGTGTAGCGATACGCCTGGCTCAGGTTGCCGCTCGGCAAATTTGTGTCGATGAGTACCGGGGGCGTCTGGGCAACGAGCGGTAGCTGGATACCCCCCAGCAGGAACAGCACGAGCGCCCATCTTGCTATCCAGTGCCGCTCCATCGCTGCTTAAAAACTGTCGATCAAGGAGCCTGAGCGCCGGTATCGTTGTCCTCGAAAGCGCCTCCCGGCCCGGAGCGCCGGTTGTAGCGGCCAGTCATCTGTTTTTTGCGGTACTTGCGGGCGTTGGCCCGGTTGCGCAGAGCTTTTTCTTTTTTCTGGTTGCGGCGCTTCGCCATTCCTGTGTCTCCCTATCGGTGCGAATTTCTGCAGGTCTCGTCCGAGCCTGCAGGGCACACCCTCCGCTCCCGGACCGCTTTTGATCACAAGCTTTCCCATCCTACCACTGCGCTCAGGCGGTCATGGGGCACGATAAGATTGTTCAGGTGCCTGGATGAGCCCACGATGAAAGATCAACTTGACGCACTGCAACTTGAGGCACTGGGAGCGATCCACAGTGCGGCGGATCTGAATGTACTGGAGCGCATCCGCGTCGATTTTTTGGGCAAAAAAGGCAGGCTCTCGGCGATTTTGGGAGGTATGGGCCGTCTGAGCACCGAGGAGCGTCCGCTTGTCGGTGCCCTCGCCAACAAAGTCAAAGCCCGGATCGAGGAAGCGCTCGAAGCCCAGCGGCTCGATCTCGAAGAACAGCAGATTGCCAGGCGTCTGGAAGCCGAGCACATCGACGTGACGATGCCGGGCCGCTTCGTGCCGCCCGGACGGCTGCATCCGCTCACCTCCACCACCGATCGAATCGTCGATGTCTTCGTCGGCTTAGGTTTCACCGTCGCCACCGGCCCCCAGATCGAGACAGATTATTACAACTTCGAGGCGCTCAACACACCTGCCGACCACCCGGCCCGCGACATGCAGGACACGTTTTATCTGAGCGACGGGCTGGTCCTGCGTACCCAGACTTCCTCCGTCCAGATTCGCTACATGGAGGAAAACGAGCCGCCCATCCGCATCTGTGCCCCCGGACGGGTCTACCGCCGCGACCAGGTGACCAATCGCCATTCGCCGGTCTTTCACCAGGTCGAGATTCTCGCCGTCGATGAGGAGATCACCTTCGGCGATCTCAAGGGCACCCTGACGTTCTTTACGCAGGAGCTGTTCGGCGATCGGCCCGTGCGCTTTCGGCCCAGCTACTTTCCTTTTACCGAACCGTCGGCGGAGGTCGATGTCCAGTGCCGCTTCTGTGGAGGCAGGGGCTGCCGCGTCTGCTCCCACACCGGCTGGCTTGAGATCGCCGGTTGTGGCATGGTCGATCCAAATGTCTTTCAGGCCGTGGGCTACGATCCAGAAAAGGTGCAGGGTTTTGCGGCGGGCATGGGCATCGAGCGCATCGCCATGCTCCTCTACGACATCAGCGACATCCGCCTTTTTTACACCAACGACTGGCGTTTTTTGCGCCAGTTCTAGCGATGAACACTTCTTCTCTCACTCCGCTTTCGAAGGGCATTACCCTTTACCAGCACATCCTGACCCAGCAGGTGCAGCAACCCGAAATAAGCGGCGAATTCAGCGGCCTGATGGTCCAGATCAGCCTGGCAGCCAAGCTGATCTCCCGCCAGCTGGCTCAAGCCGGCTTGGTCGAAAACGTCCTGGGATTTACCGGCGAGACGAATGTCCAGGGCGAGCAGATCCGCCACCTCGACCAGTACGCCAACGAGACGTTTATTCGCGTCTTCAAAGACACCAACCTCGTCTGTCTGCTCGTCTCCGAAGAACTCGAAGATCCGCTGCCTCTTTCTAATAGCTGTCCACTGGGCAGCTACGCCCTCATCATCGATCCAGTCGATGGTTCGAGCAACATCGATGTCAACGTCTCGGTCGCCTCGATCTTCTCGGTGCAGCGGCGTAACCCGGCGGCCCACGACCAGATGAGCGGCCTGTTGCAAAAAGGCACCGAGCAGGTGGCGGCAGGCTACGTGCTCTACGGCCCAAATACGATGCTTGTCTACACCAGCGGCCAGGGGGTCCACGGCTTTACCCTCGACGCTGGTCTGGGCGAATTTGTCCTCTCGCACCCGAATATCCAGATTCCGGTGCGCGGCGAGTATTACAGCATCAACGACGCCTACTCCAGCGACTGGCAACCCGCCGTCGGTGCCTTTATCGACTATCTCAAGCAGGCCCGCTCGCGGGGCGAAAAAGCCTACTCCGCCCGCTACATCGGTTCGCTCGCCGCTGACTTTCACCGCACCCTGCTCACCGGGGGCATCTTTCTTTACCCTGGCACCGTGGCCAAGCCCAAGGGCAAGCTGCGACTGCTCTACGAAGCACAGCCGCTGGCCTTCATCGCCGAGCAGGCGGGCGGGCGGGCCAGTACCGGCAGCGAGCGCATCCTCGACATCGAACCCACCTCGCTGCACCAGCGCGTGCCGCTGATTCTAGGTAGCCCCCACGAAGTCGAGCTGGCCGTCGCCTTCTTTACCGACGCTTCTCCTGTCCGAAAGGCTGTCTAGCCTTTTTGGAGGGGGTAGAAAAATGAATGCACCGCAGGCGTGCCTGAAAATAACGAGCACTTAGCTTCTATGCCAATCCTTAGGTTTCCCCAACTTAGAGCAAACTGTGGGAAATCTAGCAACTGTCTTCTGCTTTTGGAGCGAGATCTGCTTGCTTGAACGAGGATGTTCACCTACCGTTGCCCGATGGCCCTGTTGCCTGGAAGGCTATAAACTGTACCCTTTCGAGGACTGGCCGGAGAGCCAGGCAGCGCTTAGGGTGGTTCTGGTGATTGGGTATCAGAATGGCAGCTTCTAAGATTTTGCAACAACAACGCCTCCCCAGCCGCTGGAGCCAGGGCGGGTTTCTGGTGGTGGCTGTGCTGTTGAATCTGTTTTTGATCGCTCAGCTCATCAGCGTCGGGCTCGCCGTCTTTCAGGAGCCCGGCTGGTGGAACCTGCACGTGCTACTGGTGCACAGTTTCGGTGGCCTTGCGATCCTGCTGCTCGGCTGGGCACTACTGGAGCCTTTTGGCCGCAAGATTCTGGGCTTGAGCATCGGGCTTGCGGTCCTGCTCGGCCTACAGTTTCTCACGATTCACCTCGGTCCGCCCTTGAATGTGCTCCATCCCTTGAACGGCTTTTTGCTGTTTTCGACTTCCAGCACGCTCGTGCATTACGCCTGGCGCGCTTTTTTTAAGCGTCCGGCAAGCGAGGTCTAGCGTACCAGTCCAGAGCGCAGGGCAAGCACCGCCGCCTGGGTACGGTCGTCGGCACACAGCTTGCTCAAGATATTGCGGACATGGGTTTTGACGGTGCCCACAGTGATGTAGAGTTCCTGGGCGATGCCCTCGTTGGAGTGGCCCTTGACGATGAGCTGCAGCACCTCCAGTTCGCGCTCGGTGAGGGGCGAAGCTTCGAGAATTTGCGTCAGCTCCGGATCGGCGGCCTGAATCGAGGTCTGGCGGCCACCGGTAGCGGAGTGGGCGGAGCGCGAGCGCAGGTCGTTGAGCACGACACCGGCGATGGCCGGGTCGATGTAGCTGGTACCCTCGTGGGTCTTCTCGATTACACCCAGCAGATCTTTGGAGGCGATGTCCTTCATGCAGTAAGAGTCAGCCCCCGAGGCAAAGGCGGCGAGCACCGTCTCGGCATCGTCGCGCATGGTGAGAATCAAAACCAGCAGCTCTGGAAACTCCGCCTTGGCGCGGCGGGTCACCTCGACGCCATCGATGCCGGGTAGCCCGACATCGACGATCGCCAGATCCGGGCGCATCTGCTCGATGAGCTTGACGCCCGTCTCGCCCGTAGATGCCTCGGCGAGCAACTTGACGTTGGGATACTGACTGAGAGCCATGCGCAGGCCAGCGCGGGTCAGATCATGATCTTCGACAAGGACGATGCGGATTGGTTCCATAGGGCGGTAGCCTGGCTTTTGAATGAAAGATTCCGTTTCTACTACACCACGCCAGGCAGAGTCAGTCCTCTGCCGGAAGACAGAACATATACTGACTGTACTTGTCTCAGTACCTAGCGCACCAGCCAGAAGCGGTCCTGCCGCTGGTAGGCCCAGCGCGGTTTGCCGGCAGCATCGACGATAATATCCTCTTCCTGAGCCGATCGCACCCGCTGACCACCCCATTCGCTCACCGGCGTCGTCGCCTGCAGTTCGACGGCGAACCATTCACCGCCGATCACCGCATGATCGCCCCGGCCACTCACGCCCTCCTGATGATCCCAGAGGCCGATGAGGGGCCCGGCCCCGTGGCCGTTAAGCCCGATCGGATGGGAGTAGATCGTGCCGTCGATGCCGGCCTCGCGCATCTTCGATTGGGCGGCTCTCAGCACCTCGTTGCCGGTGCGACCGGGCCGGATCTCAGCTAGAACAATGTCCTGAAGGCGGTTGGAGTGGGCGAGGGCGGCCTTTAATCCGGCTGGGGCATCGCTCTCGCCGTCTTTGAGGACGTAGGCCAGATGCTGGGTATCGGTCTGCAATCGGAGGGCGACGATGCCGGTGTCGCAGTGCAATAGGTCACCTTTTTGAATCACCGGGTCTTCGCCCAACTGCTCCTCCGTCGCTCCCTGCCGCTGTAGATCGACTGTGGGCTGAAACCAGACCCCCAGGCCGCGCTCGGCGATGAACTGGCGCATCCACCAGACCACGTCGCTGGTGCGGGTGAGGCCGGGGACAATCACTTTGCTTGAAAAGGCGGTCTGAATCATCTGCCAGGTGAGTTCGTTGAGCTGGCGGTAGAACGGTTCCTCCTCCGGCAGCCGACTGGCGATGAGGTCCACCGCCAGACCTTCGGCCCGCCTGAAACGGCTCGTCCATTTTGGGCCGAGCGCTTCGCTCATCCCCTCGTACTCCCCAGCGCTCAGGCCGTCGGCGAAGGCAAAGGTGCGCGAGATGTCGATGGCGATCGTGCGCGGCTGCCGATGTTCGATCACGTCTTTGAGAGCCAGCCACTGCTCGTCGCCCCACAGCTCGGCTGAGCGGGTGCCCGTCGCCCCTTCTACCTGTTTTTCGGAGCGCATTGCCGTATAGACACCGCCCTGGGAACCGCCGCCCAGGGCAAGGCGTTCGATCCCCAGCCGGGGGCCACGATCAAAAAAGACATAGATCGTCCGGCGGCGGGCGGAGAAAGTCGTCGGCGACACCAGAGCGCTGAAGACCGGATCTTCGTTGTACTCGCGCATCGGGATCACCCACATATCGACGCCATAGCGGCGCATCAACTGGGGCAGCACAGTTTCGATGCGCCGGGAGAGCCACTGCTGCTGCCGTTCGGCCTGCTCGCGCTGGGTGCCAAACGGTTGCAGGGGATTCGCCCGAACCGGCAGGGCAGCCACCAAAAGCAACAACAGGACGAGGATCGTTTTTTTCATCGCCGGGGGCGGCTGTGGGTAAACACGTTGCAGTATAGCGGCTTCCGGACAGACGATGCTTTCTCGTAGGATTGAGGGGCTGAACGAGCGCTGTGCTGTGGCCTACGAGGACATTTCGATCACCCTGCCGGTGCGTCCGAACGACCTGGACAGCTTTGGCCATGTCAACTACGCCGCTTTTTTAGAGTACATGGAGGCGGGGCGGTGGGCCTGGCTGTCGCACCACTTTCGCCGCCAGAATCCGGGCAAAATTCTACCGGTGGTCGCACGGCTTGAAATCAACTACCTGCGCGAGGCGCGCCTGGAGCCACTGCAGGTGCTCACCCAGCTTGAAGCGGCAGCGGAATCCCCCTACCACGTTTATTTTCGGCAACTGGTGATCGTCGAGCGCGACGGGCGGGCGCTCAGCGCCACCGAGGCCCGCGTCAAGATGGCCTTTATGCATTCGCTGACCCGCAGTCTCTCCACCGTGCAGGCTTTTATCGAAGAAAACCAGGACTGAATTCTCCTCTGGCCCCAGACGGTTTAATCTGAATTCTGGAGTCAGGAGAACATCGATGCGCTGGTGGCAATTGGCCGTGGGACTGGGCAGCTGTCTGGGTGCGGTGAACCCGCAACCGGCCTGGGCCGGGAAGGTGATCGATCAGGATCTATCGGTCTCCTTTACTCCGCCGCCGTACTTCCAGACCACCAAACAGACCACCCCAGGGCCGGTCCACTTCGTCCTCGTGCCGCCGGACAAGTCCGTGACGATCAGCACCGGTGCCCAGTTCGATCGCAAACTGCACAATGCCCCTCCTTTCAGCCCCGCCGAGGCAAAAGCCCTCTGCAACCGGGCAGCCGCCCTGGTGCCGAAGGGTCTGGTCCTCAAGCAGAGCAACCGCTTCGTCCTCGACAGCCAGAACGGCGTCGAATGCCAGTTTACCGGCAGCGCCGGGCGCACCGTTCACTGGATCGGCGCACCGGTCCCGGCCCAACTGGTAATGTTTTTTGCCGACTGGCCCAAACCGCCCTCAAAGGAGCAGGTCGCCACCTTCCGGCAATTTCTAGGCGGTGTACAAATTTTCTGACCAAACACATCACTGGAATACTTGAGCTGTAGTATTCGGCTTGGCTGGCTGCTTCTTGTCCTGTTTTCTGTTCTTTTTTGGTATCCATAGAAACACATACGCTTCCTGAGCTTGTGCGCGTAGAAGGTTGCTAAAGGCTCCCTCCGGTCCCCTTCCCTGCAGGGAAGACAAGCTTGCAACTATCATTACCTATCCTGCTTGCAGCCCAGTTACAGTGAACCCCCCCTCTTCTCCTCTGCCCGGCGGGGCAGGGGAGGAGAGCGGGGGGCAGGGGGGGTGTGGAGGGGTGGGGACGGTTTTAGAAAATACCCAAAAGCAAAAGAACGACCAGCTCCAAAAAGCCGGCCTGCTCGGTGGTCTCGCAGGTCATGCTTACTTCAGCGCGATAAATTCAAAAAGGGCCGCTCGAATATTCGATAAAACAACCAGGCGACAGCCGTTGCGCAAATCGTCCCGAGCGACGGCAACATCCAGAACCACTGCACAGGCGTCAAAGCCAGAGGCTTGAGCCCAAGGCGCACAATCGCCAGAATCGGTGCGTGAACCAGATAGAGGCTGTAAGAAAACATCCCACAGGCCACCAGCCAGCGCGCACGCAGCACCTTCAGCACAGCCATTCGCTCAGCAGAGGGACTGCTGCAGGCTACCAGAAGACAGGCCGCTGCCAGGCCCACGAGGGGATCGATAAGGGGCAGACGATCAAGTACCCACCAGAAAGAAAAGAGCGCACCCATCGCCCCAACTGCCAGTGCCAGCAGCAGGCTGATCCCTGCCCAGGGTATATTCTTGCGCCAGGCCGCAAAGCCCGGCTGTACCGAGATCGCTGCCGCCACCATCCCCAGAGCGAACAATCCGAGAAACCACGGACAACTCCACTCCAGATAACCGTGCAAAAAATACAGCGGGATATAGCCAACGACAAAAGCGAAAAACATGACAAACAGAGGGCCAAAACGACGCCAGAGCGGCAGTAGCACCAGTGAAAAAAGAAAGTAAAACTGCCACTCCAGTGCCACACTCCACATCGGATAATCGATCTTTTTGACCCAATTGGCGCTGAAATTGTGGATAAGTAACAGATGCGGCAGCAGCGCTTCGAGGCTAAAAGCTGGTAAGGAATTGTCCCAGATCGTGTGATCGAAATGCCCGAGGCCGTCAACTGCAGCAATCAAGAGCAAGCACAGCAACAATGCGCCGTAGTAGGGCGGCAGGATGCGCTTTGCCCGCCGCTTGAAGTAATGGAACAGTCCCTTTGGAAGGCTGTAATCCGGCGTTCGAGCCACCGACAACATCAGACAATAACCCGACAAGACGATGAAGATGGCCACCGAGAAGTGGCCATAGTGCAACCATTGTGAGCTATAGATGAGCGCAGATGGCAGCTGCGGCGAATCGACATCTATATAAGCGTGATGCAGAACGACGAACAGAGCAGCCAGACCGCGCAGACCATCGAGATGTTCGAACCTCTCGGGTAGCTTATTAACTGCTTTTGACAACGTAGAGGGATTTTGAGCTAACACAGACTGAACCATTCACTGTCCTGTACTCTTTAGCACACCCTCAGCATAGTTGCCTGTAATTGCTTATACACCTCTATATCGGGTACGTCGTCGATACAGGTTCAACCTCTGGCTACTGGGCACAGAAGCGGGAGTGCCGGTTTGAAGCGATGGGCACCAACGAGGTGCAGGGCTGAGTGTGGAGCGCTCTGGGGGCTGCTGCCCTTGAAACGTCGCTTGTGCGGCCCGATACCAACCGATAGACTCGTTAGGACTGATTGAGCGTCGAGCGTGGGTCTGATCGTTCAAAAATACGGTGGTACGTCGGTGGGGACGGTCGAGCGGATGCGGGCGGTGGCGGAGCGCATCGAGCGCACCCACCGCCAGGGACACGACCTGATTGTGGTTGTCTCGGCGATGGGCCACACCACCGACGGCCTGCTGAAGCTGGCAGGCGAACTGCACTGCGAGCCAGACCTGCGCGAGCTGGATATGCTCCTTACTACGGGCGAACAGCAGAGCGTGGCACTTTTGAGCATGGCGCTGCACGCTCTGGGTTGCCGGGCGGTCTCACTTACCGGAGCCCAGGTGGGTATCGTCACCGAGCCTAACCACACGCGGGCGCGCATCCTGCGCATTCACACAGGCCGGATCGCCGAATTGCTGGAGGCGGGCTACGTGGTCGTGGTGGCGGGTTTTCAGGGGATCTGTCACGGTCGGTTCTGGGAGATTACGACCCTGGGCCGGGGCGGCTCCGACACCAGTGCCGTCGCCCTGGCTGCCGTGCTCAACGCCAGCCGCTGCGAGATCTATACCGATGTGCCCGGAGTGCTCACCACCGACCCCAGGCTCGTTAAAAACGCTGCTCTGCTCGATGAAATCACCAGCGAGGAGATGCTGGAACTGGCCAGCCTCGGTGCCCAGGTGCTCCATCCGCGCGCCGTCGAGCTTGCCCGCAACTTTGCGGTGCCCCTGGTGGTGCGCTCAAGCTGGAGCGATGCCCCCGGTACCGCCGTGCTCTCGCCGCCTCTGCCGGTGCCACGGGCGATCGACAACCTTGAGACCGAGCGACCGGTAGACGCCGTGTTTATCGACAACAATCAGGCCAAGATCGCCCTCCTGCAGGTGCCCGACAGGCCCGGTGTCGCTGCAACTTTGTTCAATTACCTGTACCGCGCCGGGATCGATGTGGATCTGATCATCCAATCGATCCACCATCCCAACGCCCGGCAGCCCACCAACGACATCGCCTTTACCGTTCAGCGCTCCGATCTGCGCGCCGCAATCGCCGCAAGTGAAGCTGCCGCTGCCGAACTGGGCAACTGCCGGGTAATCGTCGATCCGGCCCCGACCAAGGTGAGCATCCGGGGGGCTGGGATCATTGGCCGTCCGGGGGTGGTCGTGCAGATGTTCAAGGCGCTGGCCGAAGTCGGCATCAACCTCCAGATGATCTCGACTTCGGAGACCAGCCTCAGCTGTGTAATCGCCGGATCCCAGGCGGAGGCCGCCGGGGCAGCCCTCTGCCGCCAGTTCAACCTGCGCGAACCTATCTACGAAGCCGCCCCGGTCGTCAGTATCGCCAGAGCGCCCGTCCAGGCAGTGCGGGGCGTTGCCCTCGACACCAATCAGGCCCAGGTCGCCATCTTGCAGGTGCCCGACCAGCCGGGGGTAGCTGCTGCGATCTTCCAGTGCCTCGCTCATGAAGGCATACCGGTAGACATGATTGTTCAGTCCCAGCGCGGGCTTGCCACCAACGACATCGGCTTTACCGTCCATCGCGGCGCGCTGCAAGCGGCGGTGCGTGCTCTCACTGCGCTCTGCCAGACCTTTGAGGGCTGCGGCGGTGTCGTCGTCCGCGATACGGTCGCCAAGCTCAGCCTGGTCGGTGCGGGCATCGTCGGCACCCCCGGTGTGGCGGCGCGGATGTTCGAGACCCTCGCCGCTCTGGGCACCAACATCGAGATGATCTCGACCTCGACGATCAAAGTAAGCTGCATCGTCGATGCCGCCCTGGCCGAAGTGTCACTGCAGGCGGTCCATCGCGCCTTTAATCTGGGCAGTGGTGCCGGTGTCGCCGTCGAGGGCGAACAGCACTGACTCCCTGGAGCGCCGCCGCTTCGTAGTTTACGGCACTAAACACGCCGGAGGTGGGTGGCACGATGGGGCGTAACTTTGTTGAAGCTGCGCGGATGTTTTCAAAAAGCCGCTGGGACCGTCGCCGCGTCCTCGCCCTGGCCGGGCTGGCGCTCACCGGTTGTGCCGGTCAGGCGCGCACTTCCCGCCCTGTCGCTACCACCGTCGGCATCGTCGATTGGGTCGGCTACGCGCCGCTGTACGTTGCTGCTCAGAAAGGCTTCTTTGCACCGCTGGGCCTCGATCTGGTGGCGCGCACCTTCCCGTCTCCCGGCCAGGGCACCCTCGCCTTTGCCGGTGGCCGGGTGGAGGCCGCTGCCGACGTGACCGCCGGGGCAGTAGATCTCAAGGCGCGGGGCAAGGATTTTCGGGTGGTGATGGTCGTGGACCGCTCGCTTGGGGCGGACGGCCTGCTGGCCAGCAACCACATCGGTAACATCGCCGATCTCAAGGGGCACAAGGTGGCCCTCGAATATGGCTCGGTGAGTCACTTCTTCTTTTTGCAGGTGCTGGCCCAGGCGGGCCTCGGCAGCCAGGATGTGACAATCGTCAACACGCCCCCCGATGCCGCTGCCGCCGCCTACCGCAGCGGTCAGGTCGAGGCGGCGGTGAGCTACGCTCCTTTTTTGGGGGCAGCTAACCGGGCGCGTCCCGACGGTCGCATCCTCTTCGATTCTTCGCGATTGCCATCGGCGATCAGCGACATCTACCTGTTCGATGCGGGTTATATCAAAATCTACCCTGAGAAGGTGCAGGCATTTGTCACTGGCGTCCTGCGGGGTCTGGCCTACCTTGAGGCTCATCCGGACGAAGGCTACGCGATCACCGCCCGCCAGATCAAAATCCAGCCCAGCGAGGTCAAAACCTACCTGCAGGGCATTCGCCTTGCGGATCTGGCCACCAATATCGACATGCTTACCAACCCCAATAGCCCCGTCTACCTGCTGGGCTCGATGCGGTTGCTGGCGCGCTTTCTCAAAGACCAGGGCCAGATCCAGGCGATTCCCGATCTCGATAACCTCATCGATCCCCGCTTTGTTCTTGCCGCTCGCTCGAACCCGTCATGACTGCCACTCTCGCAATCTACCAGCTCAGCAAATCTTTTGCGACCCGCAGCGGGCCACTGCTGGTGCTCGACGACATCTCGATGCGCGTCGAAAGCAACGAGTTCGTCTGCCTGGTGGGCAGTTCCGGCTGCGGCAAATCGACCCTGCTCAATATTGTCGCCGGTCTGGAGGAACCTACGGCGGGCGAAGTGCTCCTGGCGGGCCACCCCGTCGAGGGACCGGGAGCTGATCGGGGCATGGTCTTCCAGAACTACACGCTCTACCCCTGGCTCACCGTGCGCGGCAACGTCGAATTTGGCCTCAAATTGCGCCGGGTCGGAGTGGCGGAGCGGCGCGAGCGGGTCGATCGCTACATCGAGATCGTGGGCCTCACCCGCTTCGCCGACAGTTTGCCCAGGGCTCTTTCCGGCGGCATGAAACAGCGGGCGGCGATCGCCCGCGCCATGGTCAACGAACCGCAGATTTTGCTTCTGGATGAGCCTTTTGGTGCCCTCGACTGCCAGACCAAAGAGACACTGCAGGAATTTTTGTACTCGGTGGTCTGCCGCAGCGGGATCACGGTGCTGATGATCACCCACGATGTCGAGGAGGCGGTGTTTTTGGCCGACCGCATCTATGCGATGTCGGCCCGACCGGGGCGCATCGCCCGCGAGATCGAAGTTCCCCTGGGCCGGGAGCGCTCCCTCGCCTGCAAGCGCACGCCCCGCTTTCAGCAAATCGAACAGCAGATCCGCGATCTTTTGCGCTCCCACTCCCCCCTTGCCGAGGAGGCCCAATGAGACCCGCCCTCGATTCGCCCACTGCCCCTGGAACTGCCCGCTCCAGATCCCGAAGCCGCCCCTCCCCACTCTGGGCGGTGCGCGCCGATATTCCCCGGCGGCTGTACCTGCTTGCGGTCTGCCTCTCGATCCTGGTGCCGCTCGGAGCCTGGATCGTGCTCAGTACCACCGGGCACGTCGATGCGCTGTTTATGCCGACGCCGCTGTCGGTCTGGCAGGCCGCCCTGCGCCTTGCCCAAAGCGGCGATCTGGTAAACGACTCGCTTGCGAGCATCTCGCGGGTGATGGCAGGCTTTTTGCTCTCGGCGGCGATCGCCGTGCCGCTGGGGCTGCTCATCGGCACCTTCAAATTTATCGAAGGACTTTTTGAACCGATGCTGGGGCTGATTCGCTACATGCCCGCCGCCGCCTTCATTCCGCTTATCATCCTCTGGATCGGCCTCGACGAACCGGCGAAGATCGCGATTATCTTTATCGGCAGCTTCTTCTACAACACCTTGATGGTCGCCGACGCCGTCAAGTTCGTGCCCGCCGACTGGCTCAAAGTCAGCTATACCCTCGGAGCCGGTCGGCGCGATGCCTTTTTTCGGATAATCCTCCCGGCCACTCTGCCCAACATCATCGACACCCTGCGCATCAACATCGCCACCGCCTGGAACTTTGTGGTCGTCGCCGAGCTGATCGCCGCCAACTCGGGCCTGGGCTACCGCATCCTCATCTCCCAGCGCTTTCTTAAGACCGACGAAATCTTCGTCGGCATCCTGCTCATCGGCCTGATTGGCCTGGCCATCGACGCCGCCTTCAAGGGACTGTTTCGCCTGCTCGTCCCCTGGGCCGTCGATCGGTAGCCACGAAAAAAGTGGAATTGCTCTACAATTTGGAACTGTGCCTGGAGGGGGGTGCTCGCCCTGCCCCGCCGGGTAGATGTCTCCAATCAGGTAGCAATGCTGTTGAAGAAAGCACCCTTTCAGATCATTTTGCAACTGTTGTTCTACGCAACTCTCGCTGTTTATAGCTATCAGCTTCTGGCAGACCCCCACTTCAATCCTATCGACGATTACCAGTTTCTTGAGACGACCCAGGTCGGCAAATTCTTGCCGCCGTTTATCGTTCCAGACATCTCCCGCTTCTGTCCACTGCTGGGATTCGAGTACAACGTCATCACCCGACTACTGCCGGCGACGCCTGTTTTCTATTTTGCCTACCATCTGCTGCAGTTGCTTATCTTTTCGTTTCTCAGCCTGCAGATCCTCAAGCGAGCAACTCGCAACGTTGCGCTGCAGTACGCCATCTTGCTGTTGTATATCACCACGCCTGGCTTTATTACTGCACTGTTTAGACCCTTTGTGGGCGAGCGAAGCGTGATCTTCTGGTTTACGATATTTCTCTTCTTTTATTTCAAATTTCAAGACAAAAACAAGATTTTGTCTTTCGGCACTGCTCTCCTCTGCGCCAGCATTGCCCTTTATTACAAGGAACCCGTCTTCCTGATGCTGGGAAGCTTTGCGCTGCTGCATCTGGTAAGCAGCTGGAAAACATCGGCCCTGGCTGCCAAGTGGCTCGACGGCAGCCTGCTCATCAGTGCAGGCATCTACGGGTTACTGTACTTTGTGTTCGTGTATCTGCAGCGCGGTCCCCTCAATTATGCCGCGACAATACACAATCAGGATCTTATACAGCAGGTCATTAGCTTTTTTCAGAGCGATCCACTGCTATTTCTGTTCTTGCTTCCCCTGCTGGTCATCCGAGTGGTGGCTATCACAACGCGAAGAGCACAGTTTCATAGTTTCTACGACTCGCTCCTCCTGGCAGCCCTCATCTATATTCTCGTCTACTTCAAGCTGGCGATAGCCGGGCAATACTACCTTCAGCCTGCCTACATTGCAATAATGCCCGCTCTCGCTTATAACTTCAAACCTGGCTGCGAGAATCAGGTTCAAAAGGTGCAGTTCTCCTATGCTGTCATTGCGCTGGTATTCGTCTTGATGAGCAATCCCACACAGATTTTTCCAAAATCGCTGCCATCGACCTTGAACAAGTACAAGTACGTAGCATCCAATTACGACCCTATGTTAAATTATCTGGTCCAGGACGTTCGCAGTAGAGCCAAAGGAAAACGAGTCAATATCTTCTTGAATTTGAACAAGAATAGCGGCTACGAAGCGTACTGGAGTTTCATCAAGTTTCTGCAGTACAAAGGTTTAACTTCCCGACAATTTGATGTAAAAACTGACCAGCCCGAGAATGATTTCTATAAGTTCAATATCACCGATCCCTACTCTCCCTACAGCGTTCTTAAGAGCAATCAGCCCAACAAAATTGCCAGAGGCGACTATCTGGTCGTTTTACCTTTACTGCAATACAACTATGTCGAGCCGACCTACGAGCGGCTCGACGCACAGCACAAAAACAGCTACGACGACACCGAATGCCTGCACACGATCGATGGGCACTATCGGCTGTTGTTTCGCACCAACAACCAGTTGGGTCCGCCGGTAAAAGCGGCGCGGGGAATGCTCTGTCGCTTTGAGCCCAATTATTACGTCTTTGAGTATCAATAAAAAACGCCCCCATTGGGGGCGTCTCACGCTTACGGAGCTAACCGATGTAAAAACTACTCCTGCTGCTGGGTAGCAGCCTGGGTAAAGCCCTGGGAGGAGGTGACGACGCCCTCCTCGATGGCGCTGCCGAAACTGCCCGCCAGACCCAGGTACGCTTCTTCGCCGTGCTCGCTGATGTCGAGCCCTTCGAGTTCGGCCTGCTCGGACGCCTTGAGGCCCAGGGTAAATTTGAGCGCCAGCAGGATGACCGCCGTCGCTGCCGCCGCGTACAACCCTGTCGCACCGACGGCGATGAGCTGGGTGACGACCTGGCCCGGATTTCCGGCAATCAGGCCATCGGCGGGGGCACCGACCGCCTTGGCGCAGAAGACGCCCGTGAGCACCGCCCCCGTAAAGCCGCCCAGACCGTGGCAGGCAAACACGTCGAGCGAATCGTCGTAGCCAAACTTTTTCTTGAGCTGAATCGCCCCGTAGGAGATGATCGCCGCGATGCCGCCCAGAGCAATTGCCGAGAGGGGCGAGATGTAGGCGCAGGCCGGGGTAATTGCTACCAGGCCCACCACCGCCCCGGTGGCTGCACCGACGGCGGAGGGCTTGCCATTTAACAGCGTCTCAAGGAGCAGCCAGGTGCTCATCGCGGCGGCGGTCGCCACGTTGGTGGTGACAAAGGCGAGGGCAGCGGTGCCGTTGGCGGCGGTCGCCGAACCGGCGTTGAAACCGAACCAGCCAAACCAGAGCAGGCTTGCTCCCAGCAGCACAAAAGGCACGTTGTGCGGCGGCATCGGCTGGTTCGGGAAACCCCGGCGCGGCCCGATAATCAGCGCCGCCACCAGGGCAGAAACCCCGGCGGTAAAGTGAACGACCGTGCCGCCGGCAAAGTCGAGTGCGCCCAGAGCGCCGATCCAACCGGCGACTTTTTCGCTGCCGGCGGGGTTGCCCAGCGACCAGACCCAGTGAGCGACGGGCGAGTAGACGACCACCGACCAGAGCATGATAAAGACGACGTAGGTCTTGAACTTCATCCGATCGACGATCGCCCCGGAGATGAGGGCCGGAGTGATAATCGCGAACATCATCTGGAAGACCATGAAGGCCAGATGGGGCGTCGTCGTCGCGTAGGTCTCGCTCGGGTCAGTGTTGACGCCATTGAGGCCCAGCCAGGCAAAGCCACCCAGAAGACCGCTACCGGGCGCAAAGGCGAGCGAATAGCCCACCACCGTCCAGACAAGAGCAATCACGCCCAGGGCAACGATACTCATCATCAGCGTATTGAGCGCGTTCTTGCCGCGCACCAGACCGCCGTAAAAAAACGCCAGACCGGGTGTCATCAACAACACCAGCGCCGAAGAAATCAGCAGCCAGGCCGTATCGCCCGTATCGATTTTGGGTCCGTCCGCAGCATAAACAGGAGCAGCCACAAGCAAAGCCGCCAGGGCGCTCAGGCTCCCCTTCGTTATCCGGTTCATCTAGGTTGTCTCCCCGCAATTGCCACCGCACTGAGGGCCAGAGATCAGGTGGTCGTTAACAGTTTGTAGTGAGAGTTAAGCGAATCCTTAACCAATGTTTTGTATCAAGGAATACGTGAAGCCGGTTTTCTGTATACGAATTGGCAGACGGGCGAGCGATGGCCCAACTTTGGCGAACCTCTTTGAGAAACGCGCCCTGATGTGGAATAATTAGAGATCGTGCAAAGACTGGAGATCGACAGCCATGGCGAAGCCTGGTGCCCGCATCATTATTACCCTCGAGTGTACCGAGTGCCGGAGCAATCCGACCAAGCGTTCGCCCGGCGTTTCGCGCTACACCACCAGCAAAAACAAGCGCAACACGACGGGGCGCATGGAACTCAAAAAGTTCTGCACCCACTGCAACAAGCACACCGTTCATAAAGAGATCAAATAGCGATGACCTTTGGATACCGTGGCAAGCGGGTTTCACCGATCCCGCCCAAAGACAAGATCGACTACAAAGAAGTGGACCTGCTGCGCAAGTTCATCACCGAGCGGGGCAAGATTCTTCCCCGGCGGATCACCGGACTGACCGCCAAACAGCAGCGCGATCTGACCGTGGCGATCAAGCGCGCCCGCATCCTGGCTCTGTTGCCCTTCGTCAATCAAGAAGGCTAGAGCCAATCGCGCCTGCAGCACAAAATTGCCCAATAAGTTGGGCGGTGCGCTCGGCCTTTTCGAGGTGCGGCACATGGCCACACTCAGGAATCCAGACCAGTTGACTGTGGGGGATTTTTTGCTGAAAATGCCCGGCGGCTTCGGTTCCAAGGATACGGTCGCGCTCGCCCCAGATAATCAAAGTCGGGGCAGCCAGTTGGGCCAGTCGCTCGCCCAGATAGCCGTAGCCGCCGCTGCGGGTAAAGGCGACAATCGCCCTTCGCCAGTTGGGCATCGTCAGGTGCAAAGCGCCGCAGCGCTGGGCATCGGGGGTAGCAAGGCTCAGATCGGCGTAGGCGTTGGCGCTCACCCGCGAGCGCACAAAGCGGCTGCGCAAGAATTCGGCTGCAAGCGCGTCCACCGGCGGAAACAAAAACCGACCAGGATTGGGAGCCGGGCTGCCGCCCACACTGTCGATCAAGACCAGCCCGGCTACCGCCTCTGGCTGGGCCAGGGCAAAGTCGATCGCCGCCGCGCCGCCCATCGAGGCACCGACCAGGACGACGGGCCGGGCGATCTGCTGTTGCCAGAAGCTTTTTAAGTGCGCGCAGATGGTCTGCGGCGTGTAGGCGAGAGTGGCGGGCCGTTCGCCAAAACCGAAACCCAGCAGATCGATGGCCCAGACGGCAGACGTCCTGGCCAGAAGCGGCAATAGCCTGCGAAATTCGAGCACCGAGCTGTCGAAGCCGTGGAGCAACAGCAGGGGCGGTTCGCCTTCGCCCTGGCGCACGTAAGTTGTCCGCACCGTCCCTTGTGCAAGCGCCACTGGCACCGACTCGATGCGTTCGAGCACAGCGAGCGCTGCCGGTTCCCCCAGTTCGCGGGCTGCCGCCGGTAAAAAACTGTCACCCATACTCTTCAGGGTAGGACTGTTGTAGATTTTCTGGCTCAAGCTCCCGCTTTGATCTTGCGATAGCCGGCGACGCCCAGCCCGAAAAGCCCCAGGCCAAGCAGACCAGGCAGCAGGGCCGGTTCTGGAACAATCGCCGCTGCGCCGTCGAGGCTGATCGAATAGGGGCCGGTGACGGTGGAGCCTCTGTTGCCAGTCCAATCCACCAGCGGAGCAGACCCCCCTGGCCCGGTCGGTCCGCCGGAGCCACCGGCGGTGACATCGAAGATCTGACCGCCGCTGCTGAAGGGCGTGTTTCTAAAGTTGTTGATCGCCAGATAGTAGATCGAACCCACCGTCAGATTGCTGGCGCTCAAACTGGTCTGGCCACCTGCACCGTTGTTGCTCCAGAACACCCCGAGGCCGCTGGAGTCGAACAAGAACAGCTCGGCGCTGCCGGTGGACGGAAAAGACGTTACTGTTGCGGTGAAAGTCGAGCTGGTAACCGTAAAGCCGTAGAGGTCGATGCCGCTGGGGGTGATCAGGCTGCCCTGGATTCCGGTCAGAGGGCCAGTTCCCGTCAGGCCCGGTGACGGGTCGGTGATCAGCTGAGCGGTGCTGATCATGCGGCTGCTGTCGCCCCCCTGTTCGGTATAAAGTTGGGCGGCAGACAGACTGCCGGCACTGAGGGCGACTGCGGCGAACAGCGTCAAAGCTAGACTGAGGGAATATTTGAGCATCTTTTGGACACCTCTGGAGGAAACACGGCCAACCTTTGCGATAGATGATACACCAATCGGCGCACTTAGAAAACCGGTAAACCCTGACATCGACGGACGACAGCTATCGCTCACAAGGACAGATCATGCCCCAGGGCCAGGACATCGCGAACTTGATTTTGTTTGTGCAGAGCGAGATTTATCTTTATCGCAACACTGGCGACGGCAAACATCTGGACAACTGCCTTGCAGAACTGCGCCGCGCCATCGAATACCTGGAAGTGGAACCCTGGTACACAGAGCTTCTGGAGAGCGTGCGCGATCAGCTCGGACGCCTCGATGAGTGGGGATAGGTTTGCGCTTGAGCGCAATGACACTTCTATCAGCCGATAGAGGAAATCTCACCCGTAGGATGAGGAGATGTTGTTAAGGCAGGTGCTTCAATCATTCCCTCATGGCTATTTCGGCACACGTTATCTGGCACGACTGGACCCACTGGCGGATTGTCTGTTCGCGCTGTCATCGGCGCTTACTCCCCCAGCAGTGGACCGGCAAGGGCGGCGAGGAATGGCCGCAGGACAGACGGGCGGCGGTTCGCTTGCTCGCCGAAGGGGCGCGCCGTCAGGCCCAGCGCTGTGACGGTTGTGGTCGGCAATTTCGCTTCCTCCGACGCTCCTACCCGCTTCAAGATCCGGGCGAACTGGTGGTGCGCCATCGGCAGGGCCAGCATCCCTTTGAGACGATCGAGCTGGTGGGCGGCGATCTGAGTACCCTCGAACTTTCGGGAGCCCTGATGATGGAGGCCAACTTGAACGGCAGTTGTCTGGTAGCCTCCTGTCTGCAGGCTGCCAATCTTACGGGCGCATCGCTCATCGGCAGCGACCTGCGCAGTGCCCGCCTGCAACGCGCCGATCTCAGCGGTGCGGTGCTGCTCGGTGCCAACCTCGACGGCTCCGATCTCGAAGACGCAAAGCTCATCGGCGGTGACCTGCGCGGTGCCAGTTTGCGCTGGGCCAACCTGCAGGGAGCCCAGCTGCGCGGTGCCCTCCTCGACGAGCGCAGCCTGCGCGGTGCCCGTCTGTGCAATACGGTGCTGCCGGATGGGCAGGTAGTGGCTTAAAACGTCGCCAGAAACTGGCCATCGTCGCCGTAGCAGGCGGCGACGAGAATGCCCATCGTCACCGACCAGCGCGCGTTGCCCAGGCCATCGACGCCGATCGCGGCAAAGTCGCGCTCGCGTGCTGCCGCCTCAGCGAAGGAGCGCTCGAAGGCGTCTTCGAGGCTCATGCCGTCGCCCACCCGCACACAGATGCGCGCCGCGAGCGCCTCGTCGAGGATGTCCTCGCCGTGGCCGGTGCAACTGACGGCACAAACGTCGGTGGCGTAGTTGCCCGCCGGAGTACACGAATCGCTTACCCGGCCCACCCCGGCCATAAAGCGCCCGCCGGTGGAGGTGGCAGCGGCAAGCCCACCCGCCCCATCGACTGCCGCCGCCCCGACCGTGCCGTGGGTGCCGACAAAAGCACTGTCGAAGCGCCGCTCCGCCCAGCGCCGGATTACCTCCGGCTGAGCTGGTTCGTAGACCGGCGCACCCTGGGCGCGGGCGAGCAATTCTGCGCCGTGCGGATCGAGCAGGCGGTCGCTCCGCTCCTGCAGAATCTGGGCAAGCCGGATCGGATTTTTGAGGTAGCGGGCGTTGACGAGGCCACTGAAGCGGCGGCGCTGACCGTCCATCAGCGCACAACTGAGCCGGATCTGGCCGTCGCGCTGGATCGTCGCTCCGGTACCGGCGTTGAAGAGGGGACAATCTTCTAAGAGTTCACAGGCTCTTATCACCGCCTGCAGGGCGTCCTCGCTTTTAAGAACGCTCGTCGCCTCCTGGAGGATCGGTGCAAGGGCTTCGCGGCGGATGGCCCGGCTCGCCTCGTCGGCCTCGGTGGCTCCCAGGCCACCGTGAATGATCAATCTGGGTCGGGGCATCGGCTCTCCAGCGCTGCGCCTATCTTACAGGAGCGGACAGGGAGGTTAGCCGAGTTCTGCTGTCTCGATCCAGATCCAGCCTGCCAGCAATCCGGAGACGAACAACAAAACCAGCGGCAGGCTACCCGTCGCCAGAAGCGGCATCTGGCCGGTGAGCGCAACGTGGATCAAGGTGGCGCAGGCCAACAGTGGAATCGAGATGCCGATGCTGCAACCGAGAATCTGGAGGGTGTGGCGGCGGCGCAGGTGCTGCGAGGTCATAGTCACTTCCGGGTGGTGTTTGCAGCTATCAAACCACCGCCTCGGGGCCGCTGCTATGGCGGCGCTCGCAGTTTCGATTGCGCTTGAGCGTACCTTGATGAAGCCTGTCCGGCAGCGATCCGGGCGCAGCGCCGGAAAATGTAGGCTCCTCGCTAGATGTAGTGTAGGATAGCGTCTCTGAGTGCTCACCCGGCTCCAAGAGTACAGATTTTCTACGACGACGACGAGCAAAGCCATGACCTCCTCCGATCTTGACCTGCGCATCGAAGACCGCCTGCCGCCTCAAAACATCGACGCGGAGGAGACGATTCTGGGCGGCATCTTGATGGACTCCGAGGCGATCACCCGCGTCGTCGAGCACCTGCGGCCCGAGGCGTTCTACGTCGAGTCCCACCAGATCATCTACCGGGCCGCCCTCGCCCTGCACGCCCAGGGCCGGCCCACCGACCTGCGGATCATGACCGCCCACCTCGAAGACAACAAGCTCATCGAGAAGGTGGGGGGCCGTCCTTATCTAAGACGGCTCACCGACGCGGCGATCAACACGATCAATATCGACGAGTACGCCCGCCTGATCTCAGCCAAACACGCCCTGCGGATGCTGATTCGGGCTGGGCAGGAGATCACGGCCCTGGGTTACGACTCGGCCAGCGAAATTGCAAAGTTGCTCGATCGAGCCGAGCAGATCCTCTTTGCCGTCACCCAGGAGCGGGTGCAGCGCTCGCTGGTGCCCGCCTCCGAAGTGCTCATGAACATCTTCGAGCAGCTCGAAAGCCGCTACCAGGACGGCAGCAACGTCTTCGGCATTCCCACCCACTTCTACGACCTCGACAACTACACCCAGGGTCTGCAGCCTTCGGACCTGCTCATCGTGGCCGGTAGGCCCGGCATGGGCAAATGCTGCGCCGCCGACACTCCCATCGTCGATCCGCTCACAGGCGACCTGTTGACGATTGGCGAGGTCTTCCGGCGCGGGGCAACCGGTCAACCTGTGGCCGTGCTCTCGCTGGTGGGTGATCAGAACCTGAGGCCGGTAGGGGCGAGCGACTTTATCGACGACGGCATCAAACCCCTCTACCGCGTGCGCACCCGCTCTGGCCGGGAGGTGCGGACCACCCTTACCCACCCCTATCTCACAGAAGCGGGCTGGCAGCCGCTACACCGCTTAAAAGTGGGCGATCGGATCGCCGTACCGCGCCGCATCCCGGTTTTTGGCCACCAGAGCCTGCCGGAGTCTCAAATTCTTCGGCTCGCAGAAGCTGTTCAAAAAGCAGGCCCTGCGACCCCCTTCTCCCACTGGCAAGCAATCTTTCGGCTGCCGGAAGGGCAACTGGCCCGCTTTCTTGCCCACCTGTTTGCCCATGGCGGCCAAATGTGCTTTCGTACTGTTTCAAAGGCGACTGGCCACGTCGTCCAGCATCTGCTGCTGCGCTTCGCCATTCTCTCCAGCCTGAGCGCAGCGCAGCACGGCTATCGATTAGAAATTCTTCCCGAAGATGTCCAGCGATTCGTAACTGCAATTGGTATTCAAGCTAAAAGGCTTCCCGTCGTGGCGGGCATCGCCGAAAGGAGATCTGCTACATCCGCGACGACTGCCGAAAATCCAACGTTTTTAGGACAACAGGAAACATCAGCTACTGCCTCGGGTGACATCTGGTGGGATGCAATCGTTTCGATCGAATATACGGGCAACGAACAGGTCTACGATCTGACCGTTCCCGGTTCTCACAACTTTGTCGCCGCCGACATCTGTCTGCACAACACTGCTTTTTCCCTCACCATCGCCCAGAAGATCGCTCAAAAAGTCGGCCTCCCGGCGGTAGTTTTCAGTCTCGAAATGTCCAAAGAACAGCTTGTTCAGCGCCTGCTCTGTGCGGAGGCGGGGGTCGAAAGCCATCGCCTGCGCGCCGCACGGATCAGCGAAAACGAGTGGCAGCGCATCGGTCAGGCGATCGGCGAACTGGCGAGCATTCCGCTCTATATCGACGACTCGCCCAACGCCACCGTCACCGAAATCCGCTCCAAGGCGCGGCGGCTGCAGGCCGAGCAGGGCGGGCGGCTAGGGCTGGTGATGATCGATTATCTGCAACTGATGGAAGGAGCCGGTTCCGACAACCGCGTGCAGGAACTTTCTAAGATCACCCGTGGCCTCAAGGGACTGGCCCGCGAGTTGCGGGTGCCGGTGATGGCCCTCTCCCAGCTTTCAAGAAGTGTCGAAGCCCGCACCAACAAGCGGCCCATGCTCTCAGACCTGCGTGAAAGTGGAAGTATAGAGCAGGATGCGGACATCGTGATGATGCTCTACCGCGACGATTACTACAATCCCGACTCGCCGGATCGCAACATCGCCGAGGTCAATATCGTCAAACACCGCAACGGTCCCACCGGCACCGTCAAGCTGCTGTTTGAAAACCAGTTCACCCGCTTTTTGAACCTCAACTCCGGCGGTCACTGAGGGGCGGCAGCCAGACCGCTCTGGCGCGTATTTTTGATCACCTGCCCCTCCTTCATCACGAAGAAGACCTTTTCGGTGGCGGTAATGTCGGCGGTCGGATTGCCGGGGACAGCGACAAGATCCGCCAGTTTGCCCTTTTCGAGCGTTCCGACCTGGGAGGCGATGCCCAGCAGATCGGCGTCTACCGAGGTCGCCGCTTTCAAAGCATCGATCGGCTTCATCCCTAAGCCGGTCATCAGGCCGAATTCTCTGGCGTTGAGGCCGTGGGGCGAGACGGCAGAATCGGTGCCAAGGCCAATCTTGACGCCCATCGCGACAGCGTGGCGGAACATGCTGGAACGGGCTGCGAGAGCCGCCTTCGCTTTGGCCGCAATTTCGGGCGGAAACTTGTCGGCCTTGCCGCCGGTCCACTCGCCCGCCAGCAGCGTCGGCACGAGGTAGACGCCCTTTTGTTTCATCAGGGCAAGGGTATCGTCCTTGAGAAACGAACCGTGCTCGATCGAATCGACTCCAGCCTCGATCGCTTCTTTGGCAGCGCGGTCGCCGTGGCAGTGGGCGGCCACTTTTTTGCGCAGGCGATGGGCCTCGTCCACCAGGGCAGTCATTTCTGCAAGAGTAAGCTGCGGTGTGTCCACCTCGTCGGCCAGAGAGAGCACGCCGCCGGAAGCGCAGGTCTTGATCACATCCGCGCCGTACTTGACCTGGAAGCGCACCGCCTCTCGAATCTGGTCCGGACCGTTTGCCACCCCTTCCTTGTAGTCGCTCTCTTTTCCCAGCACGTTGAAGCGCAGGCCAGTCGTATCGCAGTGGCCGCCCGTTGCCCCGATCGCATGAACGGCCACCAGCATCCGGGGGCCGGGAACGAGCCCTCTGGCAATCGCGTTGCGCAGGCTCACGTCGATAAAATCCTGGCTGCCCACGTCGCGGACAGTGGTAAAGCCGGCCTCCAGCACTTTTTTGGCGTAGGAGGCGGCGTAGTACGCCTGCTCAGGGATCTGGCGGCGAAAGCCATCGATAAAATCTTGCTTGTAATCGTCGGAGGCTTCGCCGCTCAGGTGGGTATGGGCGTCGATGAAGCCGGGACTGAGGGTAGCGTTGCCCAGGTCGATCACCGTCGCACCGGGCGGAATCGCGAGATTGCTGCCCACCTCGACGATCTTGCGGCCCTCGACGAGGACGACGGCGTTGGATAGGAGCGCGTCGGATTTGCCGTCAAAAAGACGGGCGGCCTTGAGGGCAACCGGTGCCGCACTTGCGGCGACAGCACCCCCAACCACCCCCAGCAATGCACCCAGGCCAGTGAAGAGACGAAACAGAGACACGGCGAGGCTCCAGGCAAAACATTGAAAGATACAGTACAGCAATCGCCCCTGGCAGATCGCCTGGTTCTCTAAATGTTTTTAGAACCCCGCCGTTCTGTCGCTCAGCCCTTACCGGTAGTCAGCTCGGACTGCACCTGCTTCACACCCTGGATTTCTTTGGTCAGGGTAGTGGCCTTGGTGATATCCGCCTCGGTCGGCACCTTGCCCTTGAGGGTGACGGTTCCTTCTTTGGCCGTCACGGCGATGCGGCTCTGCTGAATATTCGCTTCGAGCTTGCTGCGGACCTTGCTTTCGAGATCGCCGTCGCTCACCTTGCCGGTGCGGTCCTCGCGCTGCTCGCGGGCCCGGATGTCGGAGTTGAGCTGCCGCTTGCGGGTGTCACTGGCGGCGTCTTTGGAAGCATCGGCGGGGGACTCACCGCTGCCGGCAGTCTGGGCACCGTCGGTGTTGCCGACAGCGCTATTGGCCTGTTGACCGGCATTACCCGCTGCCTGGCCAGCGGCGTTGCCAGCATTGTTGGCGGCATCGCCGGTGCTGTTCGCAGCGTCCTGGCGCTGGTTTTCGGCGCGCTCGTTGGAGGCGACTTGATCCTGACGGACACCCTCGGCATTCGGATTCGGATTGCTGCAGGCTGCCAGGCCAAGAATCAACGGCAGGCTCAACAAAAGTGCTTGGGTCTTTTTCATCTCGGTTAAACTCCTGGATCTGATGATTCAGCCGTGAGACAAAGCCTTCAGCATTTGCCCACCTCCCCGCCCGATTCGGCAGGGACATTTTGATACTAGAAACGGCGGACGTGTCTTCCCTCTGTCCCAGGAAGGCTTCTTCACTGCCGCGATCTCTACCTGTCGGCTGTTCAGGTGTCGAGCAGTTGTCCCTGGTGGGCGGCGACGGTGGCCTGAAAAAAGTCCTCCAGCGATGGGCGCTCGCCTCTCAGTTCGATGAGCACCGCCTCCGGCGGTAGAGCGGCGACGAACTCGCGGGGGGGAAGCTTGAGGCGGCCCCGGATACGGTTGCCCTGGCAGTCGAGATCGGCCAGCAAAGGCTCCAGGGCTCGGGGATCCTTGCCCTCCAATTCTGCCCGGTAGGTGTGCTTGCTCCCCAGCAATTCGGTAAGGCTGCCCTGGCGGACGAGTTCGCCGCCAATGAGAAGGCCGATGCGGTCGCACAGCAGTTCAACGTCTGTGAGGATGTGGCTGTTGAAGAAGATCGTCCGGCCCTCGGCGCGCAACTGCAGCAAGATCTCGCGGAAACGGTGGCGACCGAGCGGATCGAGGCCCGACATCGGCTCGTCAAGAAACAATAACTGCGGATCGTTGATCAGTGCCTGGGCCAGTCCGAGCCGCTGCAGCATTCCCTTGGAGTACTTGCGCAACGGTCGGCGGCCCGCGAGCCGCGATAAACCGACGCGATCGAGCAAGGCGTCCACCCTCTGCTTGAGGAGGTGCCGGGGCAACTCGAAGAGCCTGCCTGCAAAGTAGAGCACCTCCTCGCCGGTCAAAGCGTCATAAAAATACGGATTTTCGGGCAAATAACCGATGCGCGATTTTACAGACTCATCCCCCAGTGGACAACCCAGCAGCGTCGCTTTGCCCCCGCCTGGCCGAACGATACCCAACAAAATTTTTAGCAGCGTCGTCTTACCGGCACCGTTCGGTCCCAATAGTCCAAAAGTTTCGCCGACAGGCACCTGCAGGGTGCAGTTCTTGAGCGGATAGAGCCGCCTATTCAGCCAGAAACCGGAGCGAAAAGATTTGCTCAGATTCTGGATGTCGAGGGCAATCGCCCCAGTTTCAGACGACAGATCCTCGGACGGCATGACCAGCTTCCAGGCGCTCCTGCAAGGGATGCCCAATCATAGCCGGGTCAGTGCCACAGCAGACAGTCGCCGGACAGGGCGCGGACGCCCTCAGTGCAAACGCCTGCTTTCTAACCTGCCTAGCGAGGCAAGCACAACGTAGAGAACGACCACCATCGAACCGGTGATCACCGGATCCCAGGACATCGCCTTATAAAGAAGGGTCGCAAAAACAATACCGATCCCGATGAACAGGGCGAATGCCAGGATCACGACCGAGAAGTCGCGTACCATAAGCCTCACCTCCTGGCCATACAGTAGCACCGCCTATCGCATCACGAACGTTTGCCGCTAAAGCCGCGATAAAAATTAGCAATTCTCGCCAGCTATTGGGCAGACGACTGTTCGTTTCCGTTCTGCAATCTTTTGGTTGCAAGCGGGAGGGAACCGGGGGGCAATATGGGCTTCACCGGCGCTCAGATTCGATCGCCGCCAACAACTCCGGCGTACTCCAGCCGCCCCGATAGCGCACCTGGTCGATAAATAGGGCCGGAGCTACCTCCACGCCTGCTGCTTGCCCACTTTGCCGGTCCGCTTCGACGCGCTCGCGGTGTACACCGCCGCTCACCTCCTGCAAGAAGCGGGGAATATCCAGCCCCACCTGCAGGGCGTACTCGACTAAAAAGCCGTTGCTGAGGGCGTCCTGGTGGGCAAACAAAAGCGCGTGCATCGGCCAGAAGTGGCCCTGGGCCGCCGCTGCCTCCGCCGCCTCCGCCGCTTTATGGGCGTGGGGATGGAGATTGCCCTGGGGAAAGTGGCGAAAGACGATCGTGAGGCGTTCTTGAAGGCGCTCCCGCAATTCGATGAGGGCAAAGTGCAGCCGCTGGCTATTCGGGCACTCGAAGTCACCGTACTTGACGAGCAGCACCGTTGCATCGAGATTGCCCAGGATGTGCTCGTCCGCCGTCACTGGCCGGAGTGCGTGCTGAGGGGGTGGTTGCGGTTCCACGGGCACCCTTGCAATAGACGTCAACACTGTAGGCAGATTGCCGGTCGATGTCGCCCTACTTCAGGTGGGGGTGTAACCCATCTGAAGCAGGAAGTGCGGCCCGTTCTACAGGTGGGCGATGCCACGCTTGAGGGCAGCGATCACCGCCTGGGTCCGGTCCCCCGCCTGCAACTTGGTGAGGATGTTGTTGACGTGAAACTTGACCGTCGTCTCGGCAATAAACAGCGCCGAGCCGATCTGCTGGTTGCTCATCCCCTGGGCCATCAGTTGCACGACTTCTCTTTCGCGCTCGCTCAGTTGAGGCTGGCCGAGGCGGTCGAGCAACTTGCTGCCCACCTGGGAGGGCACGAAGGACTGCCCGGCGTGGACGGTGCGGATGCACTCGACGAGGACGGCGCGGGGTGCCCCTTTGAGCAGATACGCTTTTGCCCCCGCCTGCAGGCAGCGGTAGATGTCCTCGTCGCCGTCGTAGGTGGTGAGGACGATGAGCCGGGCATCGGCGAAGCGCTCGCGGATCGCCGCGATCACCTCGATGCCGTCCAATTCCGGCATCCGCAGATCGATAAGGGCGATGTCGGGGCGATATTCGGCAAACAATTCGACCGTCGAGCGGCCATCCCCCGCCTGGGCGACGACGGCGATCTGATCTTCGGGCCGCACTTCGAGCATGGCGGCAAGACCGGCGCGCACCACCGGATGGTCGTCGGCAATCAGCACCCGGATCGGACCTTCACGAGAACCCACGGGCGGTCTCCAGAGCAGATTCAGCGGCAGAAGCGGGGGTAAGGGGCACCGAGGCAACCACCCGCGTCCCCGCCCCCGGACCACTGGCGATCAAAAGCTGTCCACCCAGGCGGCGGGCCCGCTCGCGCATACCGGCAAGGCCAAGGCCACCACTCGCCCGCTCCGGGTCGAAGCCACAGCCGTCGTCGCTCACCCACAGTTCCACAGCCCCTGCCTTGTAGGTCAATTCAAGGCTGAGGATTCTTGCCTGGGCGTGCTTGAGCGCATTGGTAAGCGCCTCAGCGGCGATGCGCAGCAGATTCGCCTCCACCTCTGCACTCAAAGATTGGGGGGTGCCGGAACTCTGGAAGCGGCTTTCCACAGCCGTGTAGGCCGTCAACTGCTGCAGCAGGCGCTGCAGAGCGTCGCCGAGGTCGCTGCCTTCTAAGGCCCGTGGCCGCAACGCCCAGAGCGAGCAGCGCGCTTCTGCCAGACCGCTGCGGGCCAGCTCCCGCGCCTGGAGAATGTGGGCGACCGCCTTCGGATGCTCGCTCAGGAGTTCAGCAGCCGTCTCCAGGTGCAGCACGATGCCGGTGAGCGATTGGGCGAGGGTGTCGTGGATTTCGCGGGCCAGCCGGTTGCGCTCTTCGAGCACAGCGCTCTGGCGCGCTTCGGTGGCGAGCCGGTCGAGTTGCACCGCCAGCGCCGCCTGGTTGGCCAGGGCCGCGATAAATTCGGTCTGCTCGGGGGCAAACAGCTCCTCGTGCTCCATCGCGATCCCCAGAAGGCCGACTGCCTGCTCCCCGGCAAAAAGCGGCACGGCGATCCGGGCGCGGTGGCCCATCTTTTTGTGCCATTCGAGGGTCTGGGGCCAGGTCATCGGGTGCGGCTGGTCGATCGTGTGGTGGATGATCGAATTTTTGGCGCGCACCATTTGCTCCCAGGCGGGGGTGATATCCGCTGCAAAGGGCCGCCGAAACAGGGCCGGGTCGTCGGGATGGTTGGGCTGGAACACCTCGCCGTTGCGCACGCACAGTCGCTGGCTGAGGGTGTTGGCGAGTGGGTCGAAGACGTAGAGGTGGACTGCACAGGCTCCTGCCTGCTCGGCGACCGCCCCCAGCACGTAGCCCAAAAACCGGTCCAGATTCGCCTGGTGGCTGAGGAGGGCCAGCGATTCGCGCAGCGCGCCGTTGGCCCGCGCCAGCTGTGCTGCCCGCTCCTGGGCTGCCTTTTCGCGCTCCTGCAACAGTTGCAACTCGGCGCGCTCCAAAAAGGTCATGTCCTGGTGAATAATGACGACCTCGCTAATCTGGCCCGCACCGTCGCGCAATGGAAAGCAGACCGCATCTACGTAGCGCCGCGTTCCGTTGGGGGTAATGTGGCTCGAATCGTACCAGTTACCGGGAATGAGCACCGTCTCACCGGCGAAGGCACGCTGAACCGCTCCCAGAATACCCAGTCGCTCCAGCTCCGGATCGCTCAGCGGATCGAAGTGCTGCATCTGCTCCGCCGTGATGTTCCACTGGTGGAAGTGGGCCGCATTGGCCACCACAAATCGGCCATCCGGCGCGTGAAGCTGCATACTGAGGGGCGACTGCTCAAAAAGCGCCCGATAGCGCTGCAGCTCCTTGTTTTCCTGGCGTAGCCGTTCTAACTCTTGCTGCAGTTGTTCCATGAGACTCGCTCAAGAGCTGTCTACTGCCGAAATTTTAGCAGCAGCGACGAAGCAGGGCAGCCTTCGACTACGCTCCACAACTTGACTTTTTTGATGCTTGTGACGCTGTACAAAATTCTTATAGTGCTAGCGAAGCTGCTTTGGTGTCATTCCGGTGAGTCGCTTAAATTGTTGCGTCATGTGACTTTGACTGGAGAAGCCCACCTGTAAGGCAACGTCTGGGATGGCCAGATCCGTCTTCGTCAGCATCCACTTCGCCTGTTCCACGCGCTGTTGAATCACGTACTGGTGTGGCGAGGTTCCCATCGCACCTTTGAACAAACTTGCAAAGTAAGTCGGGCTGATATTGATAATTCTGGCAAGTTCAGGAAGGGACAGATCCTGGTTAAGGTGAGCGTGAATGTAGTCAATCACCTGCTGCAGTTGTGTAGGCGTTAAGCTTCTGTGCTTATCTGTGATGGTTTGCGTCAAGTTGGAGTAGTGCCGCAGCAGATGAACGATTAACACCTGGGACAGCGATTCGACGTACAACCGGCCCATCACGCCGCCTGACTGTAACTCATCTAAGAGCAGCATTGCAATTTGCTGAAGGCGCAGATCACGTTTGGAGAAACAATGGACGAGGCTGATCTGATCGCTATTATCTAGCTCCAGTGTTTCAGCAGCTTGCCCAATCAACTCCGGTTCGAGGTAGATGTGCAGCATGGGCCTGAAGGTATCGCTTCTCCAGCAGTACCAGTAGCTCGGTTGTTCAGCGGGAACAACAATGCTGTCACCGCTTTGAACGATCGATTCGTGCAGACGACCCCCCCGCATCTGGGTCAGACGATAGGGATGCCCCAGCGGTAACAGGAGCCAGTGGTAGGACAGGGCGGGAGTATCAAACTCTTTCGCAGACGAAGGATGTTGGTACTTCTGAAGCAAAATCCCATTCCAACCCATCTGCTCACTGGAGAGTACAGGAGATTTGTTTAACAATTTGGCTAGGTCAATCGGGTTGACCAGGTTTGTTGTCATAGGATTTACCTCAACCTTGGTTCACTGCTCAAGGAACAAGCGCTTCGAGGCTGTTCAGCCTGGCTCTGGGTTATTAGGATATCGGATATATCTAACATGGATAATATCCAAAATGGATATAAAAGTCAAGGGTCCGGTGCCAGGTTTTGTTGCCGCAAGCGGACGGTAAGCAGTTGCCCCGACCGGTATGGCTTGTGACGTCGATCAAGCCGGTGGGCAGTTCGATGAGCTTGCAGGTGATCGCAAGTGCGAGGTTGGGACCGCAGATGCCCCTGGGGCCGCAGTTCTACCAGCATAGGAAAAATAGTTCTTACCGTGAACAAATTAACAGTGTTACATCGGTCAGAAGTTCAGCGCGATGTTCAACACACTCCGCGAAACCCCCCTGGGCGCTTCTAAAAGCTTTGTGAATCAGTCTGGATACTTTAGCGTTTTACTGCTTCGATGATATCACTCCCCGCCGGCACAGACTCGAAGAAATTTCCAGCAACGGGTTGAATAGCGCTGTCTACACTGACATTGACGATGACTTCGGGCAGATCAAACAGGATCCCTTTGAGATGGGGGTACGACTGCACAATTGCAGAAATCAAGCTGCCCTGTGCTCCACCGACATCGACGATTGTGTTGAATTGAGAGAAGTCATAGCTGGCGGCCACCGCCTGTGCGCTCTCCTTTCCTACATTGGTCATCGACTGCGAAAATATTTGCGCGGTTGAGCGATCGGCTTCGGCTGCGCGTCAAACGCATCGGCAATCCCTAACTTTGCTGCAAGATAGATCGACCGAGCAATCCAAAAACCGCCGATTAGATTCAGCATTGTTTCTTGAGGGGTCACTTCTAATGCTTCCATCTGATCAACTCCCAAACACGAAATTGCCTCTAAGGATGCGCCCCCGAGGGATATTTCAGGGGCGCAAACTTATTGACAGTGATTACAGTGTGATATGTCCAATCGTCGAACGAAAGACATCGTTCGGATCGTAGGTTCGTTTCAGCTCAACCAAGCGCTCATAGTTGGACCCGAAGGCAAGTGGAACGCGCTCCTGTTCCTGCTCATCCAGGGCATTGATGTATCCCCCTTTAAGAGCATAAGGTGCCAGTGCCTGGGAGACGTTCTTTGCCCATTGAATATGCTGCTGCTCTTCGCTTGGAGACTGCGGTTCCCAGGCTGCGATCAGCTCGACCATCGAATGGTCTTGACGCAAGGCAAAAGCAGTCTCAGTCGCACCCACGCGACTTGCGGCTCCGTGAAAGTTATGAATTAAGATCTTCGAAAATGGGGAGGGCAACGGCAGTCCCTGTTCGATCAGCACCTCGATCGCCTCAGTCTGAAAACCCTTGAGCGATTGGGTTTGAAGGTAGTAATGGCGACCTTGCGGTGCAATCGCATCCTGTGCGTGGATCACAGCGTTATAGGTGACGGGTTGCACCTGATCGACCAGAAGGGTGCCAAAGGTACGCAGGGGTGCGATTGCCTGCTCACCGTCTTCGAGCGGGCCGCAGTAGGTAGGTGAGAGAACAAGAACCGTCGAACCCTCTGGCGTTTGGATAAACCCAGTTATGACCGTCAGTTCATCGGGTGCGGTGGCAATAAACTCGTTGAAACGGTGTAGCACTGCTCTGGCTTGGTCTAGAGGATACAGCAGCGGACCAGATAGCACTGTCGTGAGCGGATGCAGGCGATACTCCAGAGAAACGACGACGCCAAAGTTGCCGCCACCGCCGCGCAGTCCCCAAAGCAAGTCTGCGTGCTCCCTAACACTGGCTGTCAGGAGTTGCCCATCGGCTGTCACCACTTGTGCCGACAGCAAGTTATCGGCACCCAATCCATAAGCACCGAGCAGAGGACTATAGCCTCCCCCCAGGGTAAATCCAGCCATACCGACACTCGATATGGATCCTGTGGTTGTCGCCAACCCGTATCTCTCTGCCGCCTCAATCAGGTCACCCGCCGTCGCTCCAGCTTGAACATGGGCTGTGCGCCCGCCTGGGTCGATGTTGACGGCCCGCATCTGGGACAAATCGATTGCGATGCCATTTTCAGATAAAGCGCGTCCTGCAAAATCGTGTCCTGCCCCACGAACGGAGATCGGCAAGCCGTGGGTGCGTGTCCAGCGAACCGTATCAATGACATCTTGCACGCTCAAACAACGAACGATGGCGGCGGGCCGGGTCTTCACCCTGCCATTCCAGAGTTGGCGCACCTGTTCATAAGTAGCGTCCTCCGGGATGACAGTCTGACCCGCTGTGAGCCGTGCTGCAAGATCGCCCAACAATCCCCGGTTCCGACTGTACGTAGTTGTCATGCTTTCTCTTCAGAGTGCTATATCCGGAGTGTAGTGAATCGCGATGCATAACCGGTTTCAGATTCTTACAACGATTTGTCAGATTCTTATGGTTTCAACGAACTTGTTATGAGTCTTCGTGGCCTGAAGCACTATCGAAGTGGCTGAGCAAACCCACTGACTGGCCGGGGTTGGCTCCGCTCCAAGCACGGCTGGTGTGCGCCTGCCCGCTGAGTAGATTGTTGCGTAGCCGTACTGCCTTCGAGTCTGAAATCCGAGGTTTGAGGTTCTGAACCGCAACTCTGGGGTTGCAAGACACAACCTCCGAGTCCAGAACCTGAAAGATGAGGTTCCGAACCCGAAGCTTGAGGTCCAGATCTGGAAAGATGGGGTTTGGAACCCGAAGCTTGAGGTCCAGAACCCCGAACTTGAGACTTTGAACCCGAAGTTCGAGGTTGCGAACCGGAAAGTCGAGGCTCAAAACCCAAAACTTGAGGTTCGCAACCCGAAGTTCGAGGTTCAGAACCAGAAAGATGGGGTTCGGAACCCGGAACTTGAGGTTCGGAACCTGAAGTTTCGCGTCCAGAACCTGAAAGGTGAGGTTCAAAACCCCAAAGCCGAGCCCGGAGTCTTGAACAGTCAGGCTCCGGGCTTGAGTACCGGAAAGCATCGGTGCCTCTACCAAATCACAACAACGTGCCCCAGTGTGGACAGCTCAGCCTCACTGAAGGTCAAAGATTTCCTGTACATCCAGCTGCCAGCCCGGCAGAAGTTCGGCACTGAGCAGGGCCGGGTTTTCCAGGCGCTGCACCGGGTGTCCAGGTCGGTAGATTTCGACTCGCCGTGCCTGTGGGTCAATGAGCCAGCCCAGTTGCACCCCATTGGCCAGGTATTCTTCCATCTTCAGCTGCAGGGTGTTGAGGTCGTCGCTGGCTGAACGCAGCTCGATTACAAAGTCTGGGCTGAGCGGTGCAAATCCTTCCTGCTGTTCAAGGCTCAGTGCCTGCCATCGTTCCCGGCGGATCCAGGCAGCATCGGGGGAGCGAATCGCCCCGTTGGGCAGGGTGAAACCCGTCGAGGAATCGAAGACGACACCCGTTCTGTCCCTGTCAGCCCAGTCGAGGAGGCGATGGTTCAGGCGGGCGTTGCGTCTGCCGCTATTGCTTCCGGCTGGAGCCATGACGATCAATTCTCCCCGTGGGCTGCGCTCCAACCGCAGGTCCGGATTGGAGCGACACAGGGCAGTGAACAGTTCATGGGTGAGTTCAAGAGGACGCACGTTTAGGGCCACAGCCGTCATGGGGAATCACCGTCTGTACTGGGCAAGCTGGAGGTTCTACAGAACTCCGGGCTCCAGAGGCAATTTCAGGATAGCTTCTCATGCCGCAACCCCAGGCAGGGGGTAGAGTGGAGAAGCTGATTTTTGAAATCGTGCGGTACTACTGCCAGACAAATACATCAGGTGTCCTCAAAGACGACCAAGCTACGTGCTGTGGGAAGGAGCACTCAGGCCGAACACAGCCACTGTGAATCCCTCGAAGTCTAGGAAAATCAGCACCGCAGCGTCCGGTATTTGCCAAAGTGCATAGAAACAAACTGGCCTCTTGCATAGCGACAAGACCGGGCATACGTTCAGGAACATTCGCAGGCGACAAGGAGAAGATGCTAGCACCGATGCCAGCTCATCGAAGCCAGTGGAAGGAGACGCCATGCACGCCCTCGGCCAATCGCGTACAAGAGGTGTTCTGCTCACCCCGACTGGGTTGCACAAGTGGCAGCAGTTCAGACAAAATCACGAGTTTCAGCACGGTAGGCGGCTGACGCTCGAAGCGCTGAGCGAGCTGAGCGGTCTGAACGTCACGACCCTGGGCCGCATTCAAAAGCGCGAACAGCCGGTGGATCTGGCGAGTCTGCGCCAGCTATTTGTAAGTTGCCATCTGACGATCGAGGCCACGGACTACCGCCAGGTCAAGGCGATGGAGCGTCCGATCCCCACGGCGGGCCGCCGCTGGGATATGGGCGGCAGGCAGGCACCGGCTTTCTTCGATGGCCGCAGCGCGGAGCTGAATGCGCTGGAGCAGTGGATCGTGACGGAGGGCTGCCGTCTGGTGCTGCTCACGGGTATGGCGGGTATTGGCAAGACGGCTCTTGTTCTGCAGTTTGCCCAGCTCCTGCAGGGCCACTTTCAGACGGTGCTCTATCGCTCCTGTTGTGCAGGGTCGCTAGAACAGTTAGAAGCCGAACTGAGCGGTGCTGAGCTGGACCGCCGACGGTGCTTGATCGTGCTCGATGATTTTGAGGCCGGGGATCTCTACGCTCCGCTGGTGCAGAGGTTGAGCGAGGAAGCCCACGGCAGTTGCCTGCTACTGGTGGGCCGGACTGTGCCCCCGGATCTGCGCGCCCTGGCCGGTCAGACGCTGCCGGTGCGTCTTCTGCAGTTGGGTGCCCTGACGGCAGAATCAGCGGCGGTTTTTGTCGGGCGGCGGGGCTGCTACCGGGGGTCGGCGGCGGACTGGCAGGCCCTGAATACTTACTTTGGCGGCAATCCCCGGTTTTTGCTGTCGGCGGCGGCCCTCATCGAAGATCTGTTTGGGGGAGATGTCGCCGCCTTTGTCGCCCTGCTGCAGCGCGAGGGACTTGCGATTCCCGAGGTGAATCGGTTGCTGGATGAAGAATTGCCGCGCCTTTCACCCGTCGAGCGCCAGATTCTTACCCAGCTGAGTGTGCGCCGTCTACCGGCGACGATCGAGCACCTTTGTGGTCTGTGGGAGCGCCGCTTCAGTGCCCAGCAGCTCATCGAGGCACTGCAGACCCTCAAGCGCTGCGCCCTCGTCGAATCCGGCGAGGCCGGCATCTGGCTCTGTCCGGCGGTGGCTGCCGGGGTGCGAGCCCGTGCGACGGCTCTGCGTCCGGCGACCGCTGCCGATAAAAGCCAGCGCCGACGGACGGGGATTCGCCTGTTCCACCCGAGCCGCCTCCGGCGGGCGGCCATACCAGGAACCCTCTTTACGGTCCAAGGCTGAAGCTGAACTGGATGCCGGGATCTTTCCAGGAGGCTGGGAAGTGGCCGAAGGGAGCCAGTTTGCGGATGCCTTCGACCACCTGGCCGTCCAATTGCGGGTTGCCGAAGGACTGTTGCACCTGCAGCGTCTCGACCCGGCCCTCGGCGTCGAGGTGCAGCAGGACCGCCCCGGTCGGCTTGAGGTCGTTCAGGCTAATAAGGCCCCTGCGGATGCGCTCGATCACGCTCGCCTTGTAGCTGCTGATCTCGGCGACGGCACTATTTGGACCCTGGCCAGGCTCGGCGAGCATCGAGCGCTGCAGATAGCGCAGGTCGGCTGTCGCGATTTCGATGCAGCGCCCGTCGCTTGCTCCCTCGCGGCATTCGGTGGGGAAGGGAGCCGTGCAGGTGAACCTGTGGGCAGACATCAGATTGCAGTGCTCCCCGGCCCGGTGCGCGAGGCCGAGGGCGTGGCCGATCTCGTGCATGAGGGCGGTGCGCAGGGCAAATTCATCGACGGCACCGCCCTGCGACTGGTTGACAATAATCTGGATTTTACCGAAGCGCCAGGGACCACCGGTGGCGTAGCGGCCCGTCACACCGTCGCTCTGTTCTTCTGAGTCGCTGATCGGCGTGCGCCGGAGCACCTCGACGTAGAGATCGGCCTTGTCGGGGCCTGGGCTGAAACTGAAAAGCCCGGCAGCGAGCAGAGCTTTTGCCTGGCGTTCCTCGGCCTGGGGCCGGAGGACGACGAGGCTGTTTTCGGCAGCGTTGCGGCTCGGGGTAGAGAGCAAGATATTCACCCAGTCAAGAAAACCCTGCTGCAGTGCGCCTGCGGTCTGCTGGGGTACAGCTTCACCGGCGCTGTTGGGAAAGGACGGATAGCGGGCCACCGGCGCGATGTAGACGCGGATCGGGAAGTTGGTCCGGTCGTAGCCCCAGGCATAGGTTGCCGGTATGACCAGCAGATAGAGCGCTACAAGAAGTGAAAGCCCGCGTCCGGCCCTTCTGGCGATTTTCTGAGCGATCGTCTGCACGCGGCCTCCTCGAATATCGAGACGCAAACACCATATTTTGGATTGCCGAAAATACATTTCAAGGAGATGACACAGTTCTTATAATTTTGGGCAAACCAAAAATTCCGGCGGTCAGAACAGGAGGTGCCGCCGGTGGCTGCCGTTCTAGACTGCAGATATGTCTACTGATGAGACTTTTCTCTACGACTGCTGCCTGGCCCGCGACCGCCGCTACGACGGCCAGTTTGTGGTCGGCGTGCTGACGACGGGGATCTTCTGCCTGCCCTCCTGTTCGGCGCGCAAGCCAAAGCGCGAAAATGTCCGCTTCTATTCGGATATCGAACAGGCAAGAGCCGCCGGCCTGCGCCCCTGCAAGCGCTGTCGGCCCGAACTTTTTTATCGGGGCGACGATCCCGACCGCCGCTGCTTCGAGAGCCTTGCGGGTCGGGTGCGCTCCAACCCGGCGGCCTTTCGCAACGTGAGCGCCCTCGCCGCTGCCGCTCAGATCAGTACTACCAAACTGGGCGAGCTGTTTCGGCAGCACGCAAAGCTCACACCGGCGGCCTTCTTAAAGCAAGCCCGGATCCAGAAAGCCTGCGAACTGCTCATCGCCACCGGCGAGCGGATCGTCGATATTGCCTTTGCCGTCGGCTTCGAGAGTGAATCGGCCTTTCACCGGCACTTCGTTGCCCTGACAGGCTGCACCCCTGGTGCCTACCGTTCCAGCCCACTGCCTCTACAGGAGACGAGCGATGTCCTATCAGGCCGGAATCTTTGAGACGCCCCTCGCCCCAGCCGTAGCTGTGGTCGATGATCGAGGCGCGCTGGTGCAGTTTTTCTTTGCAGCCCAGGGCAGCGCCGAATTTCCCAGCCTGCGGGGCATGGCGATTCGCTGGAACGACGAGGCGATTATCCCGGTGGTCCGCCAGGTAGGCGAATACTTTGAGAACCAGCGCCGCCACTTCGATCTGCCTCTTGCCCCGATGGGCAGCCCATTTCAGAAGGCGGTCTGGGCAGAACTCACAAAAATTCCTTTCGGAACGACGATGAGCTACGGCGAACTGGCGGCCCGCATCGGTCAGCCGGGTGGGGCGCGGGCGGTCGGGCGGGCCAATGCCACCAACCCGATCGCCCTCGTCGTCCCCTGCCATCGGGTGATCGGCGCAGACGGTACGCTCACCGGCTACGCCGGTGGCCTGCCCCTCAAGCGCGCCCTTCTGGAGCACGAGGGAGTTCACCGGCAGAACGGCCAGCTTGAGTTGACAGGTCCATTGCTGCCCTGTTAGCGTCGGCCTGGAATTTTTCAGGACGAGCGGTGGTGGGCGAAGATTTGCAGGGCCGGATGTTGCTCTCTCACAACTTCGATCTCGAACCGGGAGGTATACCCGTTCTCAGTTCGGCGCAGTTTGCCAGTGTATTTATCGACGGACTTGCCTCCCAACCGGGCATCCGCTGCCGCTATCTCGAAGACAGTCCCCACTGGCTGGTCGAGGTGCTTTTTGCCGCCGATACCCACCCGCCTGCCCGCGTGGGCGAGCTGTGCGCCCAGGCGCTGGCAGACAGGCGGCAGCAACAGTTGCCAGAAGGCGTAGCGCCTCCGGACATCCTCGCCCTCGGCGGCCTCAAGACCACCCCAGCCAGGAGCGCTTCGCCCTATTCTCTGCAGCCGGGCAACTGGGGCGTCGATGTCGTCGAGACAGCCTCGGCAGAAACTTTTTTGCTCGCCATCGGCTGGGAGGCGACGGTCGCCCGTCTGCCTGCCGAAGAAGTTTTTCAGGTGGTCCTGCCCGGTAAGTAATCTCTTGCTGGACGCTGGTACGATCGCGGGATGAGCGAAAATTTGACGCAGAGTATGGAAGAAGAGCCCGAGCGCTACCAGACCGAGGATGTGATCGTCACCTGTCCTTTTTGCCAGGCCACCAGCAGCGGCGATCTGCACGAGACTGTCGCCCTGCTCGCTGCCTGCGAGCACTGCCGCCTCGACATCGCCGAGGACGGCGAGCACAGCGGCTTCGGTGACGCGGTGCTCTCTGGTCTGTCGCGCCGCTTTGGCTCGAAAGAAACCTGGGCCGCCTGGCGGCAGGCCACCGCCTAGGGCTGTTCGACTTCCAGCGTGATCTGAGCGTGGGCAGTGGGCTCGCCGGGTACGGTCCAGCTCACCAGGCTACGGCGCAGCGCGTCGATCGCTGCATCTGCTTTGAGGGTGGTATTTTCTTCGACCAGCCGCAGTTGACGGACTCTGCCCCGCTCGATATCCGCTTCAAAGGCGACAGCACCCTGGCTTTCAGCGGGGAGGGGCGTGTTGTCGAGTACCTGATTGAGCGAGGCTACCGCTCCCGCATCGAGGCCGGTCGTGTTTATCAGTCGCACAACCGGCAGGGCGGAACGGGTGGCCATCGCCGGTACGCCGGGGGCCGCACCACCGGCAGGGGCGGCACTTTCTGCCGCTGTTCCGGCGCTTGTGTCAGATCTGGGGGCCGTGGAGCGCTCGCGATCCTCGCGCAGTGGCGCAGCTTCCTCGCTGCGGCCCGCCTGGGAGGGGACCGGTGGAGCAGGAGCAGGGACTGTTTTTGTAGCAGGAGCGCGGCTGGGGGGACGCGGCTCGCTCTTTGGAGCCTGGGCCACCGCCGGCGGTTTGGGGGCAGCGGGTCTGGCTGCCTGCGGGCGGGCCGGGTTGGAGAGCGTCTGGTTGGTAGGCGCGGGGATCAAGCCTGTGAGACTGCCGTGCTGCAGATAAGCGTTCAGGCCCACCGCCAGCACCAGAGCAGCGGCGACCAGTCCCGTCGCACCGATGGGACCAATCGGAAAGCGGCGCAGATTGTTTTCGTTGCGGATGGGAGCAGGCGGCTCAGCCAGCAGCCCCTCCCAGCGGGCCAGCTCCTCCGGCGGCAGCGAGGGCGGGTCGCCCGCTTGCGGGGCGTTCCAGCCGGAGCGGCGAAGCAGATCCGGCAGGGCGCGTTCGAGGCGGTCGGGATCGCTCATGGCTCGCTCCTGCGCAGCGCTTCACAAAACTGGGTCTCACCGCACTCCGAGTCGAAGGATTCGCCCAACAATTCGGCCAGGCGGCGATAGATTTTTTTGAACCGAATCGAGATCGCTGCCGGTGTGATCCCCAACGAGGCGGCGATGTCTTTTTGGGGTTCCTGCAGAACGTACACCCGCCGCAAAAGCCACTGCTCCCCTTCGGCCAGCCGTCCCACCGCCTCTAAAAAATACTCCTGGCACTGGGCTTCGAGCAGTTGGGTTTCGACCGGAGCGGCCCGGTCGGCTACCACCTCGCCCAGGGGCCGGTTTGCCTCGGTGGGCTGATCGAGCGAGAGATTGCGCACGATGTTGAGCACTTCCTGGCGGGCCAGGTTGCCCTGGGTCGTCTTTGGCTGCGGGCGGCCCCAGGAAGGGTTGATCCGCCGCTGCATGTCGCTGTAGACCCTGGGGAGGATGCAGGAGCTGAACCAGGTCGAAAAGCGGGCCACCTGGGGATCAAAGAGGGCGAGCTGCGAGTAGGTAAGGGAGATCACTTCGGTCACAAAATCATCGACTTCAAAGCGGGCGGGGGTCTCGTAGCGGCGGCAGTAACTGCGACAGACCCGCTCCAACAGCGCGTTGAAGTCTTGAAGTCCTCCGCTGCGCGCCTCGCGGGCAAGTTGCCTGAGCCTCTGCTCCTTTGCACTAGGCGGCAAAGCGGGATCGCTTAAGACCTGCTCGCGTGCGCGCAACACCGGCTGCAGGACGACGGCGAGCTGTTGGAGCGCCTCAGCGGTCGTTTCAGCCGGGCGCGAGCGTTGGGAAGGGAAAAGATTATTGAACATCGCTTAGGTTTTCCTGACCACGATGAGTACAAACGCGGAGCCCTGTCCCCATAATCTAACGGATTGACCGGGCCGCTCAGTATTTATAGCCCTGAAGAACGAGAGCGATGCAGCTTGCCCAAGCTAACCAAACGGTTCGATCGCTTCTTTAATTGCGGCGCGTTGCGCCTCCGTGTACCCCCAGCGGTCGAGAAAGGCCGCATAATCGCCCTGTCCGTCCGTCAGCGCTCTTTTTAATTCAGCTATCTCGCGCTCGATCTGCGGCAGCTGGAGCCTGGCGATGAGGGCGGCGCTGCGCCGGGCCACCTGCTCGGAGCCGGAAGCGGCTTCGGCGTCGCCGTTCTGCCGGTGCGCCCAGATCATCGCCGTGGACATCGCGAGATTTTTGGTCATCAGCGGGGCGACCACCGCCGGTGCGGTGCGCAGGGCTTCAACCAGTCCATCGGGCAGGGCATCGGCGATTGGCCACTCGCCAGAAAGAAACGTCACAAAAAAGCCCCGCGCCCCGTTGGCTGTCGCCACCAGATCCGCCACCGCCCGGTACAACTTTTCTGCATCCCGTTGACCGGCAGCCTGTTCGTCGAGCAGGGCCGTCGTCCGCTCGATCGCCTGGGCAAAACTGATCGCTTCTGTCGGCATCGCCTCGTTCCATTGCTCCATCGAGTCTAGCCGGGTATCCGTCAGGGCAGCCCCCAGGGCTTGCGCAGCGCCTGGTAGCTGGCCACAGGAAGCTGGACGAGCACGGGCTCTGCCTCAGGGCGCAGCCAGCCCAGCAACGCCTCGATGCGCTCGCGGGGCATCGCCGTGCAGCCGGCGGTGGGCGAGGTGGCCCCGGCCCAGACGTGCAAAAAGATGCAACTGCCGCCGCCGGGCTGGGGCGGGTCGCTGTTGTGACCCACGACGATCACCCAGCGGTACAGTTCGTCCGTCCGGCGCATCACCTCGGCGGAGGACCAGCGGGCGGGCAGGTCCGGGCCAATCGTGACGACGCGGTTGTACTCGGCAGCCTTCGGATCATCGACGCAGCGATCGGCCTCACCCAGAGACCGGTAAGCCAGCGCTGTGCCTGTGGGCGGCAGGTCGCTGTAGCCGTAGGCTTTGCCCAGCCGATAGACGCCCGCCGGGGAGCGGCCATCGCCCTCGCGCTTGCGCGGACCCTCGCCGGGCGGAGCAAGGCCGGCTCCCCAGCCCAGCCCGCTGCGCCCGAGCACCACCGGCCAGGCTTCTCCGACCGGCTGCCAGCTGCCGCTGACGCGGCTGTAGCGCTGCAGCCGACCGGCAATCGCAGGCCAATCGCCGCTCGTGACCAGGATCATCTGGCTTGTCGTCTCAGGAATCGGACCAGCGTTCGCCATAACAGGCAGACCAGCAAGAAAAGCCAACAAAAGCCAGATCTGCTTCACCTTTACCTCGTGTGCAGCCGCCGTTCACTCTAGCAGTCCCGGTGGCAGCTACAGTGGATATCCAGTTGGACAGCTTCTCTGGATAGTATCGCCCCGGCCAGCACCGGGATACATTGCTGGTACATGTCTAGTCACTATTACAGTCACTGGAGCCTGTGCAATGGGGGTTATGCGTCCAGAGAAGTTCGAGCGTACCCTGGTGCGCCTGTTATCGAAAAACAGATCAGCGCTGACGGAGCCTGCGGCAGCGACGGGAGTGATCGAAAGACTCGATCAAAATTTTCGTCTCAGGCGAACCAGCAGCGCCGCCCTCCGCTTACTTGGACTGACGGAAATAAATTTACAGGGACAACTTGCAAGCGATATCGGGTTGCCGAGGGCGGTGATCAGCCGCTGGCTCTCCCAGTGCCGGCGCAGCGAGGTCCACGGTTGCCCGGTGCGCTTTGAGATGCTCCATCCTTTTGCCCAGGAGGAGCGCTGGCTGACGGTGACGATCTGCCCCATCGGTGCAAGGCGCTTTCGCTACTACCTGGAGGAGAGCACCGCCCGCCACTGTGCCGAGATGAAACTGCGCAGCGAGGTCGAACAGTTGCGCCTGCAGGTCAACCAGCTCAGCGAGCGCGCTCGGGAGCTGACGGCGTTGAGCGAACTGTGCCAGATGCTGCAGGTCTGCTCGAACGGGGGGTCCGCTTTTCGGGCCGCTGTCTCTGCGACGCTGCCGGTGATGTTCGAGGGGGTGACTGGAGTTCTCCTGCTGAGCGGTGATCCCCACAGCGCCCCTGAGCCGGTGCTCTCCTGGGGAGGGGACGAGGGGGGGACGACGAGGTACACAAAGCGCATCACGCTCCCCCTGCTCGTGCTGGGTGAGCCAAAGGGCATGTTGAGCCTGCAGGAGCAGCAGCCCGGCAGCCTTTACGCTGCCAAGCAACGGTTGGCGGCGATCGTCGCCGATCACCTGGCTTTGGCGCTGGCGAACCTGCAGTTGCGCGAGGCGCTGCGCCTGCAGTCGGTGCGCGATCCGCTCACGGGCCTGCACAACCGCCGCTACTTCGACGAAGCGCTCGGGAGCCTGGCAGAGTGTGCTCAAAAAAGCGGCGAACCCCTTGCTGTGCTGATTTTGGATGTGGACCACTTCAAGCGCTGCAACGACACCTACGGCCACGACGCCGGAGATGCGGTGCTGCGCCAGGTGGGCCGCTGCCTGCAGCGCGCCACCCGCAGCGGTGATATTGTCTGCCGTTTCGGGGGTGAAGAGTTCGTGCTCTTGCTGCCGGGAACGGATCTACCTACAGCAGTGCAGCGCGCCGATCAGATCCGCTCTCAGATCGAACGCCTGGAGCTGGAATACGGCGGCTGGCCCATCGCTCCGGTGACGGTCTCGGTGGGCGTGGCCGCGCTCGAACAGCCCCAGACCCTGGCGCAGTCGGTTCTGCTCGCCGCCGACAGAGCGCTCTACGAGGCAAAGCACCAGGGACGCAACCGCGTCATCGCCGCTATCAATCCGGCCACAACCCTGTCAGCAACACGCGACAGCGCTGTCTGAAGCGCGCCGTTTCGCCCTGCGCCCTCGCCATCAGTATCGAGGTACTTTATACTGCTCATCCAAAAGCTTCGGTACGCCCATGCTCTCGCTCAACCGCTACCAGTGGACCGTTCTGCTCGCCGCCTGGCTCGGCTGGGGCTTCGATATCTTCGACGGTCTGTTGTTTAACTTTGTCGCGCCCAACTGCGTGCCGACGCTCCTGGGGCTCACCATCGGCACCCCGGCTGCCAAGGAGGCGACGCTTCTTTGGACGGGCATTCTCACCTCGGTGCTGCTGGTGGGCTGGGCTGTGGGCGGCATCCTCTTTGGCAAACTCGCCGATCAGATTGGCCGCACCAGAACACTGCTTCTGACGATCATCCTCTACGCGCTCGGTACCGCCAGTTGTGCCGCTGCGCCCAATATCTGGGTTCTGGCGCTCTGCCGGGCGGTGGCGAGCTTTGGGATCGGCGGCGAATGGGCAGCGGGAGCGACGATGGTGGCGGAGGTGGTCCCCGACGACAAGCGCGTCGAGGCCGGTGCCCTGCTCTACACCGCTGCCCCAGCCGGGCTGCTATTGGCCACGTTCTTAAATCTGCAGGTGGCGGGCGTTTTTTTGAAGTCCAGCCCTGAAACCAGCTGGCGCTACGTCTTTTTGTGCGGATTGATCCCGGCGGCGGCGGCGCTTTTTGTGCGGGTGTTCGTCAAAGAGCCTGAGCGCTGGCAGAACGTCAGTGCCCGGCAAAAACCACCGGCAATTGCCGAACTTTTTGAACCGCGCTACCTGCCTTTTACCTTGAGTGGATTTCTCATGGCAGTTACCGCCCTGATTACCTGGTGGAGTTCCTCTGCGTTTATCCCGCTCGTCGCCTCCGGCCTGGCCGGTGCTGAGGCGGCAGCCCAGAATCTGGCCAAACCGGAAACCCAGGCGCTCATCGAAAGCTGGAAGGCGACCGCTTCCAACAGTTTTAACGTCGGTGGGCTTCTGGGCACGCTCTTTACGATCCCGGCAGCCAAGTACCTGGGGCGCAGGAGCATGTTCTCGCTCTACTTCATCCTCTCCGCTGCTGCTTTGCTGTTGACCTTCGGCCTCGAACTGCCGCCGACGGTGCGGCTTTATCTGTATTTTCCGATTGGCCTCACGGTCTTTGGCATCTTCGGCAGCTTTACTTACTATCTGCCGGAGTTGTTTCCCACCCGCCTGCGGGCCACCGGAGCCGGTTTTTGCTACAACATCGGGCGGATCGTCGCCGCCGGTGGACCGTTTCTGGTGGGCTATGTGGCCGGTCAGGGGACCAACAGCCTGCAGAGTGCGCTTGGAACCCTCTTCTGGGTTGGCTTCGTGCCGATCGCCGGGTTGCTTTTCATTCCGCTGGTGATCGAGACGCGGGGGCAGGCGCTGGCTGATTGATAAAAAGCGCGAATCTCAGCAGCTCAGGCGGTAAAGTTGGCATGGGAGAGAGCGAGTCAGAGCCGGGTAATGAAATACTTCTTTTTGACCGAGGGCTGGAAGATTGCACGGGTGTGGGACACCTCGGGAATCTGGAACGAACAGGTGCAGCGCCGCAAGCCGGGCATCGAGCGCATCGAGATGGGCATCGTCGAGAACGGTGAAGCCTTCTGGCTCTACAGGGTCGAAGAAGCGGTCGTGATGGTCGAGGTCAAACCCTTTCCCAGCGACGGCAGCGCCAAAGGCTTCGGTCAGGTCGTCCTCAAGCGCCTGATCGATGCCCAGGAAGTGCTCGACCGTCTCTGCACCGCCGAGGCGCTCTTTAATTCCACGACGGCCATTCCTCCTCTCACCCTGCCCGGCGAGGCGAATATCCGGGTACCTTAGCCGGTGGTGCTGTCAACGAGCGCATAAGAAGCGTAAAGCTGGGCGAAAAAGGCTCACCCAACCGCTAAGATTTCAGATAGAGATCCAGGATCTGCTTCTATCAAGTAAGCATTTCACTCTGGCGGCAAAAAGCTTCGAGCAGCAGTATCTCATCGCAGCCGCCCAGCACCTGCCTGCATCCTTTCTCCTTCGTCGGTCCGCCCCTGCATAAACCTGCGAATGCGGCCTATAAAAATGTTCTGCCCCTGGATAAACCCTGCACGCAGTGAAGTTTTTTTGGTGATTTCAAGAGGCTCAGCATGCACTCTCCGGCAAATGTCACCCAGTTGCTCCTCGACTGGCGAAACGGTGATGAGCAGGCCCTTGCCCAACTGACCCCACTCATCTACCGCGAACTGCATAGCCTGGCAGAACGCAGCCTGCGCAGCGAGCGCGGCGGCCACACGCTGCAGGCGACGGCTCTGGTCAACGAAGCCTACCTGCGCCTTTTGAGCCAGAGTGAGGTGCCCTGGAGCAGCCGGTCACACTTTCTGGCGATCGCCGCCCGCTCGATGCGGCGGATCTTGATCGAGCACGCCCGCAGGCGCAACGCTGCCAAGCGGGGCGGCGGCGCTGTCAAGGTGTCGCTTGAGAAGGTGGCAGAGCTGTCCTCGCCCGAGCGCGACGAGGAACTGGTGGCCCTCGATGAAGCGCTGGCTGTGCTGGAGACGATCGACCCCCAGCAGAGCCAGATTGTCGAGTTGCGCTATTTTGGCGGTCTGACGATCGAGCAGACGGCGGAGGCGCTTGCGATCTCGCCTGCGACGGTCAAGCGGCACTGGAGCGTGGCCCGCGCCTGGTTGTACCGCTGGATGAGTGAAGCGAGCAATGACTCCTGAAGTGTGGCAGCAGGTCAACGACCTGTTCGCCCAGGTTCTGGAGCAGCCCACCGAGGAGCGCGAGCGCTTCTTGGCGGCAGCCTGCAGCCCGGATCCGGCGGTGCGCCAGGAGGTCGAATCGCTTTTAAGCTGGCATCTGCAGGCGGGGGAGTGGCTTGAAACCCCCGCTTTTTCGATGGTTGGCCGCCGCATCGGTGCCTATCAGGTCGTGGGTGAACTGGGCCAGGGCGGTATGAGCGCCGTCTATCTGGCGGTGCGCGCCGACGAGCAGTACGAGCAGCAGGTGGCAATCAAGCTCATCAAAAGCGGCATGGAAAGCGAGGCGATTGTCCGGCGCTTTTTAAGCGAGCGCCAGATCCTGGCGCGTCTCGACCATCCGAACATCGCCAGGTTGATCGACGGCGGCACAACCGAGTCGGGGTTGCCCTACTTTGTGATGGAGTACATCGAGGGCGTGCCGATCGATGTCTACTGCGATCAAAATAACCTGAGCATCCGCGAGCGGCTGCAGCTTTTTCGCACCGTCTGCTCGGCGGTCCACTACGCCCACCAGAATCTTGTCGTTCACCGCGACCTCAAGCCCGCCAACATCCTGGTCACGGGCGAAGGTGTGCCCAAATTGCTCGACTTTGGCATCGCCAAGCTCCTCAACCCGGAGCTATTCGCCCAGCCCATCGATCCGACGGTGACAGCGATGGGGATGATGACCCCCGGTTACTCCAGCCCCGAGCAGTTGCGCGCCGAGGCGATCACTACCGCCAGCGACGTGTACTCCCTGGGCGTCGTCCTCTACGAGCTGTTGACCGGTCACTGGCCCTACCGCCTCAAAAACACCCTGCCCCAGGAACTCGTGCGCACGATCTGCGAGGAGGAGCCCGAGCGGCCCAGCCTCGCCATCTTTCGGCGCGAAGAATCCGCCGCCGCGACTGCCACCAAACCGCTCAGCAAAAATCGCGCCGGTCAGCTTGAGCGGTTGCGCCGCGCTCTGGTGGGCGACCTCGACACGATCGCATTGATGGCGATGCGCAAGGAGCCCCGGCGGCGCTACGCCTCAGTCGAGCAGTTCAGCGAAGATATCGACCGCCATCTCGTCGGACGGCCCGTGCTGGCCCGCCGCGACACCCTCACCTACCGCAGCGCCAAATTTATTCAGCGCAACCGGGCGGGGGTCGCCGTGGGCGCTTTGATCGTCGCCCTGCTGGTGGGGGGGATCGCAGCGACGAGCTGGCAGGCCCAGCGCGCCGAGCGCCGCTTCAACGACGTGCGCCAGCTGGCCAACTCGTTCATGTTCGAGATTCACGATGCAATCGAGACACTGCCCGGCTCCACTCCAGCCCGGCAATTGCTGGTCAAAAAGGCGCTCGACTATCTCGACAGCCTCGATCAAGAATCGGGGGACAACCCGGCCCTGCAGCAGGAGCTGGCCACCGCCTACAACCGCATCGGCACTATCCAGTGGAACCGCTACTACGCCAATCTCGGCAATGTGGCTGGAGCAGAGCGCAGCCAGAAGCGGGCGCTCGCGATGCGTGAGGCGCTGACGAGCAAAGATCCGAACAATCCAAAACTCCGCCTCGACCTGGTGACGAGCGACATCGCCATGGGCGATCTGCTGGCGGTGAGCGGCGATACGGCGGGAGCCCTCGCCCGCTACCGCACCGCAAAAGCACTGGTCCAGGCGGCGAAGCCGATAGATGTACCGGCCCGCCAGAAGCTTGCCATCGCCCACCAGCGCATCGGCGATACCCTGGGTAATCCCAACTTTCACAACAACCTGGGCGATCAGGTCGGGGCTTTGGTGAGTTATCGCCGGGCGCTGGCCATCCGCGAGGCGCTGGCAGCAGCGGACCCGAGCGACCTTGAGGCCAGGCACAAGCTGGGGATTGGCCACGAAAAACTGGGCGACATGCTCAAAGCGAGCGGCGACACCGTTCGAGCCCTGCAGCAGTACCGCCAGGAGCTGGCCATCTTCGAGCGCATTGCCGCTCAAGCACCTGCCAACACCGCCTTTCGGCGCGACCTCGAAGACGCCCGCAGCCGCGTAGCCGAGATGCTGCAGGCCACCGGCAAAGCGCCTCAGGCTCTCCAGTCGGCCCGCAGGGCTCTGGCGACTGTCCAGGCTCTGGCAAAGGCGGACCCCCTCAACGCCGGTGGCCGCCACGATCTGGCGGCTGCCTATCTCAACCTGGGCGATCGGCTGGCGGCGAACCACAACCTCGCTCTCGCTCAACAAAACTACCGTCAGGCGCTTGCCCAGTTCGAGGCGCTGACGGTGCAAGATCCTGTCAATGCCTGGAACCGCTACGACCTGGCCAGCAGCCATGTTCGCTCCGGTACGCTATCTGCTCAGACTGGTGAGATGACTTCTGCTCTCGCCAGCTTCCGCCGGGCCCAGGAACTCTATCTCAGCCTTTCCTTTCAAGATCCGGCCAACCTCCAGGTCGATCGCGACCTCAGCCATGTCTGGGCAAAGCTCGCCCGCGCTTACACTCGCCTGGGCAGCAACCAGAAGACGGCTACTTTAGAGCGGATCGCTGCCTGGCAGCAGGCCCGCTCCTGGTTCGAGCGTAGCCGGCAGATGCTGAACACACTCCCTATCCCCAGCACCTATGGCTACTACGACTACGAGGCCAGTGAGATCAACGATCTGAGTGCCCAGATTGCCGCCTGCGACGCAGCTCTGGTCCAGCTGGGCACAGCCCGTTAACGATCTGGTGAGCTACTTGGGGGAGCAATTTCGCTTTTATCTATAGACGCGATCAGACGGCCCTGCCCTGCTGCCGTCCGGTTTTCTTCTCAACGAAGGTCCATAGAAACGATGTACTATCTTGCGACTGGCGATTGCCGGTCTCTCACTGCGCCCGCCAGCGCTCGCTATCAGATTCTCAGCACCTCGCCCTGGGTCGTTCAAGATCTGCAGCCGGAGCAACCACCGGCACCGACCCTCGCTCATCTCATTGCTGAGTGCGAACCATACCAGCGGTTGAACGCCTGCCGTTGGGCAGTGCCGGAGGTGCTCGCCCAACTTCCCTCCGCCCGGCAGGCCACCCCCTGTATTCTTCTTGACAACGTTCCTCTCACCAGTGACGGTACGCCCTGGCCCACTCTGCAGCAGGCGTGGGCTGCAGCGGATCTCCTGCAACAGCTCGGCTGGCTGATGCAACTGGTACGGCTCTGGGAGCCGTGTTATCGGCAGCAGGTGGCAGCTTCTTTGTTGTCGCTCGACAACATCGGGGTGCTGGGCTGGCAGGTGCGATTTTTTTATCTCAAGCCCGATTCCCCTGAGCTGAAACTGACAGATCTGGTGAAGTGCTGGCGGCAGCTTGAGCCCCTTGCTCCCCAGCTTCAAACCATCTTCGAGGCGGTGAGCGCAGGCCAGATCGAGGCTGCCGCCGATCTGCTCGCCGCCCTCGAACAACTGGCCGCTGTTTGCGCTCCCTCGGCGAAGGTGCAGGCGGTCTTTGGCCTCACCCATCCTGGCGAACGCATCTACAACGAGGATTGCTTCGACCATGAGCCCCAGGGCCGCTACGCCGTCGTCTGCGACGGCATGGGGGGTCATGAGGGCGGCAGGGTCGCCAGCTCCCTTGCCCTCTCTGCTTTGAAGCAGGATCTGCTCTGCTTGAGCTATCAATGCCAGAACCTCGAAGCGACCGAGGTCCGGCAGGAATTGAAGCAGATTGCCTTTCGAGCCCACCAGCGCATCTGGGCAATCAACCAGCGCCAGGGCCGCCGCGAACACCGGCAGATGGGCACGACCGCCGTTGCCTGCCTGATGAGTGGGCCGCTCCTGCACCTGCTCAACATTGGCGACAGCCGCATCTATCTCATCGACCGCCACCACTGCCAGCAGATCAGCGTCGATGACGATCTGCTCAACCGCGAGGTAAGCTCTGCCCGCGTCACTCGCCAGACGCTGCAGCAGACAAAAGGCTGCGGCCAGTTGACCCAGGCTCTCGGCGTCATTCCCCCGATTCATCTGCAACCGATGGTGCAGACTTTTTTGCTGCCGGAGGATTGCCTGATTTTGCTCTGCAGCGATGGGCTGTCCGATTACGACTTCATCGAGCGCCACTGGCAGACACTCCTGCTGCCTCTACTCGAAAAACAGAACCTGCAGACCGCCGCAGAGAACCTGATCAAGCTGGCACTCCAGAAGATGGGACACGACAACATCACTTTCGTCCTGCTGCATTACCAGGGCCAAAGCGACAAATAAAAAAGCGGCTCCTGATACCAGGAACCGCCAGTCGATCAAGTGGAAGACCAGTTGAGGAAGAAAGGCTCGATTACTCGCGAATCACATTCTCGGGGCTGCCGGCATCTGATTCGTTGGGGGTATTTGGCCAGCGCTTTTGTTCGGGCGTCAGATCCGGCACGACCTCGGGCTTTTTGGCCCGCTCCCAGCCGGGGGGGCGCTTGGAGTTGTACCAGGCGACCGACCCAAAGGTAATGGCAGCCACAAAACCAATAATCAGCAAAATGATCGGTAAACTTCCCATAACACCCAATTCCGTCTTAGGTGCTTCCAGCCTACCGATAAGGGTGGTCAGGGTTCATCCACCCCGTGATATACCTGGCCTTCTCTCCCCAGAAAGAGAACTGCATCTGCAACCGCGCTTCCCACTGGCTGGCTGGCGGCCAGTGGGGGCGGGTCGGTGTTGTCCGCAGTGGAGCAGGTGCGTACTCTGGCCCTGCCTCAGGGTTTGAGCTGGTTGAGGGCGTTCTCGGCGTTGATGAAGCCGTAGCCGTCCAGACTCGTATAGCCTGAACCGATATTGTTGACAAAGGTACCCGTTCCCGTCTGACCGCTGCCGGTCGTCACCGTAAAGCTCACTCCTCCGGTGGCAATCGTCCCCTGGGGAATCAACACCCCCGAACCGAACAGGTCCGCCGAGTTGCCCCCGGCGGTCGAAGGCGGCACAAAGGCCGTCTGCTGCTCGTCGCGGTCGATACCAAAAGTAAAGAGCTTGCCCTTGGTAAAGACACCGGGAGTGATGCTCACCGTCAGCGTGTTGGACTGGCCGGCCACCGCCGGGGGCGGAGCCGTCGGACCCAGCACACCGGCAATGTCGGAAGCAGACAGACCCTGGGTGATGCCGACCGTGAATGGGAAACCGGGGGCGGGATTACCGCTGCGCTGATCGAAGGCGATGCCGGGTACTATTTCAGTCGGGTTGCCATTGGTGCCGTCAAAGAGGATAGAACTCACGCTGCCCGTGCCACCGACGGCGACGCGGAAGACGCGGGTATCGAACTGGGAAGTGGAATTGGCGTCGGCGGCGACGTTGATGAAGACGCGGGTACCATCCACCGTCAACTTGCCGGAAGCAAAGTACGGGTCCAGGTCGTGCAAGAAGGGACTCTTTTTGAGGATGGAACGCACCTGGGTAGGAGTGAGGGAGGTGGGACCACCATTCTTTTGCAACAACAGCGCAGCGATGGCAGCGGCGTGGGGGGCAGCGGCACTCGTACCGCTGAAGTTGGGGAAGGTGTCCGGGTCGCGGGTGTCGTCGAAGCCGAAGAACGTCGTGTTCACGTTGTCCGCTGCGGCGATGTCGGGCTTCTGGCGAATCTCCGGCCTGGGCAGGCGGTTGCCGCTCGGGTCGAAGTAGATGATTGACGGTCCTGGTGAGGTAAAGCTCTCCGGGATGTAGGGGGTGAACACTCCGTAGGCTGCCGTGCTACTTGCCCCTTTGGCCGTGTTGTGGCCGTAAACGGTCGGGTAGTGATAGGAGTAGTACTCCTGAGGCGCACCGGAAGTAAACCACACGTAGCGCAACTTGCTCGCCGGAGTGGGGGTGGCAGCTGGCGTGTTCGCCCGCGCAATCACCAACTGCAGCGACGTCAATCCGCTGATACTCGCGATCTCGATGGGCCGCAGGTTGACGATGTTGTTGTCCGCCTGTGCTCCGACAAAGTTGCCCTGAGAATCGAAGAAGAGCAAGTTGAAGTCGGAGGTGACGGGCTTGAGACCAATCGCCTCGTTCGCCACCAGCGTAAAGGGACCTGTCGCACCCTGGAAGCCTGAGACCTGGATGGTGTAGGTGCCGCTGACGGGCAAGATGCCTGTGAACGTCTCGGGGCTGGTGCCGGTGTCGATGGAGGTAACCGTGTTGCCGCTCGGGTCGATGATCGTCAGCACCAGGTCCACACTGCCGGTGGGCACGCCGTCGGCAGTGATCGAGACGCCTTGCCCTGCCGTAGCAGTCAGGGGAAAACTGGCAACCGGCTGAGCGGCAGTGATGGTGCCGGAGGTATCAAGAAGGGTTGCGCCCAGTTGGGGAGGGACGGTGTCGTAGGGGTCGTCCCACTGGAAGACGAGGGTGCCGCCGCTGCTGCTAATCGAGATGGTCTGAGCGATATCGAGTCCGCTGGCTTTGAAGTTGTGGAAGCCGCCAGCGTAAAGGGCAGGATCGACGCCGGTGAGCTTAATGTTAGTGCCTGTCAGCGACGACGCATCGCCCGGCACAATCCGGACCTGGGAAGCGTAGGCAGTGTACGACGGATAGTTGCCCGCCGAGGAAAAGTAGCTCACACCCTGGGCGGCCACTTCATCGACTGCTTGAGAGACGATGCCGTCGGCGAACATCGGCTCATCGAGGTAATAGATGTCATCGACGATCACGTTCGCCTTGCAGGGGCCGTTCGGGTCTGCCAGTGCCCGGATGTTGTTGGCAAAGTTGGTCTGGCCTCCGTCGGCAGTGGCGTTGCAGAGCTTTGCCTTGGGAGCCAGATCGTGGATGATCTGCAGCATTGCCCGCCCTTCGTCGAAACCGGTGCCGTCTTGAATCACCACCACCGGCTGGGTGTTGCCCAGGGGGTTGCCGGGACCGGGCAGGTCCCCCGAGGCGATGTCCTCGGCGGCATGAATCGTCAAAGGCTGGCCAGAGAGCGTCTGGGTGGCGGTGTCGTAGCTGTCGGAGAGGGCGGCGACGGTGATGCCGGTGCCGTCGCTGCCGGCGGGCAGTTGATCGACTCTGTGCTGCACCACGCCCTGGCTGGTGGTAAGACCGACATTGGTGAACGGTTTTGGCGAAAGATGAACGGCAGCCACCTCCGGCAGCCGGGCCAGTTGCGCCACCTTCTCAAGGGGCACGTAAGCTTCGATCACGCCCTTGCGGTAGCGGTCGCTCACAGCGCCGATGCGCAGCGCTTGAAACTCCTTGCGCGTCTGGAGGGTGCGCTGAACGTCCTGGAGGGGCTTTCTGCCGCTCAGCAAGATCTGGACGAGCACGCGGTTCTGACTGTCGAAGACGGCGATGCGGGAGTTGTCGATGCCGGGGCGCAGGGCGCTGCGGTTGAGCGTGCCGCCGTTGGCATTCGCCTGACGCACCAGCGAAGCCAGGCCGTTGCCGAGGTTGGCAGGCACATCGGGACGGGCCAGAACGGCGGGAGAGAGGCTGAGGCTAAGCGCCAGCAGAGAGAGAATGCAAGCCGGGGTGTGGAGGCGAGCAGGCAGAATACTTTTGTTCATCGCTGCGAATCCAGTGAGTCGTGCTACGGACCGCCGGATTATAGAGTTTCAAGAGAGTTGCAGACAAGCCCATTGTCAGCAAACTCGAACTTTACGCCGTAGCTGCGTCACTACAAAAGCAATCCGGGCGGCGGACTCTAGCCCAGCCGTTCTGCCAGACGGGTATAGCGCTGCATCGCCTTGACCTCGCGCACGGCGATCGCAATCGCTTTGCGGGTGCCGACCAGAACCGCCAGTTTGCGCGCTCGGGTCAGACCGGTGTAAAGCAAGTTGCGCGAGAGCATCGGGAAGTGCTGGGTGTGCATCGGCAGAATGCCCACCGGGTACTCGCTGCCCTGGGAGCGATGAATACTGATCGCGTAGGCAAGGGACAGTTCGTTTATGTCGGCGAAGTCGTAGGGAACGGTGCGCTCAAAAAATTGCACCTGCAGTTTTTGATTTTCAAAGTCGATCCCGGCGATCGTACCCAGGTCGCCGTTGAAGACGCCGAGGTCGTAGTTGTTGCGCAACTGGATCACCCGGTCACCGACGCGAAACAGTCGCCTGCCTCGATCGAACTGCTGGGTGGTGGGCAGGGGCGGATTGAGCGCCTGCTGCAGGACAGTGTTGAGGTGATTGGCTCCGACGGTGCCCCGGTTCATCGGACAGAGCACCTGGGCATCGGTGAGCGGCTGAAAGCCCAGGCGGGGCAGCTCGCAGGTGACGAATTCGCGGATACACTCGACGACTTGAGCCGGTTCTGTGGCCTCGATAAACAGACAATCGGTTCCTGCGCCCTCAAGGTCGGGCATCTGGCCGCTGTTGATTCGGTGGGCGTTGGTGATAATTCGGCTCGCCGCCGCCTGGCGAAAGACCTGGGTGAGGCGGGCAGTAGGAATCTGCGGTGAGCGCACCAGATCGCCCAGCACGTTGCCGGGACCGACGCTGGGGAGCTGGTCTTGATCGCCCACCAGCAACACCTGGGCCTGTTCGGGAATGGCCTTGAACAGGTTGTGGGCGAGCACCACGTCGATCATCGACGCTTCGTCGATTACAAAAGCGTCGGCGGGCAGCGGATTGTCGGCGTTGCGCTTAAAGCCCATCGTCGCCGGATCGAATTCGAGCAGGCGGTGGATCGTCTTTGCCTCGTGTCCCGTCACCTCCGCCAGCCGCTGGGCAGCCCGGCCCGTCGGTGAGGCCAATAGCACCCGCTTGCCCATCGCCCGCCATAGAGCCGTGATCGCCCGCGTCGAGAGGGTCTTGCCGGTGCCGGGGCCGCCGGTCAGTACCGTCACCGGCTGCTGGGCAGCAAGCACGATCGCCCGGCGCTGCTCGTCGGAGAGGCGCAGATCGTGGTGCTGCATGTAGCGCTCGATCCACGATTCGACGCGGGGCAGATCGATCCCGGAGGGCATCGGCCAGTTTTGCAACCGCCGCACCAGTCCCACTTCGCACTGGTAAAGCGAGGGCTGAAAACAGGCGATCTGCGCCTCACCTGTGCCGTCTTCGAGCCGCTCCGCCTTGATTGCCCCCTCGCGCACCAGGGAGCGGGCAATCTCGACTAAGCGCGGCGTGAGAGCGTCTTCCTGCTCCTCCAGCCGCAACAGGGCAATCGCCTGCTGCAACATCTCGGCCAAAGGCAGATAGCAGTGGCCTTCTTCGGTGGCCGTAATCAGCGCAAAGAGCAACCCCGCCCGCAGCCGCTCGTCGCTGTCGGCGGCAATCCCCAGGTTCTGGGCAATCTGATCGGCGGTGCGAAAACCGATGCCCCAGATGTCCTGGGCAAGCTGGTAGGGATTGCTCTGCACCCTTTCGATCGCCTCGTCGCCGTAGGTCTTGTAGATCTTGACGGCGTGCTGGGTATTGACCTGGTGCGACTGCAAAAAGAGCATTACGTCTTTGATCGCCTTTTGTTCTTCCCAGGCCGCCTGAATGAGGCGCACGCGATGGGCACCGACGCCCGGCACCTCGATGAGTCGCCCGCAGGCGGTCTCGATGATGTCGAGCGTCTGCAGGCCAAAGTGGGCGACGATGCGGCGAGCTGTCACCGGTCCCACACCACGAATCAGCCCGGAGCCAAGATACTTTTCGAGCCCGGCCAGAGTGGCGGGCCGGGTCTCCTCGTGGCGGTGAGCCTGAAACTGCGGCCCGTACTGGGGATGATCTTTCCAGAAACCCCAGAACTGCATCGTCTGGCCCGGCTGCAACTGGGCAAAGTTACCTGCCACCGTCACCAGATCACTGTGGCCCCGGACAGCCACCCGCGCAATCGTATAGCCGTTCTGGGCGTTGTGAAAGGTGACGCGCTCGACAACGCCCGCGAGCGTCTCGTGGCGCTCCGGTTCGGCCAGTCCATCGATCGTCCGCTGCATCGCCAGGCCCATGTCCTCCATCTTACCTGCTTGAGGACATGCGTCCGCTAAGTGCCCGCGACATGGACCACCACCTCCCGCTGGTGCCCCTGACGGCGGTGCTCCCAGAGGTAAATACCCTGCCAGGTGCCCAGTACCAGCTGACCGGCGGCGATTGGGATGTTCTCGCTGGTGTGGGTGAGGGCAGTCCGAATGTGGGCGGGCATGTCGTCGAGTCCCTCCGCACCGTGGCGGTAGGCGCGGCGGTCCTCCGGTACCAGGCGCGAAAAAAACGTCTCAAGGTCGGCCAGCACGTCGGGATCGGCGTTTTCTTGAATGAGCAGGCTGGCAGAGGTATGCCGCAAGAACAATGTACAAAGACCAGTCTCTATTCCCGCCTCGGCAACGATGGCTGCCACCGCCCCGGTGATCGCATAGAGGGACTGGCGGCCCGTCGGCACTTTTAGAACTTGCTGGTGATAGATCATCTGATGAGGCTATGCTCAGATTATTGGGCCTACGGTCGATGTCTCAGGAAGGCGTTCCTGCGGATAATTGATGTAGACCATTTTATTTCGAGATATCTCCGGTGGGAGGCCGAGGGAAGCGCTGATGTGGGAAAACCTTTATCGAAGCCTGGGCATGCACATGGGGGTCGAGCCCTGGGATTTTGCGATCATCCTTGCCCTGGTCTTCGTCGAAGGTGCCCTGAGTGCTGACAATGCCGCCGTCCTCGCTGCCCTTACCCGCTCACTGCCCACCAAAGAACAGCGCCGCCGCTCGCTGCGCTACGGGATCATTGGTGCATTTGTCCTGCGTTTTTTCGCCGTCCTGTTTGCTGCCTGGCTCATCCACAACTGGGCCTTAAAGCTGGCCGGAGCGCTCTACCTCATCTACCTCGCTCTCAGCCATTTTTTGAAGGGCCAGGACAATGAAGAGGGCTGTGAAGACGAGAAGGTGCTGATGAGCCACCCACTGGTGCGCGGCACCCTGGGACGGCTCTCGCCCTTCTGGCGGGTGATCGTGCTGGTCGAACTCACCGACATTGCCTTCTCCGTCGATTCGATCACAGCGGCGGTCGCCTTCAGCAACAAAGCCTGGGTGGTGATCGTGGGCGGCATCCTCGGGATCGTCACGATGCGCTACATCGCCGAGATCTTCATCAAACTCATCGATGTCTACGTGCGCCTGGAGGCAGCCGCCTTTCTGGCAGTGGGTTTCGTCGGCCTCAAGATGCTCACCGAAGTCGTCTTCGAGCTTGTCGATCACAGTTTTGAGACACCGGAGTGGCTTGTCCTGGGCGTCGTCGCCACAATCTTCGGCTGGGGCTTCTCCAAAAAAAAGCTTGAGGTAGAAGAGGAAATTTCGCTGCGTCCATGAAACGATTTACCCTGTCTTACCCAAAAACCCGCCGCGTCGAGCAGGTGGACGACTACCACGGCACGCTGGTGGCCGATCCGTACCGCTGGCTTGAAGATCCCGATTCGCCCGAGACGCGGGAGTGGGTGGCGGCCCAGAACGCGGTGACGTTCGATTTTTTAGAAGCAATAGCCGGGCGCGAGGCGATCAAAAAGCGGCTGGAGCAGCTGTGGGACTACGAGCGCTACGGCATTCCCTTCAAAGAAGGCAACCGCTACTTTCTTTTCAAAAATTCGGGCCTCCAAAATCAGAGCGTCCTTTACACCGCGACCGATCTGGAGAGCGAACCGGCGGTACTGCTCGATCCGAATACTCTGAGCGAGGACGGTACGATTGCCCTCTCAGGACTTGCCCTGAGCGACGACGGCCTCAAACTTGCCTATGGCACGAGCGCCTCCGGTTCCGACTGGCAGCAGTGGCAGGTGCGCGATGTCGAGACAGGAGCGGACCTACCCGATGTCGTGCGCTGGGTCAAATTTTCGAGTGCTGCCTGGAGCAAAGATGGCAGCGGTTTTTTCTACAGCCGCTACGACGAGCCGGACCCGAGCGCGCTGTTTCAAGAGGTCAACTACTTCCAGAAACTCTACTTCCACCGCCTGGGCACCGATCAGGAGCAAGATCTGCTCGTCTACGAGCGCACAGATCAAAAAGAATGGGGCTTTCAGGGCGAGGTGAGCGAGGATGGCCGCTATCTCATCATTACTGTCTCCCAGGGCACCGATACCAAAAACCGCCTGTTCTACAAGGATCTGAGCGACCCAGACGCGCCCATAGTCGAATTACTCCCTGAGGCGGACGCTGCGTATGCGTTCATTGCCAACGAGGGTCCCCTCTTCTGGCTGATGAGCGATCGGGACGCGCCCCGTGGCCGGGTGGTGGCCATCGATACGACGAAGCCCCTTGCCCTGCAACCGGTGATCCCCGAGAGCACCGACACCCTCCAGGGGGTGAGCCTGCTCGGTGAGCGCTTCTTTGCCGCCTATCTCAAAGACGCCCGTACCGAGATTCGCATCTTTGATCTTTCAGGCCAGTTTCTCGAAGCGGTGAACCTGCCGGGGATCGGTAGCGCCAGTGGCTTTGGGGGCAGGCGCAGCACCGGCGAGACGTTTTTTGCCTTCACAAGCTTTACGACGCCCACGACCATCTACCGCTACGATCTGGCGAGCGACACGAGCACGGTTCTTTTTCAGCCCACGGTCGATTTCAAGCCAGAAGACTTCTTCACCGAGCAGGTCTTTTACACGAGCAAGGACGGCACCCGCGTGCCGATGTTTATCACCGGCAAAAAGAATGCGCCCCGCGACGGCAACAACCCCACTTACCTCTACGGCTACGGCGGCTTCAACGTCTCGCTCACGCCAGAATTTTCTCCGAGCATCCTTACCTGGCTTGAACTGGGCGGACTTTACGCGGTGCCCAACCTGCGCGGCGGCGGCGAGTACGGCGAAGAGTGGCACCAGGCGGGTACCGTCCTCGACAAACAAAACGTCTTCGACGACTTTATCGCCGCTGCCGAGTACCTGATCTCCCAGGGCTACACCCGCAGCGAACAGCTCGCCATCGGCGGCGGCAGCAATGGCGGCCTGCTCGTGGGCGCAGTCCTCACCCAGCGGCCCGAACTTTTTGCCGCTGCCCTTCCGGCGGTGGGCGTGCTCGACATGCTGCGCTTTCAAAAGTTCACGATCGGCTGGGCCTGGGTATCGGACTATGGCAGCTCAGACGACCCGGAACAATTTCGTGCCCTCTACGCCTATTCGCCGCTGCACAACCTCAAACCCGGCACTCCCTACCCGGCCACTTTGATCACGACAGCGGACCACGACGATCGGGTAGTACCCGCCCACAGCTTCAAGTTCGCCGCCGCCCTGCAGGCTGCCCAATCAGGCGATGCGCCCGTACTGATTCGCATCGAGACCAGGGCAGGCCACGGAGCGGGCAAGCCCACCAGCAAGCGCATCGAAGAAGCCGCTGACCGCTGGGCCTTTCTGGCAGCAATTTTTACAAATGGACCCCTCACCCCCGGCCCCTCTCCCACAAGGGGAGAGGGGAGGATGACAAGCCTGCCACTGTCACCACCCGTCCCGTTTGCAGCTGCTCCTGCCAGACTCCCTGATTGTCCCCGCTTATCCCCTCCGCAGCCCAGTTACAGTGAACCCCCCCTCGTATATTGCTATTGGTTCCAAGGTAGCGGTGAGGACTGTGCCCCCCCTTGCGGCTTTGACCGCGTGGAAGAGATTGTCCCCCGCTATCAAGGACCGGCAAAGCTGAACCGTATCGAGTGGCACTGACCACGTATCACGAGGCTAGACTTTTGCCGTCCTGCGGAACTTGCCTACCTCCTCTGAAGCTTCAACTGGAGACACTCATGCAGCGAGACGGTTCACAAAACGACTATCAGCTATTTGTCGGTATTGATGTGGCGGCACTCACTGTCACTGCCGCCTGGCTGCTCACCCACGCAAAGCCTACCGCTGCCATCACACTGCCCCAAACCCCCGAAGGACACTGCCAATTGGCCGAACGCTTACTCGCCGTCTGTCCCACCGCCGCTGAGGTGTTAGTGGTCATCGAAGCCACAGGCTCCTACTGGATGCGACTGGCCACATTTCTGGCGCTCAAAGGTTTTGCCGTCAGTGTGGTCAACCCCGCTCAGTCTCATTACTTTGCCAGGGCACTGCTCAAGCGTTCCAAAAGCGATGCGCTTGATGCCCAGACGCTTGCCCAACTCGCTGCCGCCCTGCAACCTGGTCTTTGGCAGCCGCCGCCTGAGATTTATTACCAACTCCAACAGCGCCTGCAGCATCGCGATGCCTTGCTGCAGCAACGCCAACAACTGCACAACCAGTTGCACGCTCTGCGGCAATTTCCGTTGGTGGTGGCGGCGGTACAAGCGAGTCTGGAGCAGTTGAGCCACACCTTCGATGAGCAGATTGCGCAGATGGAAGCTCAGCTAGAAGCGCTGCTCGCCCAAGACTCGCTTTGGCATCAAGCTGCAACCAAGCTGCGCACTATCAAAGGCATTGGGTCTGTCACCGCTGGGTGGGTGTTGGTGAGTACCCTCAACTTCGGCTGCTGTGCAACGGTGGAAGCGGCGGTGGCCTACGCGGGTCTCGCTCCCCGCTCCCACCGTAGCGGCACCAGCCTTCATAGACCAGAGCGCATCGGCCATGCAGGCAATGCCCGCTTACGCACGGCGCTGTATATGGCGAGCTTGAGTGCGATCCGCTGCAATCAGCAGATTAAAAGCTTTTACCAGCGGCTACGAGCAGCCGGTAAACCGGCAAAGGTAGCGCTTTGCGCTGCGGCTCGCAAACTCTTACACATTGCCTGGGCGGTTGTGAAAACAGACACGCCTTTCGATGCAGAGCACGGCAGGTTGGTTTGCTTGCAGTAGGGCGGAGGAAGAGAAGAAAGGAGGAGGCTGCTTGACTCTCAATACCGTATCTCTTCTCCTCTGGCCTGGCGGGCACGCCCCCATTCGGGGGCAGGAGGAGGAGAGGCGGGGGGCAGGGGGGGTGTGGAGGGGTGGGGACGGTTTTAGCAATACCCAAAAAAGCAATCAGATAGCGACCACTCCCCAGAAACCTACCTCCCGCACTTCGCCCATCTAAAAGCCTGCAACCAGCGGAATTTGGCTAGAATGCCGTTGTCTTCATTACCCAGAAACTGACAATGGCTCCAAACCGGCTGATTATCCTTGACACCACTTTGCGCGACGGCGAGCAGTCGCCGGGTGCCACCCTCAACACCGAAGAGAAGGTGGAGATCGCCCGCCAGCTTGCCCGACTTGGTGTCGATATAATCGAGGCCGGTTTTGCCTTCGCGAGTCCCGGCGACTTTGAAGCCGTCTCCCAGGTGGCCCGCACCGTCGGTAGCGACAATGGACCGATTATCTGCAGCCTCGCCAGGGCGATCCGCGCCGATATCCAGGCGGCAGCCGAGGCGATCCGTCCCGCAGCCCGGCAGCGGATCCACACGTTCATCTCAACTTCCGACATTCACCTGGAGCACCAGTTGCGCAAAAGCCGCTCCGAAGTGCTCGCGATCGCTTCTGAGATGGTCGCCTACGCCAAAAGCTTCGTTCAGGACGTGCAGTTTTCGCCGATGGACGCTGGGCGCTCCGACCCGGACTATCTCTACACAGTGATCGAAGCAGCAATCGCTGCCGGGGCGACCACGATCAATATTCCCGACACGGTGGGCTTTTTGACGCCCCTCGAATTTGGTGCCTTGATCTACGGCATTCGCCAGAACGTGCCCAATATCGAGCAAGCCGTTCTTTCGACCCACTGCCACAACGATCTTGGGCTGGCAGTAGCCAATTCTCTTGCCGGTGTCGAGAACGGGGCGCGCCAGGTCGAATGCACGATCAACGGCATCGGCGAGCGGGCCGGCAACTGCTCGCTCGAAGAGATCGTCATGGCCCTGCACGTGCGGCGGCACCTCTTTAATCCGATCTTTGGCCGCCCTGCCGATGAAGGCGAAGCGCTCACCGCCATCGACACCCGCCAGATCTACAAGACCTCGCGCCTGGTCTCCAACCTCACCGGGATGCTCGTCCAGCCCAACAAGGCGATTGTCGGGGCAAATGCCTTTGCCCACGAGTCGGGCATCCACCAGGACGGCGTGCTCAAAAACCGGCTCACCTACGAGATTATGGATGCTGAAACCGTCGGGGTGAGCGAAAACCGGATCGTGCTGGGCAAGCACTCTGGCCGCAACGCCTTTCGCACCCGCCTGCGCGAACTGGGCTACGAACTGGGTGAGGCCGACCTCAACCGCGCCTTCCTGCGCTTCAAAGAACTGGCGGACAAAAAAAAGAGCGTCAGCGACTGGGATATCGAGGCGATTATCAGCGACGAGATCCGGCTTATCCCCGAAGCTTACCGGCTTGAGCAGGTGCAGGTAGTCTGCGGCGATCTGGGCATACCCACTGCCACCGTGCGCCTGAGCACCGCCGACGGCAGCGAGCGCACCGATGCCGCCGTCGGAACCGGCCCCGTCGATGCCGTCTACAGGGCGATCAACCGGATCATCGATCTGCCCAATGAACTCATCGAATTTTCGGTGCAGTCGGTGACTGCCGGGATCGACGCGATGGGCGAGGTGACGATCCGCGTGCGCCACGAGCAGCGCACCTTCAGCGGCCATGCCGCCAACACCGACATCATCGTCGCCTCCACCCGCGCCTACCTCAACGCCCTCAACAAACTCCACTTTGCCCTCGCCCACCCGACCCACAGCGGCGGCGTGCTCGGCAGCCCCGACGCCGCCGCTCAGAAGCTCTGAGGCGCATCGCATTCATGAACCGTGATAATCCACCACGGGTCATGGTAATGTTATGACTATTGGTTCCTCTGGTATCCAAACACACAATCAGGGCCACGCTTCATTGTTGGAGTTATCCGCATGAAAAAGTCCGTTGCACTCGGCCTCAGCACGCTTGCGCTGATTGCACTGAGCGCCAGTCCGCTATACGCCATCGTCGCCGGTGGTCAGACCTATTTTCTGGTCGTACCGCGACTCGTCGGAGCCACGACGACCAATGTCAGCGCTTCCTACAGGATTGCCCGCTACTCTTTTACGGTGAGTGTTCCATCCGACAGCGGCGAACCGCTGGGAGCGCTCTCGGTTGGCATTCCTGCCGGCATCTACACGCCCTACCCCGGTGAGGTGTCAGTAGTCGATGCCACCGGAGCCAGGCTTGCCACCCAGACAACTGCCCAGAGCGACGGCAGCCTGCTGATTACCTTCCAGCAACCGGTCGCTCCGGGCTCGACGGTCACGGTGCAGTTCGAGCCCATCCGCAACCCCAAAGGCGGCGGCACCTACCTGTTTGAGGTGCGCGCTCTGCCTGCCGGAACCAACCCATTCAGCTATTTTCTGGGCTTTGGCCGACTCGAGTTCTTCGTCGGCGGCGCAGGCAGCAGCGGCTAGTATCCAGCTCTTATATCCTTCTCGCTCGCTCACCTGCCCGGCGCAGGTGGGCGAGTTTTTGTATTCTTTACAAACCGCAATTTTAATCAGGGTTTTTCCCCCGCCGATGCGATCGAGATGCTACATTTCGTCGCTTGTTCTCAATATCCGTTTCATCCAGTTCAAAAATTGCTGAAGCGGTCAAAGTTTGCGTCGAAGATAAAAACCATCGCCGCCAATCCTGCCCAGGAGCTACAGGATGACAGACGCACTTATTCAGGCAATCCGTACTCGCAACCTCGATCAAGCCGAGCGCGCGGTGGCCCGGCTGCGCACCCGAATGAGCACCGAGCGCGTCGCTTCTTTGATCGTCACGGCCATCGAGAAATTGGCCTGGGAAGAAGGAGACACTCCCGCCGCGATGTGGCTGCTCAAAAACACACCCTAGCCGCCTGGACTACCGCAGACTGTCGGGGTCGATCCCTAACTCTCTCAGGTGTGCCAAAGGCTGAGCGCGCTGTTCCGCTGCCCTGTGGGTCTGCCTTTCTGCTTGAGCCTGTTGCTCGGCTCGTTGCACTTCGTTGACATCAGGATAGTGTACCCAGCGATGGGGCGAGACCGACATGCTGCCCCGGTAGTGGATGCATAAATAGCAATAGCTGAGCGTAAACTGTCCTGAGCTGAACCGTTCTGACTTCTTTGCTGCCGGACCAGCTGCAACCGGTGCTCGAATAGCTGCTGCAGCCTAGGGAGACGGCGATGGCCTGGCCGTCTCCAGGTTTGCAAGCTCCACTGGCTGGATGCTGCGCTTGCCGAAGACCACATAACTACGACCAGCAGCACCTTGAAGACCATTGCCATAGGCACCGGGAGCCCCGACTATCACATCGGCGAGTCCATCACCGTTGATATCGCCTGCACCACTGACAGATTGGCCGGATAGATCTTGTCCATTGCTGCCGTTGATAACAAAGCCGTCTGGGCTGCTACCACTCTCTATTGCCGATAGTTCCACAGGCTGGCGCTTGCGCTTGCCGAAGACCACATAGCTACGACCAGCGTTGACTTTCGCATTTGGGGCGGCTGTAAAAGCTCCGACGATCACATCGGCGAGTCCATCACCGTTGACATCGCCCGCACCACTGACAGACAAACCGGAGGCATCGCCTTCATTGCTGCCGTTGATGACAAAACCGTCTGGGCTGCTACCACTTTCTATGACCGATAGCGCTACTGGTAGGTGACTGTGCTTGCCGAAGACCACGTAGCTCCGACCAGCAGAGGATTGACCATTCGGGGCGGCTGTAAAAGCTCCGACGATCACATCGGCGAGTCCGTCGCCATTGACATCGCCCGCATCACTGACAGAGTTGCCGGATTCATCGAACATCAGGCTGCCGATGATGACGAAGCCCGCACCTCTGGTTGGCGTGACTACCTGTGCCTCAGCGCGTAACGCCTCTGTATCCAGTGGCAGCAGCATTGTGCTCAAAAGCCAACCCACACCGATAGATACACTCAACCACCTCTGCCGTCGTCCAGAGCGGTAGCGCGACTTGGCAGGGACATCCCAGTAGCTCGGTGGGCTGGGTAAGAAAGACATGCTTTGCTCCTGTGAGTAGAAGTGGCAAGGGTAGATTCGTGCTGGCGGCGGTAGCGCCCACAACTACAGAGGCTGTGAGCACCAGTGCAGCACAAGGTGAAGGGTGATGTAGCTCAGCGGCTGCAGTGGCCTGGGTAGCCAGAGCAGCCAGCAAAGCCACCCTGATTAGACCACATTCCCTAAAAGGGAGCGAAGGTGGGCGCTGGTGTAGCTGACGGTCGGCAGCTTTATGGCTCCAGTTTCAACTTTGCGCAGAGATAGGCTTCCAAAGTGCCGGTGGTAGATAAACTGCCAGAAGCTGGAAGGCTGATTCTCTCGTGGGTGAACGGCAGCTTTAGGCTTCCAATTTCGACGAATTTGTGTGTTAAATGACAACTGAGACTGTTGTCGTGCCCGCTATTTTGGCAAACGGCACCATCATCCGCATTGAGGCGAGAGATCTAGATGGTCGGCGGAGAGTTGGCATTCCCGACAGCCTGGCATTCTCAGAACTGACAACCTAAACCACTTCTATACTGTAGACATCTGTTCCGGCCTTTCAGGCAGCGGTTTATGCTCCAGTTCGATCCTTCGCTGCGTCTGCCCTCTTCCCGCGAGTTGCCCGACTCCGACGATACCCCTGTGGATAACGAACTACAGGACACGCTTCCTGGCCTGCTCAAGACGATCCTGGCCTCGTTATGGGACCAGCGCAATGACTGGTTTTTGGGGATAGATATGGGCATGTATGTCTATCCGCACGAACCCTACAAGGCGATCGTGCCCGATGCTTTTTTGGCTTTGAATGTACCGCGCCTGAGCGATCCGAACGGTAGGCTCAGCTATGTGTTGTGGGAAGAACGGGTGATGCCAGTACTGGTGCTGGAACTGGTTTCTAAGACCTACCGGGATGAGTACGAAGAGAAGCTGCGCGAGTACGAGCATCTGGGAATTCGCTACTACGTGATTTACAACCCGCAGGGTCGTCGCAAGCGTCAGGTGCTGGAGGTATACGAACTGATCGATGGCCAGTACGAACGGCTAGCAGGCGCTGCGCCTTTTTGGCTAGAGGGTCTGGGTCTGGGTATTGGTTTGGATGAAGGGGAGTATCAGGGTTGGCGTCGGGAGTGGCTGTACTGGTACGACCAATCGGGCAAGCGCCATCCGACACCAGAAGAAAAAGAGCGGCAACGGACCGAGCAACTGACGGTCCAACTAGAGCAGCAGCGGCAGCGGGCAGAACAACTCGCCGCCCTTCTAAGAGCACAGGGCATCGATCCAGACCAACTGGCCTGAGCTGCCCGCATCAATTTTCAGGTTCCAGACCTCAAGTTTCAGGCTCTGAACCTCAAGTTCCGGGTTCCGAACCCCATCTTCCAAGTTCGGAACCTCATCTTTCAGGTTCCAGACCTCAAGTTCCGGGTTCGGAACCTCAAGTTTCAGCTTCGGAACCCCATCTTTCAGGTTCCGAACCTCAAGTTTCAGGTTCCAGACCTCATCCTTCGGGTTCGGAACCCCAAGTTTCAGGTTCAGAACCTCAAGTTCCGGGTTTGGAACCCCAAGTTTCAGCTTCGGAACCTCAGACTTCGGGTGCTGGAGGCGAAAGATGAGGTTGCGAACCCCGCACACCAGTAATCGCAGTCCGCAGGCACAGGGCAAGCGCTGGGCAGTGCTCAGGTGGCCCGCACGAGCCACTGGAATTTGAAGGGTTTGAAGCTGGCGGTGCCTTTTGGTTTGCCGGAGAGGACCAGGGTATAGGGTCCGGCTTTTGGGAAGGTGACATCGGCCAGCAGACGGTCCTTGTTGCCGACTTCGCCTTCGACTTTGCCCTCGCGCAGCCCCGGCGTTAAAAGGGCAGCCCCGGCGGCTTTGCTGCCGCTGTAGATGGCGAGGTTGCAGTCGCAGTCCTTGAGGGGGACCGGTTCACCGCCGCGCTTGACCAGGCCGAACCAGGTGACGGTGGCGGAGCCCGCCTGGGGGTTGTCGTCGGGCTGAATGTGCATCAGCGCGCCGACGGTGCGGTTGGCCTTGAGGTCGTGGGCCTGCGCACCGGTAATTGCTGCAAAGACCAGTAGCAGTGTCAGGAGTGGCCGGAAAGCTTTGTTCATGGTGTTTTTATGGGTTCGGGTTTGTGGAAATCACGCCGCAGGCGATACGTTTGCTCGGTTTGGTGGCGTCGTGGATGAGCAGAGCTGTCCCCTGCTTTTGCAAGAGGGATTTAGATCCAAGGCTGATCTCAGGGTTGAGCACCTCGGCTTTGCCGGTGCCGTCCGCGCCGACGAGGAGTTCCGGCAGATCGCCTGCCATCGTCTCCATCGCCATGCTGCCCTTCATGCCTGCCATCTTGTGATCGCCCAGGTGGGGACCGGCGGAACGAAAGTCGGGCGCGTCGCACTTGCCGACGGCGTGGATGTGCATCGGATGCTTGCCCGGCTCCAGCCCCTTGACCTCGACGGTGACGAGCACGCCCTTCGGTTGCTGGACGAAGCTGGCGGTACCGACCGGTTCACCCTTTGCGTCTTTGATCTGGGCCGTTGCCTGGGGTGGATTGCCTGCCAGTACGGGTGCCGCTAGAAGCAAAGCGATCAGGGCAGGACTGAGAAAGATTTTCTTCATGATTTTCTTACTGTATCGGGAGCCTCTCTTCTTCAAAATTAAGAGGGAGAAGGATGGAGTGGCAAAAGACAGCCCGTCAAACTTCTTCTCCTACCGCCTCCTCCCGAAGGAACTGCTATGTTTTCCCCCCGCCGGTTCATTTTTGTAGTCTGCCTGGGCGCTTTTCTCGGTACAGGCTGGATGGTCGCCGCTGCGAAGACCGTCCCCGACAGGGCACAGGTGCGCGAGTACTGGATCGCCGTCGAATCCGAGCGCTGGAACGTCGCCTCCCATCCCGACGAACAGTCCGGCCAGCGCATCGCCCCTGAGCAGGCAACTTTTAACGCCCTGCACCTGAGGGCCTATTCGCCCGGCTTTGGCGTCGCTCTACCCGCCGACCCGGCCCTCGGTCTGGCGGGCCCGACGATCGAAGCGACCGTGGGCGATACGGTCATCGTTCACTTTAAGAACCTCGACAACTACTACCGCCAGCCCCACTCCCTGCACCCCCACGGCCTGCAGTACAGCGACGCGATGGACGGCTCCTACATGCGCTCGCACCCCGACAAGCCCGGAACGGCTGTGCCCTTCGGCGAAACTTTTACCTATACCTGGAAAGCGGCGGCGGATTCGGTGGGAGCCTGGGCCTACCACGATCATTCGGTGCAGCCGGAGCGCAACGCCGCCCTCGGCATGTACGGGGCGATCCGCGTCTACGATCCGAAGACCAGGCGGCCCGACCGCGAGTTTTTTGTCTTTCTTACGGGCCTGGAAGCGCCCACCAGTGGCCTGGGCCGCGACTTTGATCTCATCAATGGCCTCGCCTACGCCGGGAACACCCCGACCCTGGTGGCGAAGCGGGGCGAACTGGTGCGCTTCAACGTCCTCGCCCTGGGCACCGAGTTTCATACCTTCCACATCCACGGCTACCGCTGGATCGAGGACGGTCGCAGCGAGGACACCCACCCGATCGGTCCCGCCTCCTCCTGGTCCGTCGCCATCCGCGCCGACAATCCCGGCATGTGGATGTACCACTGCCACGTCGATCAGCACCTGCAGAACGGGATGATGGGCATGTTTCACGTCCTCTAGCGCGGCCAGCGGGTGATCTTGAGGGCGTCCGCCACCACCTGCCGGTTCGGATCGGCGGTCTTGTCGCTCAGGATGACGCTGCCCTGGCCCGCCTTAAATGCAAAGTCGCCGAGTTTGACCCAGCGCCCGCCCCAGACCTGCTGGTTGAGTTTGACCTCGGCGATGCCGTCGCCGTGGACGACGGTGTAGGCCGCTTCGCTCGTATTCTCCTGCAAGGCCGGATACCAGACCGCCACCTCGTAGCGCCCGCTCTCCGGCACGTTCAGGTTCCAGATCACCTGCTGGCTGCCGAAGCCCCCTACCGAGCGCAGGTAATCTTCGCCAAATTTGTCTTTCGTGTCGGTGCGCTTCTGCCAGCGGCCCGTGACGGTGACGGCAGAATCAGTGTCATCGATCTTGCGCTTCGGTGGGTCGCCTTCATCGAGTCCCAGTTTTTCGATCAGCTTCTCAGCAAAGACGCCCAGCGGGGCGATGTCGTAGGGCTCGGGCTGCCTTTGATCGAGGCCGTTGGTAAAAATGGCCAGAATCAGTTCACGGCCATTGGGGAGCACAATATAGGCGATGTCTTCGAGGGTGTCGTAGGCGGCACCGATCTTGTTCTCGTAGCGGCTACCGGGGGGCAGGCCAAAGCCGATGCCGCTCTGTTCGTCGAAGGTGGGCGTGGCGAGCAGGGCGCGCATGTAGGCAGTCGCCTGGGGTTCCAATTCGCCTCTGACAATCCGGCGCATCAGCTCGGCGCTCAAGTCCGGGCGCATGGCGTTGCGACCGCGCTCATCGATCGCCACTTTCTCCGCTCCGCCGGGCATTTCGCCAGAGTTGGATGGGTAGGTCTTGTGCAGGATGGTCTGGTTGCCCAACAGGTTTTGGGCTTTTAAAAAGTTCTCGGTATAGAGGCGGCGGCTGTACCACTCGCGGTAGCCAGGAGTATTGCTGCTGGTGGCCGGGCGGTTGGGAGCACCGGTGATCGCATCGACGACTTCGCCCGTCTCCTCGTTGCTCGAATCGACCACCATCGGTCGGAGGTGGGAATCGAGGCAATCCACCGGCTTGCCCTGGGCGCTGCACCAGTGGACGGCTGCCACCATGTAGGCGAGCTTGACGCAACTGGCCGGATAGGCGAGGGTTTCCCGGCCATAGGAGCCCCGCTGCCAGGTGCCGTCGCCTCTGGGCAACAGCACGACGACATCGAGCCGGTCGAAGGACTGGGTGGTGAGAAATTCGCGGCGCGCCTCCGCCACCAGCCGGTCGAGCTTTGGATCGTCGATCGTCGTGTCGGCAAGAAGAGCAGCCGGAGCGAGCCCCAGCGATCCAACGAGCAGCAATGTCCAGAAGATGGACTTCAACGATTTTCTCCTGCCGGACAGGACAAACATTGCCCAGCCTACCAGGGCCGTCTAGTGGATCGGATTGGCTTCGCTCTTACCGGCTTCGAGGGTGGATGCGCCCGGCGCACTGGGCTGCAGTTGGCCTGTCAGTTCACTCACGGCCCGGCGATACTGGGTATCTGCGTCGCCGGCAAAAGCGTCGGTCGCCACCAGTTGCTGGCGCAGTCCTTCGGCCATCGGCACCAGCACATCCGGCACCAGTCCTTTTTTGTGGATCTCGCGACCGGCGGGCGTCTGGTAGCGGGCGATCGTGACGTTCAGGCCCGAGCCGTCGGAGAGCGTGTTCATCTGCTGGATCACCCCTTTGCCGAAGGTGATCGTGCCGACCAGTCTGGCGCGGCGGTTGTCCTGCAGGGCACCGGCGACGATCTCGCTCGCTGAGGCGGAGCCGCGATCGACCAGCACCACCAGGGGCAGACCGGTGATCGCCCGGCGATCGGCCTGCAGCGTCTCGCGCTCGCCGTTGCGGTTGGTGGCCATGACGATCGTGCCCTGCTGCATCAGGAGGCTCGTGATCTCAGCCGCCGCGTCTACCCGGCCACCGGGGTTGCCCCGCAGATCGAGAATCCAGCCCTGGGCACCTTCGCCCTTGAGGCGTTCGATGGCGGTGCGCATCTCGGCGGGGGCTTTGCCGCTAAATTCTTCGAGGCGCAGGTAGCCAATCTTGTAGAGGCCCTCCTGCTTGAGCTGGGCGCTCACCACCGGCAATTCGATCGGGCTGCGCTTGAGGGTGACGGTCAATTTCTGGCTGCCGCCGCGCAACAGGGCGAGGGTGACGGTCGTATCTTTGTCGCCCCGGATGCGCTGGGTGACGGCATCGAGGCTGAGGCCCGCCACGGACTGGCCATCGACGGCGAGCAGTTGATCTTTAAGCTGCAGTCCGGCTCCGGAGGCCGGGCTGTCCGGAAAGACCCGCACGATCACAGGCGCGCCGGTGTCCTCGTTGGTGCCCAGGGTCATGCCGATGCCGATCCACTCGCCGTTGGTCTGCTCCAGCAGGTTCTGGTACTCGCGGGGAGTGAGAAAGCGCGTGTAGGGATCGCCCAGTTTTTTGAGCGTCGTGCGCAGAACCTGATAGGCATCCTCGCGGCTGGTGTACTCCCGTGCCAGCAGATCCCGGCGCACCTGCTGCCAGTCGAGATTGTTAAAGCTGTGATCGGCGAACTCGCGATCGACCGTCTGCCACACCTCGTCCACCAGCGCCTTGGGGGTATCCTGCAAGGACAGTTTGCGGAGTGTCGTGGTCGCCTGACTCTGGGCAAGCACCGGGGTGCTCAATAGCGCGAGCCACACCAAAAAAAGCCACAGCCAGCGCTGCTGCCTGCTCATCGTCAATTTCCTCACTTCAAGCGCACCGTAAGCGTGCGATTTGTGCTCATTATCGCCCCGGTTGGCCGCAGGTTCTGTCGTAAACCCAACGAATCGCATCGACCACCGCCGCCGGACAGTCCATGGGCAGGTAGGTGCTGCAGCCTTCTAGCACCTCATGCCGACTGTTGGCAGAAAGTGTAGCCAGCTCAGACTGCAACTGCTCCCAGATCTGTTGGGCCTGGGCGATCGGAAAGTCCTTTGGGTAGTTTGCCGCATCGAGGTGGTCTCCGGCGGTGACGACCGCCAGGGGCAGATCGCCCAGGGAGCCGGTAGCGCGGACCTGCCCGGCACTCTCGTCAAATTGCTGGTACTCGCCGTAGAGGGTGTTGCAGTAGAGCGAGCGATAGATACCCGCCAGAACCTGCTGCTGCTTTTCGGAGGGCAATTTTTCGAGAATCCGCAGCCGCGCCAGGGCTCCCCACCAGCCCAAAAAGCGAATGAGCCCCAGCGGCGCAAGCAGCCGCAGCACGCCCAGCAACTGCAACTCCCGCTCGCCCACCTCGCGCAGGGCAGGCAGGATGCGCGTTTTTTCTTCCTCGTGGGCGGCGTCGAGCAGGACCATGCCCGCTACCTCCTGCGGGTAGAGGTGGGCGAACATGCGGACGTGCAGGGCACCTGTCGATCGCCCGACCAGGATGTACGGTCCTTCGATCCCGGCAGCCTCAAGCAGGGCGTGCAGTTCTTCGGCCACCGACCGGCTGCTCGCGTTTTTGAGGCTGATGTCGCTCCAGCCATAACCGGACCGGTCGTAGGCGACGGCGCAGGTAAATTTTGCCACCTCCGGCAGGACGCGGAACCATTCGATAGACCAGCTACCGCCTCCCGCCTCAAAGACCACCGTCGGCCCGCCCTGGCCCGCCACCTGGATGTGCAGGCGGTGACCGCCCATGTCGATGAGCCGCCCAGGCGGCGGCCAGTTGCGCCGGTCGAGGACCGAGGCGAGCGCCTGGTAGATCGCCCCCACATCCGCCGTTATAAATGCCAGCAGGGCCAGATTGCCCAGAGTGTCCGCGAGCGCCATATCCTGTGTCTGCCCTGTTCCCCTCGCTCATCGTAGAAGCGTTTTGCCCGTCAGAGAGCAGGTAGCGGCAGGCACAGCGATACAATCGAAGGAATCTGGGACATTCTATGCGACTACTTTCTCGGCGCTCAGATAGACTTCCACCAGGCCGACAGATGCGGCTTATCGGGCGCAACGGCTCATCGTCGCTTGCGATCGAGCGCATCGGTCTTGAGCGCTCGTGGGGAGATGTCTACCACTTTTTGCTGACGATTTCCTGGACCGGGTTGTTGCTGCTGGTGATCGGGCTCTACCTGTTCGCCAACGTCTTTTTTGCCGGGCTGTACCTGTTGGGCGGCGATGCCATTCTCAATGCCCGCCACGGTTCCTTTGAGGACGCTTTTTTCTTCAGCGTCCAGACCCTCGCCACGATCGGCTACGGCGTGATGTCACCGAAGACGACCTACGGCCATATCATCGCCTCGATCGAGGGCCTGGTGGGCTGGAGCGGCTTTGCCCTGGCCACCGGTTTGATGTTTGCCAAATTCTCAAAGCCGACGGCGCGGGTGCTCTTTAGCGACGTAGCGGTGATCAACCAGAGCCAGGGACGACCGACGCTATTCTTTCGCACCGCCAATCGTCGCCGCAACCAGATCTTCGAGGCCCAGGTGCGCCTGACCCTGGCACGGGACGAGACGCTGCCAAACGGTGAATTTATGCGCCGCTTTTATGACATGAAGCTCGTGCGCGGCCAGACATCGATCTTTGCTCTCACCTGGACGATCATGCACGTCATCGACGAAGAGAGCCCGCTATTTGGCCAGACGAGCGAGTCGCTGGCAGAAAGCCAGACAGAACTGATCGTCACCCTCACCGGTCTGGACGATACGGTTTCTCAAAATATTCACGCCCGGCACTCCTTTATTGCCTCTGAGATCCTCTTTGAGCATCGGCTGACGGATATCATCACCCGCACGCCGGAGGGCAGGCGCATCCTCGATTATTCGCGCTTCCACGATGTCGAAGCCCTCGTCGCCCAGCCCGAGACGGCCCCGCCGCGCTAGATTCTGGTTGTACAGGCAATCAGGCTTCCCTGCAGGACGATAGGCTGCAGGCGCAGTGACAGGATGAGGCCCATCTTGGCAGCTGCCGGCTCTTCGAGAATGTCGGCGCTGAGCGGATCGACGATCTGACCTAAGGGCGTGCCAGGTTCGACGATCTGGCCGGGAGCAGCGCCCGCTACAAATAGACCGGCCCTCTGAGCGTGGATCGCCTCGATGTCGTCTGCAGTAATCGTCTCAGGCACCGCGACTCCAGGCGGCTCTGGCGGTGGGCCGGTGACGATCCCCATCTGCAGCATCAGCCGGATCAAGGCTGCCAGTAGCTGGTGGCAGAACAGCGGCTCGATCACCTGGCCCGCCCCAGCCTGCAGCAGCAGGGCGTCGATGCCCGCCTGGAACAGGTTGTGGGCAAGGCTGCCCTGGCTGGCCGAAAAAAGATCGTACCCGGCTGTGAGGCGGCCCGCTGGTGGGCGGCGCACCCGGATCACGGGCAACCCCATCGCCTTTGCCAGTTCAAGGGCGCGCGGCTGGCTAAAATGCACCTGCACCTGCGGCCATTCGGCCATCCCGTTTTCGGGGCCGCGCAGATCCACGCAGCAGTCGGAGTGGCGCACCTGCTCGAAGACCCAGCTCACCAGCCGCTGGGTCGTCTCCCCCTGGCTGTAACCCGGAAAAACCCGGTCGAGGTCGGTGTTGTCGAAGGGCCAGTAGCGACTGGCGGTGAGCAGTCCCGGCGCATTCACCGCCGGGAGCACCCGCACCCGACCGCGCAACTGGTAGTCGCTCTGCCGTTGCTCCTGCTTTTTTAACCAGCGCATGAGCAGATGACAGGTGTAGACGCTGTTGTAGGCGTGGCCGTGCAGGCCGCCCACCACGCTCAAGACCGGTCGGCCCCGGCCAAATTCGTTGAGGATCAGCGGTAAAGGGGCGGCGAAAGGAACCAGCAGCGGTCCGAGCGACTTTTGCATGGCGCTAGGTGTGTACCAGCCGGGCGACCAGGGAACCGGCATAGACCACCGGATGCACGCGCAGCGTAAAGAGCTGACCGTCGAGGGGGGCGATTATCTCCGCCTCCTGGCCGTTTATCGGATCGATCACCTGGCCAATCCGGCTGCCGCGCCGCAGGCGGTCCCCGAGGCTGAGGGCGGCGCGGGGCACAAACAGGCCGCCTCCTTCGGCGTTGACGTAGACGATGTTGAACTCTCCTGCCTGCAGGGGCCGGTGGGGCACCGCCGCCGTCTGGGGTCCGCTCAAGATGCCGAGTTTGAGCAGCCACTGCAGGATGCCGCGAAAAACCCGCTCGCTGTAGGTGCGGTGGATCCGACTGCCGGTACCCAGCTCGATTACAAGGGCCGGTACATTCTGCTCGAAGAGCGCCTGGGCAATCGTGCCTGCAATCCAGTTGTGGCTCGAATGGCTCCAGACGAGATCGAGCCCGAGGCAATTGGCCCACTCTATAAGGCGCGGCTCCTGGACGACGCGCACCTGGGGCAGTTCTTCAAGAAAACCGTTGGAGCTGTGGATATCGATGCAGGCGCTGGAGCGGGCGGCGATCGAGAAGATGGCTGCTGCCAGCCGCTCGCACTCGTTGCCCCCCGCCTGGCCTGGAAAGCTGCGGTTGAGATCGCTGCCCATCGCCGGTACAAAGCGTTCCGCAAGGCTGCCCGCCAGCGGATTGGCGTTGGGCAGGACGTTGATCGCACCGAGCAACCGCCAGCCGGCGGGCAGGCGCTGCAAAAAGCGCGAGAGCAGATGACAGATATAACCGCCGTCCAGCTCGTCGCCGTGCAGTCCACTTAAGATCGTCACTTCCTGGGCTCCGGTGTGCCAGCGCGGCTCGAAGCGGTGGTTGATCAGGCGGATCTGCTGGGCAAATGGCAGGTCCAGGGCAAATACCAGCTGGCGCTCGAAGTGGATGGCGGCGGAGGTGGGCATGGAGATCAAGCTGGAGATCGAGCCGGTTTGCCCTTTATTCTAGAACCCCGGCGATTGTCGCCTGAGTGTCCGGCAGCGATTTATCGGGCGATCGAGCCCTCCGGATTGCCCGCTTCCTCCGCTCCGGCGATGCTCTACTTGTTCTCAAGCAGTGGCGATGCAAGAAGCGGCGCAGATCCTGCACAAACTCTGGGGCTATCCCGGCTTCCGCCCCCAGCAACTGCCGATCGTCGAGGCGATCGCAGGCGGTCGGGATGTGCTTGCGATTTTGCCCACCGGCGGCGGCAAAAGCGTGACCTTCCAGATCCCGGCCTTGCTTTGCTCCGGAACGACGCTGGTTGTCACGCCGCTGGTGGCGCTCATGGAAGATCAGGTGAGCCGCCTGCGGGCGATGCGCATCGCCGCCGCCTGCCTGCACGGTGAACTTTCGGCTGAGCGGCGCAGCGAAGTGCTCAAAGGGATCGGCGATGGGCGCTGGTCACTGTTGTATCTTTCTCCTGAAACCCTGCTCAGCCCGGCGGTCTGGCCCCGGCTGCTCACCACCGACATCAGCCGCATCGTTCTGGATGAGGCCCACTGCCTGGTGAGCTGGGGCAGCAGTTTCAGGCCCAGCTACCACCGCCTGGGAGCCGCCCGCCTGGCCCTCGGCGCACCGCCGCTGTGCGCTTTGACGGCCACCGCCACTGCGGCGGCAGCGGCAAAATTAGAGCGCCTGCTGGGGCTCATCGATCCGGTGCGCCTGGTCCAGCCGCCTTACCGCGCCAACTTGTTTTTACAAGTGCGCTGGATGTGGTCGAACCCGCAGCGGCTGGGGGCAATGCGGGCGTTTCTCGCAACCTGTCCCCCAGATAGCAGTGGCTTGATTTATCTGCGCACCCGCGCCGGGGCGGAGCGGCTGGCCCGGCAACTGGCGAGCCTGGGCTACCGCTGCACCCACTACCACGCTGGATTAGCGGGCCCAACCCGCCGGGCGATCGAGCGCGACTGGCTGGCTGGCCGCCAGCAATTTCTGCTTGCCACCAACGCCTTCGGTATGGGGGTAGACGCTCCCCACGTGCGCTGGGTGATCCACGCCAACACCCCGCCCAGCCTCGAAGAGTACCTGCAAGAAATTGGCCGGGCGGGCCGCGACGGTGAACCGGCTACGGCTTTGCTACTGGCAAGCGAGCCGAGCGGGCTCATCGAGCCGAGCGATCACAACCTCCACCGGCATTTTCACGAACAACAGCAGCGCCACTGGCAACAGGCCCGACAGGCTCTCGCCCAACTGCCTGCACGGGGCGCGTTTCGAGCCGATCTGGCCCTCAGCCTCGCCCTGCTGCACGAGTGTGGCCAACTTGTCTGGGAGACGCCTTTTGTTTACCGGATCACTCAAAGCGCCGCAATTTTTTCTCAACCCGCACCTACTCATCTGTTGCGCAGCTATCTTTTGACCCGGCACTGCCGCTGGCAATTTCTGCTCTCGGCGTTCGGTCAGGCGCACAGTGCGCCCTGCGGCCACTGCGATCGCTGCTGCCGGACGCTTCGCTGACAACTATTTTCAAGAGCAAGCCGTGGACGAATCGACATCCCCCCCGCAAGAAACCTGGATCAGCCAGGCCAGACTGGCAGAACTCTTTGGCCTGCCGGTGCCCGCTATGGGCACAGTGCTGCAGAATCTGGGCCTCAAAGCGCCGCCTGGCCAGCCGAGCGCGCTCGCCCACGAGCAGCAGCTGTGCTGCCTCTCGCCCCTTGCCGATGGTGCGCCAGTGTATCTCTGGCACCAGCAAAAGCTGCTGGAGTTGCTCGCAGCCCAGGGACTCTCGCCCCTTACCCGCCAGCAGATGCGCTGCCGGGAATTTGCCGAAGGGCTTATCCAGGCAGATCGAGAATTCAAAAGCGCCACCAGTCCCCTCGAAGAAAAAGCGGCCCTGCTGCTGCGCTCGGTGATCTACGAGCAACTGGGTTCCACCGATATCGCGCTGGTCAATCGCTTTCTTGGAGATTTTGGTTCCGAGTTGCGTCTACCGCCGGTGGAGCCTTAAAAACCGTTCCCAGGCTTAATCCCGACGCTCAGGCCGTCCGGGGTGGGCAGGCAGGCGGCCACACAGTGGGAGGTGAGAAAGACGTGAAACTCCTGCATCGCCTCGATCGAGCGCTGATCGAGGTTGCGGTCGGGCGCACGGCCCGCCAGATAGCCAAAAAGGTAGGTGTTGTCGGCGACGATCAATCCTCCAGGCCGCAGGTGATCGAAGGCCCAGCGGGCGTAGAGTGGATAGCCGCTCTTGTCGGCGTCGATAAAGACCGCGTCGAAGGGAGCGTGCGCCTCCAGCTTCTTCAGGCTCTCCCTCCCGTCCCCTTCTAAAATCGTCACCTGCGAGCCGTAACCCGCCCGCTCGAAGACGCCCCGCGCCACCTCAGCGTGTCTGGAACTGTACTCGCAGGTCCACAGATGCCCGTCAACTCCCAGCGCTCTGAGCATCCAGAGGCCCGAGTAGCCCGAGAGGGTGCCGAACTCGACGACGCGCTTTGCCCGAATCATCTGCAGGAGCAGGCGCAGGATCGAACCGTCCGTCGGTGAAATCTGGATGCGCGGCATATCCGTGCGCTCCAACTCGCCGACCGCATCGGTCAGATCGTTAGCCGGTGGGCTATAGAGGCTCTCGATATAGTCGCGAATCGCAAGCGAAGAGTAACCGCCCGTTCCGCTGCGCGTCGTATCGTCTGCCACCTGAGATCACTCCTGCTCGTCTGCAACCTCTACGATAACTGCATCCAGACCGAGAAGCAGGAGAGGCGATGGCTCCCAAAATCAGCGGGCGCAACCAGTTGCCCGGACGGATTATCGAGTTGCAGTTAGGAGACATTCTGGCGGAGGTGAGTGTCCAGGTGGGCGATCAGGTGGTCGATGCGGTGATCACCCGCCGCTCGGCGGAAAACCTGCAGCTCAAAGTGGGCGATCCGGTGACGATGCTCATCAAGGCGACCGAAGTGATGGTGATTAAAGACATGCCCTGATCGAGTGTTTGCCCAGAGTGGCCAGCTCCATTCCACCGGCAATGGCAACAGGGTCGCTGCCTGCCGCTCGTCTCCATTTACATGAGTACCGTCACCTTATCTTGCCAAGCATGGGTGAAACATTGATTTTTCGCGAGCTGAAACGCCGTACTTTCATCGAAAAATCTTAAGGTGGGAGCTTCGAGCTAGGTCATGACTTGTAAGTATTGCTATACAAAGTTAGTGCTCAGCGCTTCAGTATACAGATTGAAACATAATGCTACAGAAGTTGATGGCCTTGTCCTATAGACAGGTGCAGCTTCTCTCGTGTACCTTTTCTCATGGATGGCAAGCCCACTTGTCCTCCTCCTTCTAACCTTTTCTTAACCACTTCCATTCGAGGTTGCACTTATGCTCAGGCGGCTTTTGTGCCTGTTCGTCGTGCTCGTTTTTGCCTTGCAATCCTTTCCAGCCTACGCTGGCACTTCCCTCAGTTTTCAAACAGGCCAATTCAGCTACGACCAGGTAGACCTTGCCCTTGGCTCACGCGCTCCTATTCGGCTTTTGCGGCACTACCAGTCACCTTCGACTACCGACAACACCAAGGTTCCGAACGGTCCTTTCGGCAAAAATACCCACCTGGGCCTCTGGAGCCTCACCGCCCAACTTACCAGTGGCCATGTCCGCATCTTCTTGCCCACCGGCGAAGAAACCAACTTCAACCTCTACAGCGGCAGTACCTACAGCAACGCCGAAGCCGACGACAGTCTGCGCGGCACCGTCACCCTCAGCGGCACAAAGATTACCCTGCAGCTGGAAAATGGCACCTCACTCATCTTCAACCACACCAGCACCAGCGGTGCCCAGCAACTCACCCAAATCACCGACCGCTTCGGTGTCTCTATCAATCTGACTTATACCGGCAACAACCTCACCAAAGTCGAAAACTCCTTTGGTCAGGGCATCAATCTTTCCTACGGCAATACGTCCTATCCGGCTCAGATTACCCAGGCCAGCCTCTATAGAAACGGCGCTACCCTCTCTGGACCTTACCTTGTCAAGTACACCTACGACTCTTCTGGCCGCCTCCAGTACTTCGACAACGCTGTTCACAATCAGCCCGTCAATACTCTCGATTCCAGCAACAAGATCACCACCCGTACCGCCAATGGCCGCACCATCTATGGCTGGAACAGCACCAGCAATCAGCTCAGCACGATCACCACGCCCCGTGGTATCGTGCAGCTCACCAACACCTGGACGAACAACAAAGTCAGCAAGCAGACTTTACCAGGTACCAGCACCAGTACAGCCACCGACGATATCGTTTCACTCTACGACTACTACGGCACAGGTGATAGTCAAAACACGAAGGTCACCGACGCCTACAACATCTACCACTACTATTACGACGCCAAAGGCTATCTCACCTCCGAAAGCGAAGAGTACTTTAACACTTCCACTAGCTATAACTTCGACCAGAATACCGGCCTATTGATGAGCCTGACCAATGCTCGTGGCTACTCCACCAGCTTCGAGTACAACCAGCCTTATAGTATCGACTATCACCTCAGCAAAATTACCGATTCTAACCCGGCGATTACCACCAGTTTTGATTTCAGTGGTCCCTATGGTCAGCTCAAGAGCGTCAGTGACCCCAATCACAACACAACAACCTTTGCTCACAGTTACAACATTAGCTCGACGGTCACTGGTTTGCTCAGCCAGATCAGTGATGCTTTGCCTTCCTATCAGAATTTCACGAACTACAACTCCTATGCTCAGTTACTGAACAGTACCGATGGCGTCGGTCGTTCTACCAGCTATAGCTACAAACCCACTTCCGCTTTAGGTAGTCAAGACCTCAACGAAGTCGTTGGACCGGATGGCATCCATCGCAAACTCGACTACGATGTGCTCTCAAGGGTCAAACAAACTTACCGCACCAACAGTAGCGGCAGCGACACAACCGACATCACCAACTACTAAGTAGGCGGAGGTTGAAATACAGCATATGATACAAGTGCTGCCTCTGCCAACTAACCATGCCCTATCATCGCATCTACCTGACACCCCAGGAAGAAGACGACCTCCAAAAACTCAGCGACGACCTCACCGTTCCTCAGCGTGTACGCCAACGTGCTCAAACCGTACGGCTGAGTATGCATGGCATGACTGCACCTCAAATTGCTGCCTACCTCGGTTGTGCCCCATCTACAGTGCGCACTACCTTCCGCCGTTGGTGGGACCACGGCCTGCAGGGATTGTTCGAGGCTAAGGGTCGTGGTGCCAGACCGAAACTCGCAGCGGAAGACTTTGAGTTTCTCAGACAACAGATGCAGCAACACCCAAAAGCCTACAATGCGAGACACTTGGCTACTCTGCTTCAGCAGCGGGGGGTGCAAGTGCATCCAGACTATCTCAGGCAGGTTCTCAAAAAAAAAGATTCAGTTGGCAAAGAATAAGGCACAGCATTGTCAAACGCCAAAACCCAGAGCATAAGCAGAGCAAATCGAACGACCTGGAAACTCTAAAACTGGCTGAGCAAGAAGGTTTGGTGCATATCAAATATCTTGACGAGTCGGGTTTTAGCCTACCAAGTGTGATTGGCTATACCTGGGCAGAAGTCGGTAAGCAAAAACGGATCGAGCAGCCAAATCGTCGAGGCAAACGCATCAGTGTGCTTGGGATATATGCTCCGGGAGAAGCCTTCAACTATGGTGTGAGTTTGGGAAGCATAAAAAACGATGTGTATATCGAGTTAATGGATTGGGAAGCGAAAAGAGCCGCCGAAAGACTGGCAGAGACTGGTCAAATAACAGTGATAGTGCAAGATAATTATTCAGTGCATAAACATTGGCGGGTGAAAGAGCGATGGCCAGTATGGGAGAGGCAAGGGTTGTACGTGTTCTTTCTGCCAGTATGTTGCCCAGAGATGAATCGCATAGAGGAGGAATGGCACCAGGTAAAAGCTCACCATATGAAGTGTCGTAGCTTCGAGATGGAGTATGAACTTGCGGAAGCAGTGATTGAGGCCATAGATGAGCGATATCTGGGCAAGGGGTTGCAGTGTGAACGTTATCTGTTTAATTGACTCCGTCTACTTATTACGACCAGCTCAATCGCGTGTATCGCATCGAGCGGCCTGCCTCAGCCTGGAACGAGTATATTACCTACGACGACGACAGCAACGTTACGGCCATCGTTGCTGCCAACGGGGTGATTACCAAGTACACCTACAACGCGATGGACCAGGTGGCCACCCGCTCACAAAACAGCTACACCGAGTCCTACTACTACGACTACTACGGTCGGCTTGCTCACAAAGTAGACCCGAACGGCAAGGACACCTACTACGACTACGACGCCAAAAGTCGCCTATCGAAGGTGACTTACACCCAGGACAACACCTCTGTTACCTACAGCTACGACGAGTTGGACCGGCTGACATCGGCAATTGATACCGGTGATGCGGCCAAGAACGTTAGCATCGACTATTACGACGACAACAGCAACATTGCTGGTCCGAAGAGTGTCACCACCGGCAGTGATACGCTCCATTACGACTACGACAATGCAGGCCGGCTGACGACGATTTCGCGTCAGTCGCTTGTGCCCGACCCACCGGTAGTCAGTTCTTTTTCGCCCACCAGCGGTGTGCCGCCGGTGTCGATCACGATTAGCGGCAATAACTTTAACGGCGCAACAGCGGTCAAAATCGGCAGCAGCAATGTCAGTTCTTTCAGTGTTTCCAGCAATACGACGATTGTTGCCCAACTCAACAGCCAGATAGCGAGTGGTCCGATTTCTGTGACCACGCCTTATGGCACGGGCACCTCCTCCGGCACCTTCACCGTCAAATCGCCGCCGCCGCCGAGTTTGACCATCACAGGCATTTCTCCCAGTTCAGTCGATGGTTACGACACGGTGACAGTGACAGGCACGGGTTTTAGCGGTGTGAGTTCTGTCAAGTTTGTCAAGGGCAGCACCAGCTACTCAGCAGGTTACACGGTCCAATCGAGCAGCAGTTTGACGGCCCCGGCTCCGAATGTCACAGGTGTGTTTAACATCCAGGTGTGTACATCTGGTTGTGTGACTTCCACGGCTACAGTTTCAGTGCAAAAGCTTTGCACCACCTGTGTGCCTGAGAAAGCGCCCAGTGACCGCAGCCAGAAACTCTCCGAGCAGCCAGCAGCAAGCGAGGTGGAAGCCGCAGCCGGTGATGGTGCCGACAGTGCCAATGTGCCCGTAGTGACCGACGGTGTTGTGCAGACGGCTTTACTGAGCTACACGTACTACCCGGACGACGGCAGCTTAGCCAGTGCCATCTTGAAGGATGCGAGTAAGGGTGATATCTCCGTCTCGCTGAAGTACAACCAGGCAGGGGAGCTGACGGCACTGAACTATCCGGGCATCAGCGGCAGCTTCAGCTATTGCGGCAGTGGGGTGACGGGTTGCCCTTACGGCTATCTCAAGAGTGCGACTTACACAGCCGGCAGCACGACGTTGCGGGCCTTGAACTTCACCTATGAGGCGAGTCGGGGACGGCTTGCCACCCGAAGCGAGAGTGGTCCGAGTGTGCCCTCGATTGCGACAAGCCAGAGCCACAGCTACACAAACGACGACCAACTGACCAACACGACTACTCCTACTGCCGGGACGTACCACACCGACTACGACAAAGACGGCAACGCCACCTACATCAACCGCGCCGGTTCGACTTACAATCTGGTCTACGAGCCAGGCACCAACCGGATGACGAGCTTTGGTGGCTACAGCGAGACTTACGACAAGAATGGTCGGCTGACGGTACAAAGTGGTTCTTCCGGCACGGCCACCTTCACCTATAACCAGCGAGACCAACTCATCACCCTCAATGATGTGCCGGGCAACGTCAACATGAGCTTTGTGTACGACGCGCTTGGTCGGCGCATCAGCAAGACGGTCAACGGCACGAAGACGACGTTTGTCTACAGTGGCAACCAGGTGATCGAGGAGACAACCAACGGTGTGACCAAGCGCTACCTGGTCGGGTTGGGACTAGACGAGGTGTGGGCTACCCGAGCGGGGACGACGGACGAGTATCTGTTGCACGACCCGTACAACAACTCGGTCATCGCGGCAATCGACGGCAGCAGCAAGAGTGTGAAGACGGGCTACGGCTACAGTCCTTTTGGCGATACTTTCACAGCAAGCACCAGCAACAGCAGCAGCAACAATCTGCGCTATGCAGGCCGGGAGCAAGACTCCAATAGCTGGTACTACTACATGCGGGGCCGGTACTACATTCCTGGTCATCATCGCTACACGATGGAAGACCCGCTCGGTTTTGCAGGCGGTGACACCAACCTCTACCGCTACGTCGGCAACAACCCGCATACCGATAGCGATCCCTCTGGATTGGAGGGCGACGATAGGGGAGATGGAAGTGGTGGTACACCTTACGACCTAGCACCGGTCATTGTCATTGGACCGCGTTCCATTCTCGATCCCAATGCTCCTGCCTCATTCCTGGTTGGTACTGGCGTAACGATCGGTGCACCTGGAATTGGCGGCGGTGGTGGTGGTAACGGGGGTGGCGGCGGGCGGCCCTTTCCTCCGACTTCGCCTCCGGATATGACACCCAAGCAGCCGAACCCGAGCGACCCGAATGGGCCGATGATGCCTACTCAAGGCGTGCCCCTCTTGCTGGCACAGGCTTTGGGATGCAATTATGGATACTGCAACGAGGCAATAGTCAAAGATCGTGATCCGTCCTCTGGCAAAGTCAGAATACGTTCTTTTACTCCACTTGCTAGGAGTATAGCTAGACATGCTGCGAGCAACATAGCCCTAATCTGTCAAAGTCGGAGGAAGACTGCAAAACCATTGACTTTGTCTATTAGATTCTGGAGTACTTTTCCAAGGTCATTCAACTGGGTCACCTCTAGCCACGGCAATAATAAACTCAAGCAAACGAATGGCTGAATCATCAGTCGCATGTTGTTCAAAATCGCCTTCCATCCTTGTTTTTCATCCCACCACTTATGGGTGGTGTACATTGCAGGATAACGCTGACTCTCGCTTGCTTTGTCAGGAACCTCTTCCTCTGATTCTTCTCCCATCGTCGTTGTTTGCATACTCACCATTAAGTAGGCACTGCACACCATCTCCCACCACTTCTCGATGCCTCGGTAAGCTGTCAACTTGTAGTCCGTCCAGCCTAGTTCCGCTTTCACCTGACGAAAACCGTACTCGACCCAGGTTCTATCTCCAAACAAATTGCCTACCGTCTTTTCAATTTTTCCAGGCAGATTGGTCATGATATACCAGGTACTTTCCTCGGGCTGTTTCTCGATATCCGTCGTGATCTCGTAGTATCGCGTTGCCTTGCGTTTGCCAAAAATAATCTCGCGGATGTAGCGTGTTTCTGTCTTGCCATTACTGAATTGACGCTCGAAGCTTTTCCAGCGATTGCGACGAACAACCCAACCCTTGAGCATCCACACCCCGTGATTGGAGCGGATAGCAACGACATAGTGCAGTCGGTGTTTCCACAAAGTGTTGATAAAATCGCTACTTTCTCCATAGTGGCTGTCCGCTACTACCAGACCAATATTGAACCCCTGCTCACATAACTCATCAATCAAATCAGCAGCGATTTTGGGTTTACTCTTGTGCTGTTCGTTTTTAGCAAGACGGCACTCGGGTTTGAAAACCCTGAATAGCAATGGAAAGGTGATATTCCCCAGCAAACCGAAGGCATGAACGGAAACAATGCCGTTATCTATTTTGCCGACATTGCCGATGTATTGTCGGGAGACATAGTCGGTCTTCTTTCCCTTTTTCTTGTCGCCAGTTTCGTCAATGCAAACGGTGATAGAGCGTCCGTTCAGTGCTTGCTTGGTCAGTGCAATTCGTTGTTCTCTAAAGCATTCAACCGACCAGGGAGAGTGGACCAAAAAGTGATGAAAAGCCTGAGCGTCTGCGCCCACTGCTCTGGCTATCGCGGGCAGAGTTTTGCGTTTGACCTCGGAAACTAACCCGAGTTGCAAGCTTTTGAAGCATTCAAAAGTTCGGACGTCTGCAAACAGGTGTTGGTAAGTGGAACAGTATTGATCTACGAAAGGGACAGTGCTATTAGGTTTCCTTGGAGTGGTCATGACCGCAAATCCCTCCAGCAAGAGGCTTGCAGCGATCATTGTACCCAGTTTGACAGATCAGGGATAGATAAGCTAAGACCGCTTGGAATATTTGACGAGGCGGACCTAGCAGTACTCATTGACTCCATGCTGCAAAACGTCAGCCTTAATCCGATAAGATTATTAAGAGGAAGGACTGCCTTTTATAATCCAAAGACAAATGTACTCTTAATAAGAGATCCAGGTTCTCCAGATGGCGGCACCATATTCTTTGTTGACCCTCCTGGAGGTATAAGTGTTAATGAATACCTAAGACGCCTAAGGTAACTTAAGCGAATTATGAGGAGTAAACCGATGCAAGTACTCCAATCTGAACACGCCTTACTTACTTTAAGTTTGACTCTGGATGAAGGAGCCATCTTACAGGCAGCTTTAAACGAAGTTTGTTTTGGACTGGAGCTTCTCGACAAGTATTGTTTTCAAGATTTCTCAACGCAGATCGGTTTAGAACGTGTGCGAGCACAAGCCTTATTAGAGCTAGTACATGCACAACTTAGACCTTATATTGATAAAGATACTTTTGATTTTACAAGTCAACTTCTATTGCGATTTTCAAAACAAGAAATACAAGCTATGGTTAATTCTCTAACGATCTGCTTAAACATTATTGACTCAAATGATTTACATATCCGCCTTGGCTACAGTCAGGAGGAAATGAATACAGTGCATTGTCAATTGATAGAGGTTCTTGCATATGACGAACCTTTCTTTGCTCCAAGTAAGGCATATGAGCTGAAAACATCATCACCTCAAAATTTTAAGGAACTTAAAACCTACTTAATGACCTACGATGTTGCCAGAATTAGCAAAAGTAGAGATAGAGCTTCAAGAGAGGCTTATTCAGAGTTCTATGCTGTGATCGATTCGCTGGCTACAAAACACTGGTATTATATGCCTAACGCATGTTTGATGCAAAGTAAATTTAGTGTTGAAGAAATATCATTTAAGTTAGAAACGTACCTTGAAGCTACAGATCAGCTTTTTATTGTTGCAGTAACAGATGAGTGGCATCAAATCAATATAAGTGACATAGATATAAATGATTACTTTACAGCATAGTGCTTCTTCAACCCTATCGGAGATGACCCTGAAGACGCTGGAACTTTTGCCGGGCTGGCAGTTGCCGATAGTTGCCGGTAGCTGAATTGTGGATGGTCGAATACAGCGACGAGTAGCAGTCCCTAGATGCGGGCCACGATCACTGTGCAGTCGCTGTTTTCGGGGATGTTGCCGCGCACGGCCTGTTGGTAGGCGAGCCGAGCGGGCAGTACGGACGAGTGTCTGTTGCACGACCCGTTCAACAACTCGGTCATCGCAGCGATTGACGGCGATAGCAAAACGGTGAAGACGGGCTACGGCTATAGTCCCTTTGGCGACAAGATAGTTGCCAATAGCAGCAACAGCAGTAGCAACAATCTGCGCTATGCAGGCCGGGAGCAAGACTCCAATAGCTGGTACTACTACATGCGGGGCCGGTACTACATTCCTGGTCATCACCGCTACACGATGGAAGACCCGCTCGGTTTTGCAGGCGGTGACACCAACCTCTACCGCTACGTCGGCAACAACCCGCATACCGATAGCGATCCCTCTGGATTGGAGGGCGACGATAGGGGAGATGGAAGTGGTGGTACACCTTACGACCTAGCACCGGTCATTGTCATTGGACCGCGTTCCATTCTCGATCCCAATGCTCCTGTCTCTTTCCTGGTTGGTACTGGCGTAACCATCGGCGCACCTGGAATTGGCGGCGGTGGTGGTGGTAACGGGAGTGGCAGCGGGCGGCCCTTTCCTCCGACTTCGCCTCCGGATATGACACCCAAGCAGCCGAACCCGAGCGACCCGAATGGGCCGATGATGCCTACACGAGGTGTACCCCTCTTGCTGGCGCAGTTTTCTCGGCAGAGAAGTTATGGTCCTGATGTCTATTTGTCTACAAATGAACCATTAAAACCTGGAGACCGGTTTAATCAAACATTTCCAACCCAAGGAGATTCTGTAACTATCCGGGGAGTAGTTAGTGGTCAATCCTCTGACACTACCCTTGTCCCATGGGTGACAAGTTAAGGTAATCATGTTTTTGTCAAGCCTGCCGCTTTGCTAGTTTAGGCGGCATGACAACCAACAAGAAGACTCGTCACCCTGACCACGTGCGCTCCCGCCGCATGAGCGCTCCCACCAGTGAGCAGATTGAAGAGCACCTCACCCTGCTTCTCAAGCCTGCGGTCTACAGCCAACTTGCCAGCTATCGCCAACTGGGCCTACGCGAGCGCATTCTCTCCTTGCCACTGATGGTCGCAGCCACGCTCACCCTCATCTGGCGGCAGGTACCCTCAGTCCATGAACTGGCCCGGATGCTCGCAAGAGACAATCTCCTCTGGTGTACGGCGGTCGATGTCTCTCAGCAAGCTTTGTCCCAGCGTCTGCTGGCATTTGCTGCAGGATTGTTCGCTTCTGTCCTGCAAGCATTGCTTCCCACTCTCCAGCAACGTCAGCAACAGCGCACCCGTCCCCTACCCGTCGCCCTCCAAATCGCAAAAAAACACTTTGAGGCGCTCTGGATAGCAGACGGCTCGACGCTCGAAGCGGTGTTCCGCAAACTCGACAGCCTCCAGGAGCAACCCGCAGGAGTGCTTGGGGGGAAGATTTGCACGCTGCTGGACATGTGTACTCATCTGCCGGTGGATGTATGGTTTGAGGAGCAGCCACTGGCCCATGACACCACTTTCTGGCCAGCCTTACATTCCCGCGTCCGTCCGGGCATATTGCTGGTTTTGGACCGGGGGTTTTATGACTTTGGCGAGTTCGCCCGTGTTCTTGCAGGTGGTGGCCAGTTTCTGAGTCGGATGAAGAAAAACACGACTTATGTGGTGGTCGAAAGCCTTTCTAAAAGTGCCTACCACCGGGAGCGCACCATTTTGCTCACCTCCAGCAAGGGAGAGTTGCCTGTGCTGCGATTGGTAGAAGTGAAGCAGGGCAATACCTGGTACAGCTATCTGACCTCGGTGCTCGACCCAACCGTGTTGCCGCCTTTTGTCGTAGCAGATTTGTATAGTAGACGCTGGAATATTGAGACAGCTTTTGGCATCGTTAAGCGCTTGTTGGGGTTGTCGTACCTGTGGACCGGTTCAATCAATGGCGTGCAATTACAAGTCTGGGCGAGTTGGCTGTTTTACAGTGTGCTGGTGGACTTGAGCGATGCGGTGGCAGAGGCGTTGTCTGTCGAGTACGAGCGGATTTCGCAGGAGATGGTGTATCGGGGGCTGTATCACTTTTGCAATGCCGCCAATCGTGGGATAGCCAGTGATGTAGTCGAGTATTTGTCAGCGCCGAAGAACAAAGATTTGGGTGTGCTCAAGACGATCCGAAAACCAGAAGTCCGCCTCAATGTTGCTCCTCACCCTACTTGACAAACCGTCCGTGACCTTAACTTGTCACGGATGCCCTTGTCCTTGATGATTTTCTTGTTAGTGGTCCAAACCCGTTTACCAAATCACAAGTAGGTGTGGGGCAATTGCGAGGGGTTTACAGGCTTTTCTTCGAGCAACTGAAGCAACGGGGCTATCAAACTTTACGAGTGAACTTCACTAGAGTTGGAGGTGCAGCAATAAGAAGTACATCACGCAGAGGAGTAAACCCTCTTCAGCTGACAAAAACATACAACCTCAGGTAAAGGGTGATTCATGGAAAGTAGGTTTAGCCTCGACGACTACTCTGAAAAAGCTTTGTATATTATCATCGCTAGCAGTGGGGTTGCACAAAGTTTTCTCTCAAATACAGTCGAGCTTGAGCATCTGCTTTTCAGCCTTGCATCTGTTCCTGAAACTGTGAGCTTCAGTATCTTAAAAAGATTTGAGCTAGGTTTGAAAGCTTTAAGGGATAGCATAGAAAGATTGAGCTTCACTAAAAAAGCAGCAGCTAACACTACTGAGCCATCCCCCACATATATTTTTGCCTTAAATTCCGCTTTAGAAGAAGCTCACAAGGACGGATTTGCAATGGTCTCTGACAGGCATTTATTCTTGGGCTTTATTCGCGCAGTCGAAGTTTATGGAGGGGTATCAGAAGTAATACTTTCGGAGTTTAATATTACGCCTTCTGCTTTGCGCGAACAGCTTTGCAAAGAACAGTTATAAGTAGAGTGACCTAATAAAACCGAATATAATTGAGGTGACGCTCTGTGACATGCAACCGTGAAAGTGAACCGCTTAAACTGAGAGTCTTCTGGCCGATGGAGATGACCCAAATACTGGACCGGCGGGAACGGGAAAATCCGGCTGTCTCCTACACTAGCAAAGGATCAGGGCTCGTGGCACAGGCAAACTCTATCGGCGTCATCCCACCCAGCAAACTGTGCGGTCGATACTGATTGTAATCCACCCGCCACTCCTCCAGCTTCTGACGACTATCTGCCACACTCAAGAACCAGTGCTGATTCAAACACTCCTGCCTGAGCCGACTATTGAACGACTCGCAGTGGGCATTGTCCGTCGGCTTACCAGGCCGGGAAAAGTCTAACTCTACTCCATTGGTATAAGCCCATAAATCTAGCTCCTTCGACACAAACTCTGGACCGTTGTCTACGCAAATACGTCTCGGTTTGCCGTAGCGCTCCACTGCTTGCGGCACCGTCTGTACCAGTTGAACTGCCTTGTGTTGGAAATCCAGCCAGGGTATCTGAAACATAGGCGGTGGGTTTTACTGGTGAGGGGGGTTGGCTCAGGAGCGGGAATGGGAGAGAACAACGAAGAGCTGAAGGCTCTGCATGACCCTTACGCCGCTTTGCGCTCGCGCGACTACCGGCTGTACGCCTGCGGCAGCATGGCGGCGGTACTGGGCCAGCAGGTGCAGGCGGTGGCGGTGGGCTGGGAGCTGTACGAGCGCACCCACTCGACTTTGCTCTTAGGTTGGGTCGGGCTGGTGCAGGCACTGCCACCCATCTTGCTCTCGCTGCCCGCCGGTCAGGTGGCGGACCGCTACGACCGCCAGCGGGTGATCATGGTGGCGCAGACGGTGGTTGCCCTCGCCGCTCTTGGGCTCTCGCTGCTTTCTGCCCTGCACGGTGCGGTCATGCTCATCTATGGCTGTCTGCTTATCAGTGCCCTGGCCCGCGCCTTCAGCGGCCCCGCCAACTCGGCACTGCTGCCGCAACTGGTGCCGCCGGCTGCTCTGGCGAACGCCGTTACCTGGCGCAGCAGCTGGTTTCAGGTTGGCTCGGTGATTGGCCCGGCTCTCGGTGGCCTCGTGATCGCCTGGCAAAAGAGCGCCGCCTTCGCCTACGTGCTCACTGTCGCCTGCGCCTTCAGTTTTTTGCTGTTCACCGCTGCCCTCAGGCCCCAGTACAGACCGCCCGCCCGCGCCAAAGAGGCGATTAGCTTTCGCTCGCTGGTGGGTGGGTTGAGCTTTATCTGGAGCAACCAGATCATCCTCGCCACGATCACCCTCGATCTGTTTGCGGTGCTTTTGGGCGGTGCCACCACCCTCCTGCCGGTCTATGCCAAAGATATTCTCCACGTCGGTCCGGTGGGGCTGGGCTGGCTGCGGGCCGCTCCCTCGGTGGGGGCCCTCGCGATGGCGATCGTCCTTGCCTACCTGCCGCCGATGCGCCGGGCCGGGCTGACGCTGCTGTTGGCGGTGAGCGGCTTTGGTGTGGCGACGATCGTCTTTGGTTTGTCGCACAATTTTTATCTGTCGCTCGCGATGCTGGCGCTGACCGGTGTGTTCGACAACATCAGCGTCGTCGTGCGCAGCACCCTGTTGCAGCTCCTCACCCCCGACGCGATGCGGGGCCGGGTACTGGCGGTGAACTTCGTCTTTGTAAGTGCCTCCAACGAAATTGGCGGCTTCGAGTCGGGCCTGGTGGCCGAATGGTTCGGACCCATTCTCTCGGTGGTGGGCGGCGGCATCGGCACCCTCGTCGTCGTGCTCGCCGTGGCCTGGCTCTGGCCGCAGGTGCGCCGCCTCGGTTCGCTCAGCGAACTGGCTGGATGATCCGGCCAATCGGATAGATGCCCAGCCGCTCGTCCCAGTAGGGCGTGCGCCGATAAAAAAAGTCCAGCCGTGCTTCGGGACTGGCGGCGAAGGCCGGGTCACTGCTGAGCTTCTGCTCAAATTCGGCTTTGAGCTGTGGATCGGCTTCGATCATCTCGCGGGCTTTTTTTTCCATCACGTAGGGTTCGGCGTACTCCTTCTGCTCAAAGAGGGCGTCGAGGTAGCCCCACTGCAAAAGCGAGTCCGGTCCCTCCGGCTCCAGCAGGTGAATGGCGACGTTGGCAGCGGGCTGGTCGAGGGGAACGAGTAACGACCCGGTCGGATAGGTTATCTGGCGCTCGATGGGCGCGAGTTTGAAGTCCTTGAGCCGGATGTGGTTCTCGAAGGGCTGCGCCTCCCAGACCGGGTCGCTCAGGCGATAGGTCTGCACGGTGAACTGGCGGGGAGCAGTGAGCACCTCGTAGCGCAGGTGGTGGAGTTTGATCCGCTCGATCACCTCGCTCAGATGCACTGGCACGATATAGGCGAGAGGCGGTGCGACGGTCTTTTTGGGGAGCAGTTCGCTGTAGTACGGCACATCGAAGGTGCGCGGTTTGCTCGAATCGTAGCGGATCCAGGTGGTGCCCGAGAGGGCGCTCAATTCGAGGTGCGACTCGAACCCTTTGAAGGCAAAGCGCTCGTGTTTATCGCTCAACTCAAAAGTGAGGGGAAAGCGGGCCGCCGGATCGTACTTTTGGCCGCGAGCGGTCGTCTGACTGTCGGCTTGATTTACCAGGGCGCGCAGTTCGCCGGGATGGCGGTTCAGGTAAGCAAAAATTTCGACTAATAGATCGTAGGTGGCGAGGACGCGGGTGCGGTAGTCCTTGAGCATGTGGGTTTCCACCAGAAGCGACGGGCGATTGAGAATCGCTCCGTAGCCTGTGGAGTAGCGCGGTTCGCTCGCCTGCTGATCGAAACCTTTTGTCGGGTCTTTGCTGTCGCGCAGGACGATGTAGGGAGCGATCTTGTGGCCGTGGCGCTCGGTGGCCGGAAAGATTGCACCTAAAAACGCTGCTTTTTGCCAGGCAACGAGTGCCTGGGGCAGGTTGGCGGCAAATTCCAGGCCGTAGGTGAGGTCGTACTGAAAATCCGCGCCGTCGGTGTCGTGGGTATCGACGATGAGATCCGGCTGCCAGCGGTGGAACAGATCCAGCCAGGTGCGCATCTCGGGACTGTCGGCTTTGAGAAAGTCGCGGTTGAGGTTGTAGTTCTGGGCTGTCGTGCGCCAGCCCGCCTGCTCGGGACCGTTCTGGTTGATCCGGTTATAGGGCCCAAAGCGCTCGTGGCCATCGACGTTGAAGATCGGGATAAATATCAAGATCGCCTTGTCCAAAAGCGCCTGCTGGGTCGCGGTGATCGCCATGTCGCGCACCAGCGCCCAACCGGCGTCCTTGCCTGGGATCTCGCCGGGGTGAATGCCGGCAATGACCAGCACGATCTCTTTACCTGTGGCGCGGGCTGCCTCGGGACTGAAGGCTCTATCCTTCGAGACGACGATGACCGGCAGAGCGCGTCCCTCCGGACTTTTGCCCACCGGCTGAAAGTCGATGTAAGGCGAGGCCGCTGCCAGTCTGCGGGCAAAGGCAACGTCCTCGTCGTAGCGGCTGGTCCGGCGATAGTCGCTCGCCTCGGCCTGCGTCTGCCACTGGGCGGGTACCGGGGTAGCCCCGGCAGCGAAGCTGAGAATAACAAGGCTGAGCAAACCACTGCCCAGCAGAAACATTGTCGAAATCGTGCGCTGCATCCGCCGATACTATGCCTTTGTCGGGGTCTTTGAAAGAGGCCGGAGCCAATTTTATGGAGATGCTCAAACTCACCGCCGTCGTCGCCACCGACCGCAACCGCCTGATTGGCCGGGACAACGACCTGCCCTGGGATTGCCCTGAAGAATTGCAGGCATTCAAACAGCTCACCATCGGCCAGACGCTGCTGATGGGCCGCCAAACTTTCGAGAGCATCGTCAAAAGGCGCAAAGCCCCTTTAGTAGAACGCAGGCATCTTGTATTGACACATCGACCGGGTCCGCCCTGGCCCGACGTGCAGTATCTGCCAAGCCTGGAGGAGGCACTGGTCTGTGCCCGGCAAAAAACCCTCTTCGTTATCGGTGGAGCGAGCGTCTATGCCCAGTGCGCCAGACTGCTCGACACTCTCTACTTGAGCTTGATCCCAGGAGAGCACACGGGCGACACCTACCTGCCCGATCTCGGCTATTGCTGGAACATCGTTGCGGAGGAAGGCTTCAAGACCTTTGTGCGCTACAAGTTCCAGCGCGACGAGCAGGCCCACTTCGACTGGTCACAGCTGGGCGCACAAAAAACCTAGCGCTCGGGGCGCTGCTCCTCGTCGGGGGACTGGTTATAAAGAGCTTCGAGCCGACTGCGAAAATCAGCGTCGCGGGGCGTTACCCGGACCACCAGCAGCGGATCTTTGATCAACCGGCCCTGACGATCGAGCAATTCCGGGTGCGGCTTGATGCGATTCGTCTTACGCGACTGCCTCTGACGCCAACCCACAGCCATGGTATAAAACGCCAGAGCGCTCAGCAGCAGGAAGCAGATCAGATAGAGCAGGTGGAAAAGCATTGACAGCCTCAAACCGTAAAGCAATGCGATTATTAGATTTATCCCAGGCTCTGTCGCTGCTTGTCAGATATCAACCGGTATCGAATCGCACAACGCCAGATCCTGATTTCAATCTTAGCCCTCTTTGTTGATCCCCGACATCTTTCTTGAGGTTTAGGGTCAATCGGTAATTCGATTGCTCGCCCAGCTTTGGGAGTGTGCTCGCTAGGATGTAGAAATCACAGGGAGTACAAGCTATGTCTGACCCGGCCATCGATTTGCGCAGCGATACGGTTACCCGGCCCACAGCGGCGATGCGTCAGACGATGTTCGAGGCCGAAGTCGGAGACGATGTATACGGAGAAGATCCCACCGTCAACCGCCTGCAGGAGCGCGTCGCTCGCCTGCTCGGCAAAGAAAAGGGGCTATTTTTTCCTACCGGCACGATGTGCAATCAGGTGGCAATTGCCACCCATACCCGTCCCGGCCAGGAGGTGATCTGCGATCGAGACTGTCATGTTTTCAACTACGAGCGGGGCGGCGCGAGTCACTTAAGCGGCGTCCAACTCCATACCCTCAGTGGTCAGCACGGTATCTTAAGCGCTGAGCAGGTGCGCTCTGCAATTCGGCCCGTCGATCTGCACGAGCCGATGACCGCCCTCATCCTGCTTGAAAATACCCACAATCGGGGTGGCGGCGTGGTCTATCCGCAGCCGCTCATCTTAGACATTGCCGAGGTTGCCCACCAGTACCGGTTGCCGATGCACCTCGATGGAGCGCGACTCCTAAATGCCAGCGTCGCCAGCGGCCTCAGCCCGGCAGAACTGGCCGCTCCTTTCGACTCGGTTTACTTCTGCCTTTCTAAGGGGCTGGGCTGCCCGGCGGGGTCGGTCCTGGCGGGGGGAGCCGATTTTATCGCCCAGGCGACGCGGCTGCGCAAAGCTTTTGGGGGCGGTATGCGCCAGGTGGGCCTGCTCGCCGCCGCCGGGCTTTACGCCCTCGATCACCACATCGAACGGCTGGCGGAGGATCATCGGCGCGCACGGCAGCTGGCGGAGCAACTTGCTCAGCTGCCGGCCTTTTCGGTCGATCTGGAGGTGGTACACACCAACATCGTCATGGTCGATGTCCAGGCCGATTACACAGCGGCGGCGGTAGCGGCGGATCTGGCCGCCCACGGCGTTCGAGTCAGCGTCTTTGGTCCCCAGCGGCTGCGGTTGGTCACCCACCTCGACATCAACGATGGGGCAATCGAGCAGGCACTCGCGGTCTTCAAGCGTCTCTATGGCTAGAATCCTGCCCCTTCGAGGATCTTGATAAAGCGTTCCTCGACGCGCACCTTGAGCGTTCTGTCCTCGTCTCCGGCAGCAAAGATCGTTACTGGAAAGCCGTCGTCCGCACACTCGGTGCGCCCCTCAGCCGGTGCGTCGGTGCGGATACGAACTTGTACACCCTGGCGGGGTAGAAAATCCGGTTCGCAGGTCAGCAGAGCGGCGAGGGTGTCCCAGAAATAGTAATTCTGCTGCTCGACACCGCCCAGCAGCCTGGCTGCGATCGCACAGGCACCGGAGCGCTCAGCCAGGCGCTGCAAAAAAGGCGGCGTCATCGGCACGTGATTGGTGACATCGAGGGTGACCAGCTCCAAAGGCAGCCCAGCAGCCAGACAGAAAGCAGCGGCGGGCGGGTCACAATAAAGATTCCACTCGGCGCTGCCGTCGTGACCCGGTTGGTCGTGGACGTTGCCTCCCGCCGCCAGACTACCGGCCATCAACACCACCCGCTCCAACTTGCGGGCAATCTGCGGTGCAGCGTCCAGGGCGGCGGCGAGGTTGGTGCAGGGACCAGTGACCAGCAGTGTCACCGGTTCGGGGCTCTCTAGAATCGTCTCCACCAGCAGTTGGGTGCCCGTTGCGGTTGGAGAATGCACCGGTGAACCGGCGAAGTCGCGGCGATAATTGAGGCTCTCCGCCTGCCAGGCTGCCGGAAACGGATGGGGCAGCGAATGGATCTGGTAAGCCACCACCACCTCGGGGAGGCCCAGTTGGAGCAGTACCTCCTGCAGCACCTGGGCGGAGACCTCCGGCAGACAGTCGCCGCTATTGACGATGGCAGCCTTGAGGTCCACCGCCGGGTGGGCCGCCAGGAGCAGCGTCGCCACCAGATCGTCGGCGTGGCCATCCTGGTCGTGGATGACTGGCTTTGCCAAGGTGCATCTTCCTCCCGCTAGCTCCCACAGCCTAGCTGGTGTGCGAAACAGCGTCAGGCTCTGGCCCGTCCGGAAGCTGATCCACTATGATTTGCAAAGGCAGATCGTTTCGCAGTGTATCTATGAGCAACTCGCCCAGCCCGCCCCCAGAAAACAAATTCTGGACATTCCTTAAAAGCCAGCGCGAAAATGTGCAGTCTATCGCCGTGGCGCTGATCCTCACCTTCACCATCCAGACTTTCGCCGCCCAGGCGTTCTACATTCCTTCAGGCTCGATGGAGCCGACGCTGCTCATCAACGATCGGCTGATGGTCGAAAAGATCAGCTACGACTTTTCTTCGCCCCAGCGCGGCCAGATCATCGTCTTCACACCGCCCAAAAATGGCATCAACACCAACGACCAGCCCTTTATCAAGCGGGTGATCGGCCTGCCGGGCGATACGGTCGCCGTCCACGAGGGCAAAGTGTATATCAACAGTAAACCCCTCGACGAAAAATACATCGCCGAGCCACCGGCCTACGAGATGCAGCCGGTCAAGGTGCCCGACAACATGTACTTCGTCATGGGCGACAACCGCAACAACAGCTTCGACTCGCACATCTGGGGCTTCCTGCCGCGCAAGAACGTGATTGGCCGGGCCGTCTTCCGCTTCTGGCCGCTCGATCGGCTGGGGCCGCTCAACTAAAAAATTTAACGGTCGATTGCCCGCTCGCCGCCCCAGCGCTCGACGATCTGATCGTCGTACTCGTCGGCAGTAAAGGCAACCGCCCCGACCGCTGCCTTCAGTTCCGGCTGATCGCAGGTGGAGCCGACGATCGCGTACTCGAAGAAGATGTCGTTTTCCTCGTCGATGCCGAAGGCACCGAAGCGCATGTCGTCGTTCTCGCGCAACAAAAAGAACATCAGATCCGGGGTGATCTCGGTGTTGGTGACGACGTAGGAGCGGACGTTGACTACAGCGTCGTCGCGCCAGGGATAGACGTTGACGACGACGAAGGCGGAGCCGAAGGTGATGCGAACCAGGGGCTTGTCCTCGTGAACGCTCACCGACGCTTTGTCGAAGACGGCGTATACCCAGGGCAAGATCCGCTCGAAGACTTGCTTCTGCTGCTCGGTCTCAAATTCCATCATCTTCTGTATCTCCTTCTTGGCCGCAGGTTCATCTTAGAACTTTGCCCCGAACGAGGCTCAATCGTTGCCCGAACCGTAGCGCCAGGCTTCCAGCAGACAGCCAAGGCGATAGCACAGTGGGGCGGGCAGCCGATCGAGCAGTTGCCGGTCCAGGTGGGCTGTCAACTGAAAAAGGCCGCTGTAGGCGAGCAGAGCTGTGTAGTGGCCGGTCCATTCCAGCACCGGCCCCGCCCCCAGCTGCTGTAGCAGACGCACCACCAGCGCCGGATCAGCGATCGCAACCCGCACCAGGGTTGCCGTCAGCGCTCCGGCTTGCACGATATCCTGCAGGAACGGTTTGAGCACCGGCTCGCCCAACTGCTGCATCTGGGCAAAAACCGTGGTGAGCAGTCGATTGATCTGATCGGGGTCGGCCCGGCGCTCCACTGCGATGCTCATCGCCTTTTGAAACAGCCAGCTTGCCGCCAGATTCGGCTGATAAGGCTGCAGGCGCTGCAGGTCGGGGCCGCCCAGACAATCTGCCCGCAGTGCCCCGTCGATGCCAGTTTCAAGTCGCCCGAGGTGGCGCAGCATCGCACCAAAGCCGCCGAAGCTCAGAGGTGACTGGTTACCCGCACTGTCCCCCACCGCCAGCACCCGGTCCCAGCGCGAAAGATCCAGTGGCCGCCGGTAGGAGGGAAAGACCCCAAACAGCAGCCGCTCAAAGCGCAGATCCTCCAGATTGGCACCCTGGTATACCGGCAGCAGGTGCAGGTATTCGTCTAGAAGCACTTCAAGGTCAAAGCGGCGGGGGTCAGCATCGACGTAGGTAAATAAATACGTCGTGCGGCCATCGCGGGCCGGAAACGCTTCCCAGAAGTACTGGCACTGGTTCTGGCTGGGCGTAAACGAAACAATCAAGTCCGTCCTGTCTGAACTGGCAGCATAGCCACGGGCACAACTGCCGACCACCAGACAGACACCGTCCGGCTTCACGCCGCCTCGGGCCTGCCGGACGATGGGTGAGAAGTGCCCCATCGCATCGACGAGTAATCGCGCCGTGAGTGTCCTGCCGCCCGCCCGGACGCTCACGCCATCGGGATGCACAACGGCACTCTCGAAGGCCGCCTGTTCGATGAGTGTTCCCCCGGCTTCTAAAAAGCGCTCCTTGAGGGTGGCCAGCAAAAACACCGGATCGACGCCGACATCGAGCACACCCTGCACGGTGATGGGTTCACCACCCATAAACTGGATGCGGGCCGGGCCGCAGTGCGTGGCAATCGCCTGCTCCAGTTGGTGGCGGCTCAACAGTTGCCGCTCCACGAGTACATCGAGGTCCGGACGGGAGACGTTCCACTCCTGATCGCGCCCCCGCAGGTGCCCGCGCTCCACCAGGGCAACCCGCCAGCCCCGCCGGGCGAGCGGTACTGCGATCATTGCCCCGAGTGTGCCGCCTGCGATTGCGACATCCCACTGCGGCGAAAAAAGCAGTTCGCTACTTCTTGAAAGCACCTGGGCAACCGGCAACGGACCCGGTGCCTTGATCTGCTCCCAGATCTGCTGGGCGCGCCGCAAATTTTCCCGGTCGGCGGGCGATAGGGGCGTCCGGCTGGCTGGCATCGCCTCCCTTGAGCGCAACTGCTTCGATCCTAGCGGCAGCAAGCCCTACAATCGAAACAAAACTTTATTTTGTCTACGTTGTGGATCTCCTCGACATTCTGCGGGCAGACTATGAGCGCTTTCCAGCGGAGCAGACCTACGGCATCTACGCCCCAGGGGTCTACTTCAAAGATCCGCTCACCGAATTTCGGGGTCTGGAGCGCTACCGCCGGATGATTGGCTTTATGGGCAGGTGGTTCAAGGATCTGCGGCTGGAGCTGCACGGGATCGAGCGCACAGATAGCCGGATCGTGACGCGCTGGACACTGAGCTGGCGCGCTCCTTTGCCCTGGCAGCCGCGCATCCGCATCGACGGCTGGAGCGAACTCATCGTCGATGAGACAGAGCGCATCGTCTCGCACATCGATTACTGGCGGCATCCGCCCCTCGATGTGCTGCGCCAGCACTTCGCCTGGGGCAGCAGTAGATAAAATCGGCCTTAAGGGCAGGGGTGAGGGGTAGAACCCTGCCGCTAAGATTGTTGGTACCTTGTCTGACACATAGCAATTCTGCATGAAGATAACGCTTGCCATCGGCGACCGCGTGCGCTGCATCGACCCCAATCCCACTCCTCCCGGCAGGCCCGCCCGCAGTTTTGGTCGCTCGCTGGTGGGCAAAACCGGTACAGTCGTCGGTTTCGGAGCCTTCGGCGGCATCACCGTGCATATGGACGGCTGGGAGCACACCGTCGTCGTCTCCCGGCGCGAAATCGGCAAACTTGCCTAGCGCCGGTCCCGCGTAAAATCCTGCACCAGTTCCCGGTACTTGCGCGCCAGCCTTTCCACCGACTCGCGGTTCTGGCCGTTGCTGTAGATATGGACGATGGGCTCGCCCGCATCCGGCAAGATTAGCACCCAGTCTTCGTTAGAAAAGTGTACCTTGACGCCGTCCACCAGTTCGAGGCTGTCCTCGGGGTGCGATTCGACCAGCTGGCGCATCAGCGCTCCTTTGGCGCTCCAGGGGCAGTGGATGACGTGGTGGCGGTGGTGGATGCGCGGCAGATCCTGGCGGGTCTGGGAGAGGGATCGGCCCTGCTTGGTGAGCATCTCGATCAGGTGGGCAATGGCAAACATCGCATCGAAGCCCGGATGCAGTTGGGGGAAGATAAAGCCCATCTCGGCTGAACCGGCGAGGGCGACGCTCGTGATCGAGGCGGCTGCCTCCATCAGGGCTGTCGGGCTCGACTTGGTGCGCACTACTCGTGCGTCGTGGCGGTGGGCGATCTGCTCGACGACACTCGACACTTCGGTAGGCACGACGATCACCGAGCGGGGGCTGTCGGTAAGCACCAATTCGACGAGCAGCGCCGTCAGTTGCTCCTCGCGGATCGCCGCTCCCGCCTCGTCCACCAGGGTGAAGCGCTCGCCGTTGGCAAAGATCTGAACGCCGAAGGTGGCCTGCAGAGCCTCGACGACGTTGCCCAACTGGGTAATCAGGCTCTCGCGCTGCTTGCCGGTGGGGGGAGTGTTGGTGGTAAGGGCGGCGTTGAGCACCACCGCCTCACAGCTCAGTTTGCCCAAAAGCATCGGCAGCACCGCGCCGGAGACGCCGTAGGCGTAGTCGATCACCACCCGCGCCTGGCTGTTGCGCAGGGCCTGAGCGCTCAGGTGATCGAGAAAGCCCGCGCCATAAAATTCGAGCGTGCGGGCCGGGTAGGTGATTTCACCAATTTCATCGACGCGGGCGCGGCGAAAGTCTTCTTTGAAAAAAGAAGATTCGATCTTCTTTTCGCGGCTTTTGTTGATGTTGATGCCTTGCGAATCGATAAATTCGATGAGGGCCCGGTCGTTGTGCTCGGGGTGGACGCGCACATGGATGCCGCCATCGACTTCGAGCATCGGCGCGACGTAGCGGGCGATCGGAATCGCCGTCGCCTCCAGGTTCTGGACGTTGACGCCGACGCTCATCAGGCCCGAGATGAGCGAGCGCGAGAGCATTCTTGAGATCGCTCGCTGGTCGCGGGAGACCTGCACCTGGGCACCGGGTTTGAGGGTGGCTCCGTAAGCCGCTCCCAGCTTGACGGCAAATTCGGGGGTGATCTCGATGTTGGCGAGGCCGCTGACGCCGCGCTGCGAGAACAGGTTGCGCAGCGCCGTCGTGCCCCAGATGAGATTCATCGTCACATTCGCCCCGACCTCGACCTTCTTAGAAGGCCAGATGCGCACCTCAGGGGCGATCACTGCCTCTTCTCCGACGGTTGTGAGCGCGCCGACGACGGCCCCTTCTAATAGCTGGGCGCGCCGTCCGACCCTCGCACCACGGGCGATCGTGCAGCCGCGCAGGTGCGCTTCCTCGCCGATAAGCGCCCCATTCCAGATCACCGGGCGCTTGAGGTCCGCCTCCGCCCCGACCGTGACGTTGTCGCCGATGATCGTTCCGGCAGAAAGCCGTGCCCGTGGTCCGATGCGGCAGTTGTTGCCAATCAGTAGCGGCGCTTCGAGGCGGACACTCGGATCGATAATCGAGTTCTCGCCTATCCAGATGCCCTCCTCGATCTGCCTGTAGCCGGTCTCAAGGGCGATCTTTCCGGCGAGCGCCTCGTACTGCGCCTCGCGGTAGGTATCGAGGCTGCCGACATCGCACCAGTAGCCTTCGGCGACGTAGCCAAACATCGGTTCGCCCTTGGCGAGCAATTTTGGAAAGAGGTCCTTAGAAAAATCGACCTCGGTGTCGGCGGGTAGATACTGCAGTACCTCCGGCTCCAGGATGTAGGTGCCGGTGTTGACCGTATCGGAGAAGACTTCGCTGGTCGCCGGTTTTTCGAGAAACCGGACGATCCGGCCCTGGGCGTCTGTGATCACGACGCCAAATTCCATCGGGTCCGGCACGCGGGTGAGCACCAGCGTCGCCTTCGAGCCCGATTTTTTATGAAAGGCAACGGCAGCGCTCAGGTCGATGTCGGTGAGCGAGTCGCCCGAGATGACGATGAAGGTATCCTGCAGGAGCGCTTGGATATTTTTGACGCAACCGGCGGTGCCCAGGGGCTTTTCTTCCTCGATGGCGTAGGTCATGTGCAGTCCAAAGTCGCTGCCGTCGCGGAAGTACTCGCGCATCACATCCGGCAGGTAGTACAGGGTCGCAATCACCTCATCGACCCCGTGCCGCTTCAAAAGATTGAGAATGTGCTCGGAGATGGGCCGGTTGAGAATCGGAACCATCGGCTTGGGCAGATCGCAGGTGAGGGGCCGAAGCCGCGTTCCCGAGCCGCCCGCCATCAGTACCGCGCGCATAAGATTCCTCCTGGTCTGCTGTCGTGTCCATGAGCGCCGCCAACGTCCAGTTTATTAGTTTCTCAGGCCGTGGTGATTGGCAAGGACTGGTGGCTTCGGGCGGCAGATTGATATTCTGAGGGACAGACCCTCGGCTTTGCTCCTTCATGCCCGTCACCAAGCACGTCCGCTATATTCAGCGCTTTATCTGGTTGTACTTCTGGCTGCTCATCTTCGAGGGAGTGCTCCGCAAGTGGCTTTTGCCCGGTCTATCGGTGCCCCTGCTCATCGTCCGCGACCCGGTGCTGCTGCTTGCATATTTTTATGCTTTTCGCTGTCAGCTCCTGCCGGACAACCGCTTCACGCGCTCGACGTTGGCCCTGGCGCTGCTGTCGTTTCCGGCGGGGCTGGTGGCAACCGTCTACACCGACTTCAGCAATATCAGCGTCGTGCTTTTTGGGCTGCGCACCAACTTTTTGCACCTGCCCCTGATCTTTTTGATCCCCAAGGTCTTCGATCGCACCGACGTGCTGCGCTTTGGCCGGGTAGTGCTCCTTTTAGCTTTGCCGATGGCGCTACTCATGGCAGCCCAGTTCGCCGTCGGGCCGGAGGCGTTTCTCAATCGCGGGGCCGGCGAAGATGCAAGCCAGATCATCTCGGTCTTTGGCCGCATCCGGCCAGCCGGGACTTTTTCGTTCGTCAACGGCACGTCGCTCTTTTTTGCTTTGAGCACCGCTTTTTTGCTCTACGGCTTTTTGCAGCCCGGCGTCTACTCGCGCCCCCTGCTCACAGCTGCGGGTTTTGCGCTGCCCATCGCCCTCGCTGTCTCCGGCAGCCGCAGCACAATCCTCGGGGTGGCTCTGGTCTTTGCAGCGATGTTCGTCGGCCTGCTGTTGCAGCCACGACTGGCGCGGGGGGCGGTGCGGGTGGCATTATTTATCGGGTTTGCCGGGCTGAGCCTCAGTTTTTTGCCGACTTTTAATGAAGCGCTCAACGTCACCACGACCCGCCTGGAGCTTGCCAGTACCGCCGAGGGGGGGCTTGCCCAGCGCTTTATCGGCAGCTACCAGGACACGTTCAATGGTCTTTTGAGCGTGCCGCTTCTAGGTTACGGCCTCGGGATGGGCACCAACGCTGGGGCAGCCCTGCTCGGGCTGAAGGGCCGCTTTTTGCTTGCCGAGGCCGAGTGGCCCCGCGTCGTGCGCGAGAGTGGTCCGATCCTCGGTTTCGGTTATATCCTGCTGCGGTTAGCGATTGCTGTCTGGATGGGTAAGCTTGCCCTGCGCTGCGTCTCCACCGGCAACCTGCTGCCGCTGCTATTGTTTGCCGCCTGCGGCCTCAACATCATCAGTGGCCAGTTCGGCCAGCCCACCAGTCTCGGGTTCGCCGTTTTTGGCGGCGGCCTCTGTCTGGCGGCGATGCGGGTGCCAGTAGTGCTTGAAAGCTATGAAAGTTCTGCTGGTCGCCAACTATCGACCCGATGAGCAGCAGAGTATGCTGCGCTTCGCTGCACTGCTTGCCTCGGGCCTCAAGCAAGCCGGTGTGCAGGTGCGCGTCGTTGCCCCCGAGCCCCGCCTGCTGCCGCTTTTTAAGGCAACCCCAGCTCCGGTGCGCAAGTGGGTCGCCTACCTCGACAAGTTCGTGCTCTTTACCGGGACGCTTTGGACCCAGCGCCCCTGGGCAGACATCGTGCATATCTGCGATCACTCCAACGCGATCTACGCCCACTTTTTGCCCGGCGCGAGCGTTACCTGCCACGATCTGCTGGCGGTGCGCGGTGCCCTGGGCGAGGACACCGACTGTCCGGCCACGCTTACAGGCAAGCTTTTGCAGCGGTTGATTCTCTCGGGGCTGCGGCGCTCGCGCCTGGTGATCTGCGATTCGACCCACACCCAGGGCGATCTCCAGCGCCTGGCAGGTAGACAGCTCGACGCTCCTGTTGTCCTTTTGGGGCTCAACCGCCCCTACCGTCCGCTTCCGCCAGACGAAATTCAAGCCCGGCTTGCGGCCCTCCCTGATCTCTGGACGCGGCCCTACCTGCTGCACGTCGGCTCCGCTTTGGCGCGCAAAAACCGCGAAGGTGTCCTGCGCATCTTTGCCCTCGCCCACCGGCACTGGGACGGGCAGGTGGTGCTGGCAGGAGAACCGGCGGGCCCGGCCCTCCGGGAACTGGCCCAGCAACTGGGGATCGCCCATCGGCTCATCGAGGTGCCATCTCCCGACGACGAACGACTCGAAGCGCTCTACAGCGGCGCGCACGCTCTACTGTTTCCGTCGCGCTTCGAGGGTTTCGGCTGGCCGCCCCTGGAGGCGCAGCAGTGCCACTGCCCGGTGATCTGCTCGGATACTACCTCGCTGCCGGAGGTAGTGGCCAACTCGGCGCTGGTTTTTAGCCTCGACGACGAGCAGGGCATGGCCAGTGCAATCCTCCGCCTCACCGATCCGCACGAGCGCTCGATCTGGATTGCCAGGGGCCGGCAAAATATCGAGCGCTTCCGGCCTGAGCGGATGATCGATGAATATCTGGGTCACTACCGCCGATTGCTCGCTACGCCTGGACCAGACCGAGCTTGAGGGCCGCGACGATCGCCTGGGTGCGGCTTGTCACCTGCAATTTTTCAAAGATTGCCGTCAGGTGCGCCTTGACTGTGGCGATCGTGATGTAGAGGTTTTTGGCGATCTCCTCGTTAGAAGCGCCCCGCACCAGCCAGTAGAGCACCTCCTGCTCGCGCTCGGTGAGGTGAATCTGGCTGCGCGCCTGCAGCGAACGACCGGAATAGTAGTGAAACAGTCGGAAAAACTGAGTGGCGACCTCCGGCGGCAAATAAATTTCATCGCGCATCACCGTCGCGATCGCCTCGCCCAACTGGCTTGCCAGGTGGGTCTTAAAGACATAGCCGCAGGCACCGGCCTGCATGGCGCGAAAGACCCAGTCGTCCTCCTGGTGGGCCGAGAGTACCAGTACCTTGCCGTGGTAGCTGCCCTCGCGCAACTGTTCGAGGAGCGCCACCCCGTCGCCGCGCGCCAGTTCGAGATCTAAGAGCACCAGAGCGGGCCGCTGCTCACCGACCAGGACCATCGCCTGCTCGACGGAGGCCGCTTCGCCGACAATCTCAAAGGTCGTGGGACCAGCGGAGCTGTAAAAATTTAACAGCGTGCGCAGACCCTGACGAAAGCGTTGCTCGTCATCGACCAGCAAAATGGACAGCGCCGCAGTCACCATTGAGCCTGGCCTCCCCGCCTGCCCCAATTCAGTTGACACCCCGAGGCAGACTTAAAGAAAATTGTGCCCCACCGGCGTGCAGGTTTTGGGCCCACAGACTGCCCTGGTGATCGAGAACAATCTTCTTGGCAATCGCCAGCCCCAGTCCAGTGCCGCCGGGGCGGCGCGAATAAAAGGGTGTGAAGATCTGTTGAAGATCTTGATGGGACAGCCCTGGCCCCTGGTCGCTGATCTCGATGAGCACCTCGTTTTGAAACGAGCGCCAGCGGCAATTGATTGTCCCGCCCACCGGACTGAAATGAACAGCGTTGTTGAGCAGGTTGTCGATGACCTGCTTGAGCTGGAGCCGATCGCACACCAGCATCAGCGAAGTCTCAGGCAGGCGGACCTGCAGTCCCTTTTTGGCAATCCAGGGCTGGAGCGCTTCGATGCTCTCATCGAAGATCGATCGCAGATCCTGAAAGCTCATGCGCAGGCGCACCCCCTGCCCGCAGTAGATGAGTTCAGTCAAATTGGTATTCAGTTCCTGGACTGTCTCACGGATAATCTGCGCCTGTTCGAGGGCTGTGCCGTCCGCAAGACCCAGGCAGAGATTTTCAGCGTAGAGGCTGACCAGAGCCAGGGGATTGCGCAGCTGGTGACCGACGCGCTGCACGACCTGCTCGAGCAGTTGAATCTCAGAATGCTGGCGCACGCACTTTTGATACAGTTCGAGGTGACGGGCCAAAAGCAAAGTCGCCTGCTCGATCGCCTGCTTTTGTGAAGTGTTCAGTACCTGGGGAGAGAAAATAAGCAGGTACTCAGGATTGGGATCTCTGTAAGCAAGAGGACAGATATAGGCCGCGCCGTGAAAATGCTTGAAATTGATTTCTGATAATGTAGCTACGGGTAGCTTGTCTGTCAACCAGTTTTCGGCTGTGGCCTCCGGGAAACTTTCTTCCGGCAGACCAGGTTGATCTGGCCCGTAGTGGGTCAGGTGCCGGCAGCAACCTGCGTGGGGGTCGTAGTAGGCGATGCGGACGCACAGAATCGGACAGAGCGCGCTCAATTGCTCGGCATGCAGCCGGCAGGCACTTTCGAGCGGTGAGGGGGGCGCAGTGGAGCTTACGGATACGGGTGAGAAAGAGACCTTCATAGGAGGCGAGCAGCTACCAGATGCAGAACCGGAGCACACATAGCCGAGAACGTGGGAAGGCGCAGGCGATCGTGCTCTTCTCCTTAAGGTTCTAGGGGAGAAAGCAGGAAAGTATGCAACCCGAGATACCCATGCCCATTTGGTGTTTGCCATGAGTATAGCGGGTCTAGAAAAAGTTGCTGTCGGCTCCGTCACGAATATTCAGCAAAAATCTCCGACCAAAGTCTAATAACCAGAAAGCCTCGCCGCTCCCTAATCTGAGTCTGGATACGAACGTCTTTCTCCCGAATGATCACCGCCCTCGTTCAGACCCTGGCCGAAATTTTAGCCGGGGGCACCTCCCTCACCAGTACTGAACAGATCGACTTTGCGCCGCCTGGCGAGCGGCAGACAAAGTCTGGTCAGCAGGGTCTCAATGTTTACTTTTACGATCTGCGCGAAAATGCCCAGGTGCCCCAGGCCAGCCGCCAGGTCGAGCGCCGCTACATCGATGAGCGGCCCCTGGCAGCGGTGGGCTGGACGCCCACCTGGTTCGATGCCTCCTTTTTGATCACCGCCTGGGACCGCACGGTACTGGGCGAGCACCATCTGCTCTCCGAGGCTTTGAGCTTGCTGCTCAGGCATCGCTCGCTGCGCGAGGATCTGCTCGCCCCGGCCCTGCGCGGCTTTGGCAACCTGACGATGAGCGTCTGCCAGGTGCGTCCGATGGACATTTCCACTTTGTGGTTGGCCCTGGGAGCCCCCTTGCGTCCGGCCTTGATGGTGACGATCACCGCTCCCATCAATCCCAACGCCGCCGCTCCGATTCCCCTGGTCTGGGAGCGGATCACCCGCCTGCGCTCATCGACCGCCGATGGCCATGCCGACTCAGCCGCCTCTCGGCGCGTTTCTGTTGCAGGTGTGGTCAAAAGCGCCCTCACCACCGAACCGCTAGTCGCTGCCAAGGTGGCCATCGCCGGTACCAAAAAGGCAGTGACAAGCAACCAGGAGGGATTGTTCTACTTCGACAATCTCGCCCTCGGTCACTACGTTTTGGAGTTGGACTGTCCCGGCTATCTCACCCAGAGGTGCAATGTGCTGGTGGACTCCCAGAATTACACCTTCAAGGAGATTCTGCTGACTCCAAATTAGCTCCGGCGATGGCGGGGAAGACTCCCGGCAGCGCCGTCCCACCTACCCTACAGGAAGCCCATCATGCCAAGACTGGATTATTTCGCCCCTGGCGTATACATCGAAGAAATTGACCGTGGTAGTCGCCCGATCGAGGGTGTGGCTACCGCCATCGCCGGTTTCGTCGGCTTCAGCGAGGATGTGCGCGGCGGTGCCGAACCGTTCAAGCCGATGCTCATCACCAACTGGACCCAGTACCTCAACTACTTTGCCCGGCCCGGCTCCGATGGCTTTACCGATTTCAACGCCTACCTGCCCTTTGCGGTCTACGGCTGGTTTATGAACGGCGGTGGCCGTTGCTGGGTGACCAGCATCGGCACGCAGCTGCCTGGTCCCAAGCCGGGTACCCCCCAGCCCACCAGTGAAACCGGGCTGCAGATCCAAAGCCGTGGCAACCGCCCCTCGCTGCGCCTCGTCCTCAAGCCCGAGGCAGCCCAGCAGGGCTCTGTGACCGTCCAGATTTCAGATGGTACCCCCCGCGCTCTGCCCGACGGCCAGGGCGGCGAACAGCCGGTCAATACCGGCGAATACTTTACGGTCACCGTCCGCCGGGGCGATCAAATCCTTGAGCGCTTCGAGCACCTGACGATGGAGCGCGAAGCCCAGCCGCAGGTAGCGACCTACGTGGCCACCGCCGTGCAGACTTCGCAGTTTATTCAGATCGAAGATCTGGCTCAGACCGGTCGCCCACTCGCTCGGCGTCCCGGCAATGGCCAGTATGAGCTGTCGCCGCCGCTGGTCGCTTCATCGATCGACCGCTTTGCCCGCGATGTCGAGGGTCTAAGAGACGAGCGCACCGGCGTGCGCGGCATCTTTGAAATCGACGAGATCACGATGGTGGCCTGCCCCGACCTCTGGCGCGCCTACGAGGCGAACCTGCTGGATCTTGAGCAGGTCCACGCGATCATGGAGATGATGATCAGCATGTGCGAGGGCTCCGCCACCGGCGATGTGCCCAACCCGCCCAACCGCATGGTCGTCCTCGATGCGCCGCCGGACCGCGTCAAGCCCCAGGAAGTGGTGCAGTGGCTCGCCGCCTTCAACCGCCGCTCGATGTTTGCTGCCCTCTACTATCCGTGGATCAAGGTGGCCAACCCGCGCAACGGCGGTCGCCCGCTGCTGGTGCCGCCCTCCGGCCACGTCATGGGCGTCTGGGGCCGCACCGACGAGACGCGGGGCGTCTACAAGGCTCCCGCCAACGAAGTGCCGCGCGGCGTCATCGGCCTTGCCTACGACACCAACTTCCGCGAGCAAGAACTGCTCAACCCCCTGGGCATCAACTGCATCCGCTCCTTCCCCAATCGCGGCATCCGCATCTGGGGCGCGCGCACGCTGGTTGAACCCGACAAGACCGAGTGGCGCTACATCAGCGTTCGCCGCCTCATCAGCTACATCGAAAAGTCGATCGAACTGGGCACCCAGTGGGCGGTCTTCGAGCCCAACGATCAGGACCTCTGGATGCGGGTGCGCCGGACCATTTCTAACTTCCTTGAGCGCATCTGGCGCGAGGGAGCGCTGTTTGGTGCCACCCCCGAGCAAGCCTTCTACGTCAAGTGCGACGAAGAGCTGAACACGCCCGAGACGATGGTTCTGGGCCGGTTGTACGTCGAAGTCGGCGTCTGCCCGGTCAGGCCGGCAGAATTCGTCGTCTTCCGCATCAGCCAGTGGAACGGCGCTGCCGACGAGGAAGTGGCCTAGACACGGCTTGACTTTCGCCGTCAGCCATCCCTAGGGGTGGCTGACGGCTCCCGACCTGTTCACTCATCACGTCATCCATTACCAAAGGAGCGAGCGAGATCATGGCTACTGGAGAGTTTCTTACAAATTGCAAGTTTTACTTTGAAGCGGACGGCATCACCGACAAGGTGATCAGCGAAATTCGCGGTCTGGTGTGCTCCTCGCCCGTGGGCGGAGCCGAGAACGTCCAGGGCTCCAGCAAGAACGGTGCCAAGACCCGTCAGGTCACCCCGACGGTCGAGCGCTTTACCCACGTGATCGTCAAACTCGTCGCCACCAACGACGTCGATCTCTACCAGTGGTACGAGAAGTGCAACAAAAACGATGCCGGTGGTTCTTCCTGGCGCACCAACCGTAAAGCGTCTTCGATCACTGCCTATGGTCAGGATGGCTCGATGCAGGCGCGCTGGGAGATTGTCAACTCTTATCCCTGCAAGTACGGCGGTCCCGACTTTGGTGCCGGCCAGTCCTCGATGGCGACCGAGACCCTCGAACTGGTCCACGAAGGCATCAAGCGCGTTCTCTAAGCGACCCACACCCATCAACAAGGAGGAGCAAGCCAGATGATCGACCACGATAGAGAGTTTCTCGTCTCCTGCCGATTCTACTGGTCAGCGACCGGCATCGAGCAGCGCCCCGTCCTCGAAGTCAAAGACTTCAGCTACAGCAACACGATCGCCTCCAAAAACACCGTTCTGGGTGCCGGTAAGCCCGGCGGTATGCTCTTCGGCACGCCGATCATGTCCACCAACGCCAACAAGCCCTACACGATCACCGTTGTGATGTGCAAGGACAATGCCATCCAGCGCTGGATGAGCGAGTGCGCCAAGCAGTGGACCAGCACCGGCAATACCTGGTCTAAGAACCGCAAGACATCGACGCTCTGCATCTACGACCAGTCGGGCAACGTCGTCTCGCAGTTCGAGTACGTCGATTGCGTGCCCTCCGACTATAAAATTGGATCAGCCAAGGCCAGCAGCGGCGACGTCATGACCGAGACCTTCACGATCCACTGGCGGGAGATGACCTGTGTTGGCCGCGAAGCCGGCACTGTCTAAATTCGAGGTGATCCGCCATGTTGCCCATCAGCGCTGAAGCCCTCGTTGCCTGTCGGTTTTACGTCGAACTGTCGCTCGACGGAGCTGGGCCCATGGACGCTCTTTTTTTGGAGTGCCGGGGTATCCGGGCCAAACAGCCGATCGTCGAGGTCGTCGAAGTCACCCCCCAGCGCTGGGCGAACGCCAAGCGCGGCATGGTGGTGAGCACCAAGGTACCGGGAAATACGCAGCGCACCACCTTGATTCTCAGACACGGTATGACCAGTTCCCTTGCGATGTGGAACTGGTTCAACGGCGTCGAAGAAGGCGGTTGGGCAGCAAAGCGTCGCTCGGGCTCGCTAACGGTGTATACTCAGGCGGGTGATGTGGGGGCGCGCTACGACTTCCACGGAGCCTGGCCCACCAGCTTTGGACCAGCTTCCGGGAAGTTCTCTTATATTGAGGCGAACCGCCCCGGACTGGACGCTTCGAGCGGCGAGTACGCCCTCGAAGAGGTGGAGTTGGCCGTTGAAGAGTTCAAGCGAGTAATGTAGCCGTGGGTGCCATTCAGACTGAGTATGAGTTCGCCCTGCCCAAGGGATATCTCGATCCTGACGGCAATTTGCACCGCAAGGGCGTCATGCGCCTTTCGACGGCGATGGACGAGATCGCGCCCCTGCGCGATCCACGGGTAAAGTCCAATCCCGCCTACGCTACGATCATCATCCTCTCCCGCGTTATCGTACAGTTGGGAGCCCTGCCCGAGATTACCCCGGCGGTCGTCGAAGGTTTTTTTGCTGGTGATCTCAATTACCTGCAAAACTTCTACCGGCAGATCAACGGGCTCATCCCGGAGGCGACCAAGTCCTCCGCGACCTGACGATCCCGTGGGTGGCGCGGTTGCTTCTCCACAGCGGGCGGGCCGATCGGTTCGCCCTTTTGCTGTTGTTCGTTGTGCGCGTATGAGTGAAGATTTCCGAAGTGAATTTCCCTTTACCCTGCCACGGGGGTTGCTCGACGATCAGGGGCAGCTGCACAAAAAAGGGATGATGCGCCTGGCGACCGCCAGGGACGAGATGGCTGTGCAAAATGACAGCCGCGTGCAAGAAAATCCCGCCTACGGCGTGCTCGTGATGCTGGCGCGGGTGATCACCCGCCTCGGAACGCTCGCTCCCCTTACCCCGGAGTTGCTCGAAAGTCTATTTACCCGAGACATCGGCTACCTGCGCGAGTTATACAATCGCCTCAATCAGCAGGGCAACGCCCACATCCCGGCCCAGTGCCCCTACTGCAGCAACCAGTTCGCCGTGGAGCTGGCCTTATCGGGGGAATCTTAGGCTACCCCTCCGAGCGGCTGTACGAGGAGGTAGCCTACATTGCCTTTCACTTTCACTGGCCGCCGGATGCGATCTTGGGCCTTGAGCACAGGGAGCGCCAGCGCTGGGTGGAGGAGATAGGCAAGATCAATCAGCAGATCGAGGCGCGCAAGTGGAGCAGTACGCTGATAGCAAAGAACAAGGATCCCAACCATATTTTCCTGGATATGGGGCCAATGAACCCGGAAGATCTCAAGAAAAACCGCAAATCTTCGTAAGGCCAGGTGTCGCGATGCTGACTGCCCGCAAGGGGACCAATCGAGTAAGGAGCCGGTGTGGCCGCCAGGAGTGAAGTGCCGCTTGCCTGCTGTGAGAACAACCCCGGCTACACGCGCTTTTGCCGGATCTGCGGCAGGCTTTTAATCAGCGAGGGGGTGCTCACCAACCCCGAAACCGGGGATAGCTACGAGATCATCAGTACCCTCGCCCAGGGCGGGATGAGCACGACGTATTTAATTTTTAACCTGCAGAACGACCGGCTGGCGGTGCTCAAGGAGATCGACGCCGATCTATCGCGCAAGGCAAAGGCGCGGGAGCTATTTTTGCGCGAGGCGCGGGTGCTCGCCGAGTTGCGTCACCCCGGTATTCCCAGGTTCTACGATTTTTTTTGTACTGAAGATCGCTATTACCTGGTCATGGAGATGATCTATGGCCTGACGCTCGAACAGTTGCAGCCGCGATCGGTGAGCCAGGCCGTAGGCTGGATGCTCGAAGTGTGTGCCGTGCTCACCTACCTGCACGAGCGCACGCCGCCGGTTATCCACCGCGACCTCAAGCCTGCCAACATGATCTTGCGCTATAACCCCCGCGAGGTGGTGCTCATCGACTACGGTGCGGTCAAAGAGTTCAGCAACCGCCAGGGCACGCGCATCGCCACCCCCGGCTATGGCCCGCCCGAGCAGAGCCAGGGCCGTCCCTGCATCCAGTCGGACATTTACGGGGTGGCGATGACGCTGGTGTTCTTGCTCACCCGCCAGTTTCCGGGCAACCTTTACAACATTCGCCAGCGCCGACTGCTGGGCCTCGACGCAGCAGGCATTCCCGCCGATCTGATCGCGATTATCGATGTTGCGACCGCCTACCAGCCCCAGGACCGCTACCGCGATTGCCGCGCATTTGCCGCTGCCCTGCAGCCCTTTGCCGCCTCCGGATAAGCCGGTACAATGGCGCAGTCCGCTCACCTGGGTGCCCATGAAGACTGCCAGCCGCCTCGATCGCATTCCGCCGTATCTATTTGCCGAGATTGACCGCCGCCGCGACGAGGCGGTGGCGCGCGGCGTCGATATCATCAACATGGGCATCGGCGACCCGGATAAGCCGACCCCTGAGATTGTCGTCGAGGCGATGCACCGGGCGATCGACGATCCGGCCACCCACAACTATCCGCCCTACAAGGGCACCCGCGCCTACCGCGAGGCCGCCGCCAACTGGTTTGAGCGGCGCTTTGGCGTCGGGGGCTGGGATCCGGACACCCAGGTAATTTCGTCGATTGGCTCTAAAGAAGCGATCCACAACACTTTTTTGGCCTTCGTCGATCCGGGCGATCTGACGCTCATTCCCGATCCGGCCTATCCGGTCTACCGCACCGCGACGATCTTTGCTGGGGGAGAATACTACACGCTGCCCCTGCTCGCCGAAAATCAGTTTTTGCCCGATCTGGAGGCGATTCCGGCGGCGGTGGCCGATCGAGCAAAATTGCTCTGGCTCAACTATCCCAACAACCCGACCGGCGGCATCGCTCCGCTGGAATTTTTTGAGCGGGTCGTGCATTTTGCCAAAAAACACGATATTCTCGTCTGCCACGACAACGCCTACAGCGAGATGGCCTACGACGGCTACAGGCCCCCGAGCATTCTCCAGGTACCGGGGGCAAAGGACGTGGCGATCGAGTTTCTTTCGTGCTCAAAAGCCTACAACATGACCGGCTGGCGCATCGGCTTTGTGATCGGCAACCAGACCGGCATCTCGGGGCTGGGCCAGGTCAAGACCAACATCGACTCCGGTGCCTTCAAGGCGATCCAGCAGGCGGCGATCGCCGCTTTCTCGCTCAGCGACGAACGGCTCGAAGAATTGATGACGGTCTATCAAAACCGCCGCAACATCGTTGTCGAAGGGCTGCGCTCGCTGGGCTGGCCGATCGTAGCGCCCAGGGCCACCCTCTACGTCTGGGCAGCGATTCCTAGATCTTTTGATTCGTCCCTCGCCTTTGTGAGCGCCCTGCTCGACAAGTGCGGGATCATCGTCCCGCCGGGCAATGGCTACGGCGAGCACGGCGAGGGATTCTTTCGGATTGCCCTCACTGTCCCCGACGAGCGGATGCGCGAGGCGATTCATCGCATGGAGGCGGCGAGCATCCGCTACGACGCTTGATCTATAGAGGCAACTTGAAGACGGTGCCCTGACCGTTAGTGCCACCGTGGGCGGTGGTGCCGTAGAGTGCGCCGTCTTTGCCCTGGATGAGCGTGCAGGCCGGGTTGGTGCCGTCGTCGCCCGTAAAGACGTAGAGGGTCTGAAAAGCACCGGCAGCAGAAAGGGCAAAGATCGTACCGTCCCCGTCCTCAAAAAGCGACAGATCCCCTCCGCCATAGGCAGTCGTGCCGTAGAGCCTGCCGTCGCTGCCTTCTAGAAGACCAGCCTGGGGGCGGGCTCCATCGCTGCCCGCAAAGCTATGGAGGACGGTGAGTTTGCCTGCTGGGGTGAGCTGAAAGATCGTCCCCATTCCCTGATCGCCGCCGCCCGTCGTCGTGCCGTAGAAGTTGCCGTCCCTTGCAAGCAACAGCCCGGCGTGGGGATTGGCTCCGTCGCCGCCGCCAAAGGCGTAGATCACCGCAAATTCACCCCTGGCATTTACCCGAAAGATCGTTCCGTTGCCGCCGGTACCGCCGTAGGGGGTAGTGCCATAAAAGTTGCCGTCTTTGCCCTCGCTCAATGACGTGTAAGGATCGATGCCGTCCAATAGGCGAAAAGCGTGCAGCGTCTGGAAGTGGCCTTCTTTGTCCAGTCGGTAGACCGTGCCATCGCCCGGCGACATCGCTCCGCTGGTCGTGCCATAAAAGTTGCCGTCGCTCGCCTGCAGCAGCCTGGAAAAAGAATTGCCGCTGTCGCTGCCCTCGAAGGAATGCAGGGTTTTGAACTCACCGCTGCGGCTGAGGCGAAAGATCGTCCCCCGGCCCTGGGCACCGCCGCTGCTGGTCGTACCGTAGAACATCCCGTCCTGGGCGGGCAGCACCCTGGCATAGGGGTTGGCCCCGTCGCTGCCCGTAAAGCTATGGAGCAGATTGAATGCGCCAGTGGGCGTGAGCCGGTAGATCGTGCCCTTGTTGGCGCTTCCCCCGGCGCTCGTCGTGCCGTAGAAGTTGCCGTCCGGACCCATGAGGATGCCGGTATAAGGGTAAGCGCCGTCTGCGCCGCTGAAGCCGTGCAGGATGACAAGCGGCTGGGCTGCCGCCATCCGGACGGACACCAGCAGGGCCACAAGAACGATCCCCAGATACCCGTAAAACACGGCACGCCCCGATTGGATAAGCAACCACCTCTAGCAAGTTCTACCACAGCGCTCTACTTTGCTGAGGAAGAACAGAAGCGATGCCATCCGGCCCGCTAGAATATTTGTCTATGACGGCCACCAGCACCGAAGCTTCGGTTACTTTTGTCCACTCCCCCAGCTTCGCCGAACTGCTCGACAGGCTCGGTATCACCCTCGCCCTCACCACTTACCAGGCGGGCAAGCTCTGTTTTTTGAGCAACTACCAGCAGCGGGTGCGGATGCTGATGCGCACCTACAACAAGGCGATGGGTCTGTTTGTCCATCCGGGGGGAATGCTGCTTGCGACCCGCAACCAGATCTGGTCGTTTGTCAAAGCGCCGCAGCTGCTCGCCATCCACTATCCCGACCGCGACTACGACAATCTGTTTTTGCCCCAGTGCTCCTATGTGACGGGCGATGTCGCCGCCCACGATGTCTTCTTGTTGGGTGGCGACATTCATCTGGTCAATACGCTCTTTTCTTGCGTCGCCCGGATCAGCCCGACGGCGAGCTTTGTGCCGATCTGGCAGCCCCGGTTCATCAGCCGCCTGGCCCCGGAGGACCGCTGCCACCTCAACAGCGTCGCCCTCGACGCGGAGGGCCGCCTGCGCTACGCCGCCGCCCTCAGCACCACCGACTTTGCCACCGGCTGGCGGCCAGAAAAAAATAGCGGCGGCTGCCTCATCGATGTCGAGGCAAACGAGGTGATCTATAAAGGCTTTGCCATGCCCCACTCGCCGCGCCTCTACAATGGCCGGCTCTGGCTCCTTAATTCTGGCCGGGGAGAACTGGGCACCTTCGATCCGCAGGCGGGCCGGTGGGAGCCCCTCGCCCAGCTCCCAGGCTTCACGCGCGGCCTGGCTTTGGTCGGTCCCTACGCCTTCGTCGGGCTCTCTAAGATCCGCGAGAAGGCAACCTTCGGCGGCTCTCCCATCGATAACGGCGGTCTGCAGTGCGGCGTCTACGCGGTCAACCTGCGCAGCGGGGCGGTCGAAGCCTGGCTGAGCTTTGATACGGGCATCGAAGAAATCTACGACATCCAGGTGATCGAGGGCTGCCGCCACCCGTTCGTCCTCGGTTTTCAAAAAGAAGACATCAACCGGGTCTACAACTTCCGCGAATAAGTTCTAGCGCGGCGGCAGAGCGGTCACGACGTACTGGGCCTGGTAGCGCAGGGGCGGGCTGCCGTCGCTGCGCGGCACCTCCACCAGCACCTGATGGGGACCGAGGGGGGCGTCGAAGCCGTAGATGTGAAACTCGGCCTGGTCGTCTTGAACGGTCGAATCCATAATCACAAACTGGTCGCCCTTGATCGGCACGGCATTTGCCCCTTCGAGCAGAGGCCGGAGCATCTCGGTGGCGTCGTAGCCGTTGACCACGACGCGGGGATGCCGCCAGTCGAGGCTTTTGCCCGCTTCGCCGCTCAGCTTGAGGCTGATTTTTATGTCGATCGGGTTGTGCAGAGCCTGGGCGGGGGTCGGATCGGTGTTGATGAGGGGCGCGGCGGCGCTGGCAGCCGTAGCGAGCACGATTACAATCAGGAGGGCGCGAAAAAAGGTACGCATCAGTTGACAGCAGGGGTGGTTGAAGTAGATGGCTGGCCAAGTCTTTCTCGCCTATCTATTCTAGTGGACTGCTGAAGATGGCTGTCAGCGCCGAAATCCTCTGCATTGGCACCGAGCTGTTGCTGGGCCAGATTGTCAATACCAACGCCCGGTTTCTTGCCCAGGAGCTGGCGGCCCTCGGCATTCCCCACCACTACCAGAGCGTCGTGGGCGACAACCCCGAGCGCATCCACCATGCCCTCGATGTCGCGATGGCCCGCTCCGGTTTAATCCTCACCACCGGCGGGCTGGGGCCGACCGCCGACGATCTGACCCATCCGACGATCGCCGAACATTTTGGCGTCCCCCTCGTCCGCCATCCCGAGCAACTGACCCGCATCGAGGCCCGCTTTCGGGCGCGCCAGCGCCCAATGAGCGCTACAAACGCCCGCCAGGCGGATCTGCCCGCCGGGGCGGAGGTTTTACCCAACCCGACTGGCACCGCCCCCGGCATTCTCTGGCAGGCACGGCCCCAGGTGCTGATTCTCACTTTTCCGGGGGTGCCCGCCGAGATGCGCGCCATGTGGCAGCAGACCGCCGTTCCTTTTTTGCGCTCAAAAGGCTGGGGCCAGGAGGTCTTTATCAGCCGCACCCTCCGGCACTGGGGCATCTCCGAATCGCTGCTGGCGGAGAAGGCCGCCGCTTATCTGGCCCAGGACAATCCGACGGTCGCGCCCTACGCGGGCGACGGCGAGGTAAAACTGCGGATCACCGCCCGCGCCGCCACTCCCGAAGCGGCCAGAGCGCTCATCGCCCCGGTGGAGGCCGGCCTGCGCGCCCTCGCCGGAGACGACTGCTATGGAGCTGACGACGAGACCCTCGCCTCGGTGTGCGGGAAACTTCTTGTCAGTACAGGCACAACGCTGTCGGTCGCCGAATCCTGCACCGGTGGGCTGGTGGGGGCGGCAATTACTGCCGTGCCGGGTGCCTCGCGCTACTTTGCAGGCGGCGTGCTCGCCTACGACAATGCGCTTAAAACCCAACTTCTGGCCGTCGAAGAAGAGATACTTATCGCTCACGGTGCCGTCAGTGAACCGGCGGTGCGCCAGATGGCAGAAGGGGTGCGCCGCCTCACCAGCAGTGACTGGGGGCTGGCCCTCACCGGTATCTCGGGGCCGGAGGGCGGCACGGAGCAAAAACCGGTAGGCCTAGTGTACCTTGCCCTGGCCGGGCCGCAGGGCACGCGGGTCCAGGAGCTACGCCTGGGGGCAGAGCGGGGCCGCGAAGCGATCCGCCTGGTGAGCAGCCAGAGCGCCCTCGATCTTCTCCGAAGAGAGATCATCGCCCAGCGCGCCTCTGGTATGCTAAAAGGATAGGAAGGCGAGAGTCACCTTGAGAGAACGAAGCATGGACAATATTGCAGAGAAGATCCAACGCGCCCTCGATCGACTGGCAGAACTACTGGGCATCCCACAGCAGGTGCCCCAGCTACAGCGCGTTCCTGTCCGCGTCCGTGCCGATCGCCGCTAAATATCGCGTTCTTCTTCTCAACGGTCCAAACCTCAACCTGCTGGGCAGGCGTGAGGTTGCTCTCTACGGGACTGTGACCCTCAGCCAGATCGAACAATCACTCAAGCTCGACGCCGAAAATCTGGGCGTCGAGCTTTCTTGCTTTCAGTCCAACCACGAGGGAGCCCTGATCGACGCGATCCACGCCGCTGCCGGTCAGTTCGACGGACTGCTGATCAATCCCGGAGCCTTTACCCACACGAGTGTCGCCCTGGGCGATGCGATCGCAGGGGTCGAACTGCCGACTGTCGAAGTGCATCTGAGCAACATTTACCGGCGCGAGGCGTTCCGCCATCACTCCTACATCGCGCCGGTGGCTGTAGGCCAGATCAGCGGCTTTGGAGCCGACAGCTACGGACTGGGCCTGAGAGCCCTGGCAGCTCACCTCCGCCGCAGGGCAGAGCAGGGGGACACTTCCGGTTCTGACTCGGTAGATTGAGATTACTGTCACCGGGATCGCAAAAAAATGCGCATCTGGAAGCTGGTACTTTTGTTTTTGACCCTTGCACCAGTAGCGGCTCAGGCAGCGCCGAACTTGAAGCTGATCAATCTGCCGTCCGGATTTGAGATCGAGGTATTTGCCGATGGCCTGGAGCAGCCCCGCGCCCTGGCCCTCTCCCCCGAAGGCGATCTGTTCGTCACCGAGATGGGGGCCGGGCGCGTCAGTGCGCTGCCCGACCGCGACAAAGACGGCAAGGCGGACCGGCGGGTGGTCTTTGCCAGTGGCCTCAACCACCCCCACGGCCTTGCCTTTTATAAAAGCGGCCTCTATATCGGCGAGACCAACGAGGTGGTGCGCTTCGACTATCAACCCGGAAAACCCACCGGCAGCAATAAGCGCGTCGTCGTCCCCAACCTGCCCGACGACGGCGGCCATTCGACGCGCACGGTCGCCTTTGGCCCCGACAACAAGCTCTACGTCTCGATCGGCTCCAGTTGCAACGTCTGCAACGAAAAGGACAAGCGCCGGGCGACGATCATGCAGTACAACCCGGACGGCAGCGGTGGCCGGATCTACGCGAGCGGCCTGCGCAACGCCGTCGGCCTGCGCTTCGACAGCCAGGGACGGCTCTGGGCCACCAGCAATGGCCGCGACTGGCTGGGAGATAACATCCCGCCCGACGAACTGCACATCGTCCGCGACGGGCTAAACGCGGGCTGGCCCTTTTGCCACGCGGGCAAATACAGGGACGACCGCTTTGGTTCCCTTGGCTCCTGCAGCGCCGTCACTCCCCCCGACTGGAGCTTTCAGGCTCACTCCGCACCGCTTGGGGTGAGCGAGTACACCGGCAGCCAGTTTCCTGCCGACTATAAAGGCGATCTGTTCGTCGCCTTTCACGGCAGCTGGAACCGTTCCCAGCCCACCGGCTACAAGGTGGTGCGCGCCCACCTCGAGAACGGCAGGGTAAAACAGCTCACCGACTTTGCCACCGGCTGGCTGAGGCCCGACCGCGACGTGATGGGCCGTCCCGTCGATGTGCTCACCGCCCCGGACGGCAGCTTATTCGTCACCGACGACGCTGCAGGGAGGGTCTACCGCATCCGCTACAGCGCTACCCAGGCGAAGGCCGGTCCCTGACCCCTCACCCCCCAGCCCCTCTCCCACAAGGAGAGAGGGGAGGATGACAAGCCTGCAACCGACTTCACCGAGCCACCCGGCAGCCCAGTTACAGTGAACCCCCCTTGCCTCTCCTGCCCCGGCGGGGGCAGGAGGGGTAAGGGGGGCAGGGGGGTAAGGGGAGGTGGGGGACGGTTTTAGCAAGTACCCAAAAAGCCAAGAGAACAACCAGCCCTAGAACTCTGCTTCCCCTACCCCAGCCCAAAACCTCATGCTTATTCAGCTTCGTCTACTTGAGATCGATCTCTCCTTCTGGAAGAACCCATGAGCGGCAACAACATGCGCGCCGTCGAGCCCATCACCCCGGTGCTACCGGTGGAGAGTGACAGGCCCGAGATCGCTCTTTTTAAGCATCTTGGGGCGCTCAGGTACCGCGACTACCGCCTGTTTTTTATCAGCGCCTTTGTCTCGAACATTGGCGGCTGGATCCAGGTCGTCGCCCAGGGCTGGCTAGTGCTCAGCCTCGACAGCTCGCCCTTCTGGCTGGGACTGGTCGGTTTTGCCGGTGGCCTGCCGTCGCTGTTTTTCTCGGTGGTAGGCGGCGTCTTTGCCGATCGCTTCGACCGGCGGTTTTTACTCGTCGCTGCCCAGACTGTCCAGATGCTGATGGCGCTATTGTTGGGCGTGCTCACCTGGATCCACCGCATCGATGTGCCCACTGTCGCCGCCATCGCCTTCGGAGCGGGCCTGGCGATGGCCCTGAGCGGTCCTGCCTACCAGACCCTCGCCAAGGATCTGGCGAGCGACGAAGTGACGAGCGCCATCGCCCTCAACTCGACCCAGTTCAACCTGGCGCGGGCGATCGGTCCTTCGATTGCCGCTGTGCTGCTGGCCACTGCCGGATCGGCGGTCTGCTTTTTAGTCAACGCCGCGAGCTTCATCGTCGTCATCTTTGCCCTGCTGCGAGTCAAGCTACCGACCAAACCCGCCCCCAGCACGATTTCTTTTCGCTGCAGCCTGGTGGAGGCATTTCGCTACGTCCAGCAGACCCTTAAGGTGCAGTGGCTGTTGTTGCTGGTCGCCGTCACCAGTATCTTTGCCATGCCCTACATCACGCTGTTGCCGCTGTTTGCCAAAGACATTCTAAAAGTCGGCTCCGGCGGCCTTGGACTACTTACAGGAGCGGTGGGCATCGGAGCGGTTACGGGTGCGCTGCTCATCGCCTGGCTGGGCGAGCGGCTGGGCAAGGGCCGGATCACCTTTTTTGCCTCCCTCGCCCTCGGGGGCAGCCTGGTCGGTTTTGCCCTCTCGACGGACTTTGTGCTGTCGCTGTTGTTGCTCTTTATGCTCGGCGCAGCGATCGTCTCGCAGGTGACGATCGTCAACACCGAGTTGCAGACGAGCGTGCCGGACCAGTTATTGGGCCGGGTGATGAGCCTGTTCAGCCTCGCCTTTATGGGCCTCACCCCCGTAGGCAACCTGCTTTCGGGATTTGTCGCCAACCACTTCGGTGCCCCGCTCACCCTCGCCGTTGGGGCGGTAGTCGTGACACTCTACGCGCTGCAGGCTTTCTTGCGGCATCGGGAGCTATTGAGGCTGTAGTGGGCAATCTATCGGGAAACCGCAGCCTCATCCAGGTACTGGCTGGGCGAGACTGCGGCGCTCATCGCTATTGCAGGGAGCCGCCCGCCTGAACGAGAAGCTGCGACAGTTGCTGCAACTTGCTTGCTACCTCGCCGGTGGCACCGGCTTTGGTCGCGGTCTCAGCCGAATCTTCGCCAAGATCAGTGAGCAAAGAACCGAGTTGAGCGGTATCACCGTTGCCCAGTGCCGCTTTTAGCTGACCGAGATCCTCAGCCAGGTCAGTGCCCTGTAGAGCCTGCTGCCAGCGGTCGATAAGGGCCAGCGCCTGATCGGCAGGAACGGAGGTGAGCCCCCGTTGCAGCGCTGCAATCGTCGTGTCGAGATCGGCGGTAATTTGAGAATCTGCCATAGTAAATCTCCCTTTTTGGTGTCTTGACAGTTTGTGAGTGTCGAAGGAGGCTTCTCCACTGCAGGCAGATTGTTTCAAAAGCGGGAGGCGGAAGCGACTGTCTTGAGATAGAGAATTACAGGTATCGCCTGATACATCGCCAGAGATCAATTTAAGACTGTACAATATTTTGCACTGTCCGATCCGCGTGCAATCAGCTGAATATTCGCACACCGCTTCAACGCCTAGCCGCCGATCTCGACCCGTCCGCCGAGGCGGAAGGTAGTGCCGGGTGCCGGGGCACCGTCACGAAATTCGTACTGACTGTCGAGCAGGTTGAAGACGCTGCCGGTGAGGATGAAGTTGGGAGCGATAGGTAGCTCGACGTTGAGATCGAGGCTGAACCAGGCGGGCACAAAGTCGAGGGAGTTGAAGCGGCGCTTGCCACTGTCGTAGCGGCCCACCAGGCTGGCGAGCAGGCCCCGGTTCTGGTAGACGGCGTTAACCAGGACGCTGTTGAAGGGAATGTTTGGATCTTGATACTGGTAAAAGTAGGGGTAGGTAGATTGATCGGGGCTGTCGGGAGGACCGTAGTTGCGCGCATCGGTGTTGCTCCAGATCGCTCTAAGACGCCACTGATCGCTCAGCTGCCAGTCGGCGGTCAGTTCGATCCCAGAGGCGAGGCGGCTATCCAAGTTGCGCGTCTGCGAGAGAAAGCGAAACTGCGAGGTCGGATCGGGGTTGCGGAAGACCGCTGTGCCGATCGCCCCGTCCAGGTAGGTGTTGAAGTAGGTGAGGCGAAAGCCCAGGTTGCGCGCCGGGGTGATATCGACGCCGACATCGTAGGTGACGCCGGTCTCGGGTTTGAGATCGGGGTTGGGGATCACGCCCGCCCCGGCGACGAAGAGGTTGGTGAGGCTGGGGGCGTTAAAGACCTGGGACCAGTTCGCCCGCAACGAAAGAAAACTGGTCGGGCTATAGCGCACACCGGCGGCGGGGCTCAATAGCTCGCCGAAGGCGGAGTTGGAGGTGTAGCGCAGGCCGATATTCGCCTTGAGCTGGTCGCTGAAGCTGATGTCGTCGATCAAGAAGGCGGCGTAGCGGGCAATCGCCTTGTCGAAGAACGTACGCCCACCGCTTCGTTGCTGGTAGGAGCGGTCCTCCAGAAAGTTGAGCCCAAAGGAGAGATCCTGGCCGGGGGAGAGCTTGGTGTTGAGGGCCGTCTGGATCTCGAAGCGGCCATTCTCGTAGGCAGGCTGGGCGTTGGGGGGGGCGGTGCGCTGGCCGGGCAGGCCGGGGATGGCACTCGTTCCCAGGCTCTGCTGGAGGTTGGTGTTGTAGTAGAAGGGATCGGGGGTGAACTGGTTGCCTGCGAGGCGCAAAAAGTAGGCGTAGCTGTTGAGCGAGGTGGTGGGAGAAATTTCGTGGTCCCAATAGAGTGCCGCCTGGGTCTGGGAAGTATGAATGCGCTGGAAGGCGCGCGGCCCGCCCTGGGTGCTGGCCTCCGCCAGTGGGTACGCCTGGCCTGTCGGAAAGACCGCTCCGCTGCCGAGGGCAATGTTGTAGGGGTAAGGACCGCCTGCCTGGACGCTGCTGGGGGTAGCGACGGTGTAGCGCTGCTGGTCGCAGGAAAGGGGGTTGCCGAATTCATCGACCGGAAAGAACTGATCGCCGTTGAGGGTCGGATTGGCTGCTGCCGATGGCCCTCCCTGGCAGACCGGAAAACTGTTGCCGAAGGTGGAGGGCGTCTGCAAATAAAAACGGTTCTGCTGATCGAGCCGCAGGGTCAGCTTGTTGAAGGGGTCGGGTTTGAAGGTGAGCTTGGCTGAGTAGTTGTCGCTGGCTGCCTGGGCAGCGTCGGCGACGCCCTGGACTTTGATGGGTGGCCCGACCTCGGGCTTGAGAAAGCCGTAGAGGTCGATAGGACCACGGTTGGCCGGATCGGCAGCCGCCGCACCGCCCAGGCCAAAGGAGTTCTGGCCGTTCGGGTAGCCCGCCGGATTGATTGCCGCCGGTGCCTGGGCCGCCGGGTTGCTGGTCGGCCCATAAAAGAGTGCCTGGTTGGGCAGGGTGTAGCTGAAGGGGTAGTCGTTGAAAGCAACGATGCCGCCGTAGGTGAGGTTGTAGTTGAAGGTGTCGTCGCCGCCGAACTTGGCGGTGTAGCGGCTGAAGCCGTAACTGCCGGTCTCGTAGCTAAAGCGCAGTCTGGGTTGCCCTTTGGGCGTCTCGGTGATCAAGTTGATCACGCCTCCTACCGCCCCGGAGCCGTAGCGCAGCGTCGCCCCACCGGTCACCACCTCGATGCGCTCGAGATCGACCAGTTGCACGGCCACCAGATCCGCTGCGCCGCTGGAGGAGCGGTTTAAGAGCAGTCCATCGCGCAGCAGTTGAAAGCGCGAGTCGTCGAAGCCGCGCAGGAAGATGCCGCCGATGCGTATACCGCCAAAGGAAGGCACCGCCTGAAAACCCGGCACCAGTTGCAGAGCGTCGCTGGCGGTGGTGGCCCCCACGGCCCGGAAGTCTTCTTGCCGGACGCTATAAGTCGTGGCGGTGGTGTCCCGCTGGCGCACCGGCCTCCGGGTTGCCGTCACCGCCACTTCGTCGAGCAGATCGCCCGCACCCTCCTCGTCGGGCAGATCGGCCACGGGCTCAGAAGACTGGGCCCCATCGGGTGGAGCCGCCGCCTGCTTGATCACCGGTTCTGTCCAGTTCCAGGCGGCGGGGCGCTCCTTGAGATCGGCGGCGCTGCCTGTATCTAGAGTTCTTAGATCCCCCAGCCGCAGCGGTGGTTGTCCCTGAGCGGCCTCCCAGGGCACCAGCAGGCCCATAGCGAGAAACAGAGGCAAACGAAATTTTAAGAACACTCCCATGCACACCTCACTCGCTCTGCAAAAATCTGGTCCTAGACCGCTCCCTCGCGCACCACCGGCTGGCGCTCGGGCTGGGGCGGTTCTTTGAGCGGCAGCCGGGGAAAGAGCAACTCGGCCACCCGGTAGGCTTCTTCCAGGTGGGGATAGCCCGAAAAGATAAACGTCTCGATGCCCAGATCGGCGTACTCGTACATCCGCCGGGCAACCGTATCGGCATCGCCCACCAGCGCCGTCCCGGCCCCGCCCCGCACCAGCCCGACCCCTGCCCAGAGGTTGGGGGCAACTTCGAGGGCGTCGCGCCGCCCCCGGTGCAACTGCAGCATCCGCCTCTGGCCTTCGGAGTCGGAGCGGGCAAACGCCTGCTGGGAAGCGGCGATCTGCTCGTCGTCGAGGTAGCGGATCAGGTCGTTGGCGGCGTCCCAGGCTTGCTGGGTCGTCTCGCGCACGATGACGTGCAGGCGGATGCCGAAGCGCACCGTCCGACCGCAGGCTGCCGCCAGGCGACGCACCTGGGCAATCTTGAGCGCTACTTGATCAGGGGGTTCTCCCCAACTCAGATAGACATCGACGTGCCTGGCAGCCACCTCCAGGGCGGCAGCGGAGGAGCCGCCGAAGTACAGGGGCGGGTAAGGCCGCTGTACAGGAGCAAAGCCGAGTTTGCCCCCCTCGATGCGCAGGTGCTTGCCCTGAAAATGCACCTCCTCGCCCCGCATCAGCGCCCGCCAGATCGTCAAAAATTCGTCCGTCAGCGCGTAGCGCTCGTCGTGATCGAGAAAGACACCGTCTTTGGCCGCCTCGACGGCGCTGCCGCCGGTGACGATATTGAGCAAGATCCGACCACCGGAAATGCGGTCGAAGGTGGCCGCCATCCGCACCGACAGCGCCGGTGACATGATCGAGGGCCGGATGGCGAGCAAAAAGCGCAGCCGCTGCGTCTCGGTCATCAGAGCGGTCGCCACCACCCAGGTGTCCTGCTTCTGGCCGGTGCCGATGAGCATTCCGCCAAAGCCCAACTGGTCAGCGGCCTGGGCGATCTGGCGCAGGTACGGATAGCTCGGCTCCCGTTCACCGATGGCGCTTCCTAGATAGCGCTGGTCGCCCTGGGTCGGCAGGTACCAGAACACTTCCATGTCCTCTCCTTGTCTAAGGTGATCCGGCAGAGGCGGCGTACTGCTTTGAATCGAGCAGCGCCTCACGAATGTTCACGGGCCGGGGGAGCAGTTTGAGCCGCCAGAAGGTGTCCGCCACTTTTTGCTGTTCGCTGACAAAGTGGGCGTCGAGCGGTACGAGCGCCTCGCGGCGGCGGCGGAAGGTCCGCTCAAGGGTCGAGACCGGCAGCCCCTGGCTCCTGGCAGCGAGCAGGGCTGCCTCGTGGGGATGTTCGTCGATCCAGCGGTTGACCTGCCGGTACTCGTCGAGCACGACGCGCAACAGATCGGGATTGCGCAGGGCAAAATCCCGCGAAGCCAGGTAGCGGCTCCCCTGGGTGGTGATCCCCTCGCCGTCGATGAGTACCCGCACATCCGGCTGTTCCTCGGCCACGGCATAAAACGGATCCCAGATTGCCCAGGCATCGACGCTATGGCTGGCAAAGGCCACCCTGGCTTCTGCCGGAGCAAGATAAACCGGCTTGATGTCGCTCCAGTGAAGCCCCGCTCGCTCTAACACCTGCACCAGCAGATAGTGCGCTCCGGAAGCCTTCTGGACGGCCACTTTCTTGCCACGCAGATCCCGAACGGTGCGGATGTGGCTGCTTTTATGAACCAGGATCGCCCGCCCACGCGGGCTCGGTTCAGTTGCCGCCACGTAGACCAGGGGCGCACCCGCCGCCTGGGCAAAGATAGGCGGCGTGTCGCCGGTCGCACCAAAATCGAGGCCGCCCGCGCTCAATGCCTCCAGAAGCGGTGGCCCGGCGGTAAATTCTGCCCACTCGACTTTTGCCCCCACCGCCGCCAGCCGTTTTTGGAGCTTGCCCTGCAGCCGGATGATTTCGCCGGTCTTTTGATACCCGATGCGCACCACCCGTTCCCCCTGGCTGCGCGCCGCCACCTGGGTACCGGCCTGGACGCTGCAACCGGCCAGTCCCAGGGCGATCCCCAGCGCTAAAACAGAGCGCGCCAGGACCGCCCACACCTGCCCGATGAACCCACCACACTGAATATTCGGCATCTACGGTTCTCCAATCGATAAACCGTACTTATTGAGCGCCTAACAAGTTAGCACGATCAAACAGTCAAGTACAGTAAATCGAGTACATTACCGTACATTATTTAGACTGCCCTGAGATCGCCTTCCACAGCTGTCTGCTCTTTTTTCTCGCTAAGATCAGAAACAGCAGGTAGAAGATTCCAGACCGATGAGAACGCCGGCAGTTCGATTAGAGGCATGGGTGCGCGCCAATTGGGGCGACTTTCTTGCTCTGGCTGACGATCCTGCCCTTCAAAAAGCGAAGTTCTACTATCACCAGGGCTGGATACGCATTGAGATGTCACCCGTTGGCCGCGCCCACGCAGAAGACAACTATCTCATCGCCCAGATCATCAGCATCTATGCTTTCAGCCGGGGGCTCGACCTGCAGGGCCTGACCAATATCAGCCTTAGAAAAACGGGTGAGCAAGAAGCCCAGCCGGATCTGGCCTACTACCTGATGGGAGGACAACCGGACGCTTACTCCAACAGCCCGATCGATCTCGACAATGCCCCCGCTCCAGCTCTGGTCCTGGAAGTCGCAGCCACCAGCTTGCAGGACGATCTGACAATTAAGCGCGAATTGTACGGCCAGTTAGGGATACAAGAGTACTGGATAGTCGATAGCAACGCTGCTCGGGTACTGCTTTTTGGCACAGTTGCCGAGAGTCAATCCCTGGAGCCGATAGAAAGCTCTAGCTTGCTGCCGGGATTGAGCGCAGCCGTCCTGACAGAGGCGCTGCGGATCGGACGGCAGCAAGGGCAGGCAGCGGCGATGCGCTTCGTTCTAAACCTGTCCGATTGATCCTCAGCGGCCTTGTTTGAGCCCCAGGGTGCGGCCTGCGAAGCCGGCAGCGTCGAAGTAGCGGGTCTTGCCCACCTGCTGGTACTGCAGGAGGGTGACGCGGCCTTCTATTCCAGGTTTCGAGCGCAGGGTGCCGGAGCTGACCGGTACGGGGGCACCACCTGCCAGTGCTTCGCCCAGCACTCGCCCAGTGAGTTCGCCCCGGCTCGGGATATCAAGACCCAATAGACGGGCGAGCGTCACTTGAATATCGGCGTTGCTCGCCGGAGCGCGGTCGATGAACTGGCGGCGGAAATCGGGCCCGCTCGCTGCCATGTAGTTGAAGGTGTCGGCGCGGCTGAAGCTGCCGTGGATGCCCTGGCCCTGCTGCAGGCGCGTGTCTGCGATGACCGCCGCACAGGCGCGCTCGTTGCGGCAACCGGTGCTGAAGGAGCGGAAGTTGACGACGATCGACGGAGTCGGGGTGCGCGCCGTGCCTTTTAAGTTGACGGCGCTGAGGGGGAGTGCTCCGGGTGGCACGCCCAGGCTGTCATCGACGAACAGGCCGCTCACGTAGTCCTGCTTGAGCAAAAAATCGACCGCCTGCTTTAACTTCTGGGGGCGATCGGGCGCATCGGGAAAGTAGAGCAGATCGGAGCCGCCGTTGGCTGCGACCACGATCGCCGGGGAGGCCGGATCGCTGCCGATGACGGCGTTGCCCAAAAAAGGATGCTGGCCTTTTTGGGCATCGACGGGAGCATTCTGGCTGTCGGCGTCAAAAAGCGGCAGTTGAAGCTCGTGGGCCAGGTCGATCGCCACAAAGCCGGGCGGGACAAATCCCGGCGGCACATCGGGGTAGCGCTGCTGGGCGGCGTAGCTCTTGCTGTCTTGCTTGCTCACCGTCGAAAAACCGTGATCGGAGACGACGACGACATCGGTGGTCGCCTCCAGATTGAGCAGGCGCAGCCCGGCGAGCAGTTGGGCAAGGTTGCTGTCGGCGTTGTGGATGGCGGCGCGGGAGGTGGGACCGTTGATGCCGGGGCGCAACTGGTTGAGGCTGTCGCCCTGGTTGTGCTGGGTGCCGTCCGGATCCCGCGACCAGTAGACGAGCACGAACGGTTTCTGGCGCTCTCTAAATAGCGGCAGCAACACCTGGGTGGTGACATCGATGAAGTAGTGCTGCTGGACCGTGTTGGGCAGGGCAGTGCCCGGTGTCTTGCTGTCGCCGCCCTTGCCGTTCAAGCCCCGAGCGGGAGCGACGGCAGGAAGGCTATTTTGCTGGAGCCGTTCGAGCACCTGGGGATCGATCGGCACGCCGCCTGTACTGCCGGTCGTATCGTCAAAAACGATCGTCCCAGGTTCACCAGCTCCTGTGAGATCTTGAATCAGGACCGGACCCAGTTTGCCCACGGCGGCGGTGCTGAAACCTTTTGTGCGCGCCGCTGCGAGCAGGCTCGTTTCGCCTGTAAAGTTGCCCGTAAATTGCTGATTCAAGCTGGCGAGCACCCCATCGTTTTCGATGAAGGGCACGACCGTCTGCCCGGCTGGCCCGTCCAGCCCCCGAAAGATCGTGTTGCTAAAATCGCCCGTGTCGCCCAGGTAGTGGCCGGTGGCCAGGGCTGTGGCGTTCGGGGTCGTAAAAGTCGGAAACAGCGAATGGCTGTTGGCAAAGCGTACACCCCTGCGGGCAAAGCGATAGAGCCTCGGGCTATCGACCGGGTTGACGGCAGTCGGCCTCAAGCCATCGACCACAAAGAGCACGACGTTGTGGGGCTGGGGCTGGGCAGCCACCGGTCCTGCCACTGTCAATGCCGCTGCCAGCCAGGCTGCCAGATTGTTTTTCTTGAAAGCTCCCGCGCCTGCCATTTATAAAATGCTCCTCACCGGGCCCGTACAAGTCTACGGCAACCCGCGTCGCGGGCGGCGTGCGCAAAAAAACGTCGGGGAGGTTGGAATCTCCCCGACGGGTCCCCTGTTTCTTGGACACTTTGATGCCTATTCCTGCTGGGCGGCCTGGGCAGCGGCGGACGGTACCTGCTCGGAGGTTTCTGGTGCAGCCATCTCGCCCCGGCGGCCCAGGAGCAAGCGCCAGAGCCCATTCTGCAGATCGTCGATGTAGGTAAAGACGACGGGCACGACCACCAGCGTCAGCAACGACGAGGTGAGCAGGCCACCGACGACGGCGACGGCCATGGGCGAGCGCGCCTCCGAACCGGCACCGATCCCGAGGGCGATGGGCAGCATTCCGGCAATCATCGCGACCGTGGTCATCAAGATGGGCCGCATCCGCGCCTCCCCGGCAGAACGGATCGCCTCGCTGCGGGTCTGGCCGTTCTGCATCGCCACCAGGCAGTACTCGACCAGCAAGATCGCATTTTTGGTCACCAGGCCCATGAGCATGACGATACCGATGAGGGTGTAAAGGCCCAGGGATTTTTGAAAGACGAGTAGACCGATAAGCGCCCCGCCCAGCGACAGCGGCAGCGACATCATGATCGTGAGCGGCTGCAAAAAGCCACCGAACAACAGTGCCAGCACCGCCCAGATAAGCAGGATGGCGGCGGCAATCGCCCCACCGAAGCCATTGAACACGTCGCGCTGGTTCTCGGCGTCGCCTGCCAGTTTTTCGGTGACGCTCGCAGGCAAATTGCGCAGTACGGGCAGTTGATGAACTTTTTGCAGGGCGGGACCCAGGTTGACGCCGGGGGCAAGGTTGGCACCGATGAGCACCTGGCGGGCCCGGTCGTAGCGCTCGAACTGGACGGCACCACTGCCCATGCGCACAGTCGCGACCGCCTTGAGGGGAACGAGGCGGCCATCGTTGCCTGTCACCTGCAGATCGCCGATCGCTTCGAGGTCGGTGCGGAAGGCCGGGTCGAGCTGGACGCGGATATTGATCTGGCGGCTGGGCAGGGTGAACTTGGGCAGGTTGGCCTCGTTGTCCCCCAGGGTCGCCATCTGGGCAGTGCGGGCGATCGCCTGTACCGAGACGCCCTGCTCGGCGGCGCGGGCCAGGTTGGGCCGCACGGTGATCTCGGGGCGCAGCAGGGCGGCGCTGGAGCTGATATCGACCAGTTCGGGCAACGTGCGCATCTGGTCGGTAAGGTCGCGGGCAGCCCGGTTCAATTCGATCGGATTGTCGCCGGTCAGAACAATCTGCAGCGCCTTGCCGCCCCAGCCCGAAAAAGACAGCCGTACCCCCGGCACCGAATTGAGCACAGGCCGCATCAGCGCTTCAAATTCTTGCTGGGAGTGGGGGCGCTGGTCGCGGGGTTTGAGGGGGATCACCAGCCGACCGACGTTGACCTGACCGGCCTGCGCGCCGATCGCCCCGGCGCGGGCGTAGATGTGCTCGACATCCGGGTTTTTTTGCACCAGCGCACTCAGTTGCAGGATCGCCCGGCGGGTGGTGGCGATGCTCGAACCCGGCGGCAGCTCCACTTCCAGGCTGCTCTGGCCCTGATCGACCGGCCCGATAAAAGACGTAGGCAATAGCGGGATGAGCAACAAGCTGCCCACAAAGAAGGCAATCGCCAGAGCGAGGGTGAGGAGCCGGTAGCGGAGGGCGCGCCTGAGAACGGCGTCGTAGAGGCGCATCAGCACCGATCGCCCAGAGGGCTGGTGGTGGGGCTTGAGTAGATAAGCGGCCATGAGTGGGGTGAGCATCCGGGCCACCACGAGGGAAAAGAGCACCGCCGCTGCGACCGTCCAGCCAAACTGCCGGAAGTACTGCCCCTGAATGCCGTCCATAAAGGCAACCGGCAAGAAGACCGCCACAATTGCAAAGGTCGTCGCCACCACCGCCAGGCCAATCTCGTCCGCCGCCTCGATCGCCGCCTCAAAGGGCGTCTTGCCCATGCCGATGTGGCGGGAGATATTTTCAAGCTCGACGATCGCATCGTCTACCAGAATGCCAATTACCAGCGCCAGCGCCAGCAGGGTCATGTTGTTGAGGGTAAAGCCCGCCAGGTACATGACTGCAAAAGTGGGCACCACTGAAAGCGGGATGGCCAGCGCGGCGATGAGCGTCGATCGCCAGTCGCGCAAAAAGAGCCAGATGACGACGATGGCGAGGCCCGCTCCCAGCAGCACCGCCTCCACCGAGGCGTCGTAGGACTCGCGCACAAAGGTGCCGGTGGTCCAGAGCATCTCGATGCGGGTATCGGCAGGGAGGCTTTTTTGAATCTCGGCTACCCGGTTGCGCACCGCCTGCTCGACGGCGACGAGGTTGGTGCCGCTGGCGCGCACGACCTGAAAGACGACGGCAGGACGGCCATCGAAGAAGGCGAGCCAGCGCTGCTCGGCGGTGCCATCGACGATCGTGCCCAGGGTCTCAAGGTTGGCGTAGCGGCCATCCGGCAGGGCGATGCGGGTGGTGCGCAACTGTTCGACCGTGGCGGCACTGCCCAGGGTGCGGATCGCCTGCTCGGTGGTGCCTACTTCTCCCCGGCCACCGGGCAGATCGATGTTGAGGGCGCGAATCTGGGCGTGGACCTGATCGGCGGTGACACCTAGAGCCTTGAGGCGCAATGGATCGAGCTGGACGCGCACCTCGCGTTGCAGGCCAAAGTGCAGCACCTGGGAGACGCCGGGCACCGTCAACAGTTCGCGGGCGATTGTGTTTTCGGCCACCCAGCTCAATTCGACGGCGGAGCGGCGAGTCGAAGAGAGGGTGTAACCGATAAATGGCTCGTTGTTGGAGTCGAAGCGCTGGACCACCGGCTCATCGATGCTCTGGGGCAGCGAAGAACGGATCTTGCTCACCGCGTCGCGCACGTCGTTGGTCGCCCGGTCGATGCTGGTGCCCAGAATAAATTCGACCCGCGTAAACGAACTGCCGTCGCTCACCGTCGAGTAGATGTGCTTGATGTTGCCGATACTTGAAACTGCCTGCTCGACTTTGCGCGTGACCTGGGTCTCCAGTTCTGTCGGGGCTGCGCCGAGCTGGCTGATCGTCACTCCCACCATCGGTGCGTCGGTGTTCGGATCGAGGTCGATGCCGAGCCCGGCAAAGGAGACGGCTCCGGCCAGGGTGATCACCAAAAACAACACCAGCGTCGGGACGGGATTGCGGATGGACCAGGCCGAGATGTTCCAGTTCATAGCGCGCAGCCAGTAGCGGGCACCTACGCAGCCACTGTAAAAAAAGCGCCGGTTTTGATCCGCCCTGAGCTATGTGCAGAATGTGAAATCTTGCGGGTTCGCGCTCACACAAACTCACAAATTTTTGGGCCGAGCGCTTTCTCCGGCAGGCAGGGTGCCCCTCAGAACATCCCCGCCATCGAGGTCGTCTTCGATGTACTGTCTTGCTCGATGCCAAAGTACACTACTCAGGTAAAGCTCTGGAAGCGCGCTGAGTGTCCCCATGAAAATGGTGGATTTTGTCAACTGGCCTACCTGGGTCTCTTTTTTGCTGATCGTCGTGTTTCCGACCTCGGCGTTCTCCGCACTGGCCTTCTGGACCTGTAGACGGCACCAGCAGGGCAAGTACCGATTCATCAGCGATGCGGCCCAGGATGTCAACGGCTACTTCTTCTCGGTCGTCGGCCTGATTGTTGGCTTTATCCTGGTCAACTGCTGGAGTGACATGAAGCGGGCCGAACTCGACCTGGTGAACGAGACGCAAAAGCTCATCGTTATCTCTCGTCTGATGGAGCAGTTCCCCGTCGCCGAGCGCCAGAATGTCTATGCGGCCATCAACGAGTACATCGACCTGGTTGTTGAGCAGGAGTGGCCGACGATGGAACAGGGACGGCCACAAAAGGCGTCCAGGCCCGCCGTCGAGAAATTATATACTATCTTCTCTCATATTCGAGTGGCGACGACCACCCAGCTCGCGGCCTATAACATCCTTCTACCCACCCTGGGTGAACTGGTGAAACTGCGCAATGAGCGGCTGTGGCTTGCAGGTGGCACTCTGCCCGTCATCATGTGGTGGTTGGTGCTCTTAGGGTCGGTGCTGGCCATGCTCGTCATGGCGCTGTTCCCGCCGGAGAACCCTGGCAACTACCCGCTGCTCATCGCCTTGTTTGCCCTGCTATTTAGTTCGATCGTCTATGTAGTGCTCCTACTCCAGTACCCGTACTCTGGAAACCTGCGGGTCGATGCGTCCCCGTTTGCCGATGCCCGGCAGGTGATCGAGCAGGAAAGAAAATGGGGACGTTCAAAGCCGGGCGGCTGAAGCGCCCGGAGGCGCATCGCATCGTGGCCGGTGGCTGGGCACCTTTTTTTAACCGGGAAGTTTTTTAGCGAGGGTATCGGCGGTGGCAGTCTGGGTCTGCAGCGTCTCGAGGTTGCGGCTGGCAAAGTTCTGGATGTCGGAGTCGCGGGACTGCTCGGCAGCAGCGCGAGACAGTCGCAGAGCTTCGCGCTGATCGAAGTAGGCGAGGTTGAGATATTCCTGGTCGAAGCGGCTGCCGGACCAGGGCTGCAGTCGGGCGAGCAGCGACTGGAGTTTGTCTTTGGCCGGTGCCGTGAGATCGCTGCCGGTGGCCGGGACGGTGACGCGCTTGCTCGCTGCGAGCAGTTGCAACTCGTGGTCGGTGCGCTCATGGTAGGTCAGCACGTCCGTGGCGTACTGCCGGACGGTGGGATTGTTGGAATGTTTGAGAGCAAGACCGGCCAGGGTCACCTCGCGCACGCCAAATTCGGCCATCGCACTTAGATAGGCGGCCCCCGATGCAGTCGCCGGGCTGGTGGTCACCGTCTCGGTGCGCTGGATGACGGTGGTCTCTTCCTGGGCCCGTACCGGCAGGGCGACCACCAGGGTTATAAATGTCAGAGCAGAGGCCAGGCTGAAAATCGTCTGTTTGCCCATAGCTGTTTCTCCAGGCTCACAGGTCGGTACTTGTCTTCCATGGTCGAGCCGGGACGCGGCTCCGGCCTCCTTCTGGAGAGGGGTTTACCTGCTGTCAGGTCCTTTCAGCTTTTTAGAAAACGGTCTACCTGCTCCTGCAGGCGGGACCAGAGATCTGCCTGGGCAGATTCTTCGAGACTGTCCAGCCAGTGAATTTTGGATTCGGAACGAAACCAGGTCATCTGGCGCTTGGCGAACTGACGGGTATGGACGACGATCTGCCGGATAGCCTGGTCTTGATCGATCTCTCCTGCCAGGTACGCTCCCAACTCGGCGTAACCGAGCGTCCGCAGCAGGGGCAGATCGAGGCCGTACTTTGCTCTCAATTTTTTAACTTCGATGAGCCAGCCCCGCTCGATCATCTGGTGGGTGCGCCGCTCGATGCGCTCCAGCAGTGCTGCTCGATCGCTGCCGATGCCAACGGTGAGAACCTCAAAGCCCGGATGAATGGGTTGCTGCTGGGTGCTCATCGGTCTGCCGCTCGCAAGGCACACCTCCAGCGCCCGCTCGATGCGCACCCGGTCGTTGGAATGCAGTCGCCTGGCGGTCTCGGGGTCGAGTCGTTGCAGCTGCTCAAAAAGCCGGGCGAGGGGTTGGATAGCAAGTTGGCTGCGCAGTTCAAGATCTGGCGGGACAGCAGGTGGTTGCCAGCCACCGGCCACCGCCCGCAGGTAGAGGCCGCTGCCGCCCACCAGCAGCGCCGGTTGCCTGGCTGCGTGCAGCTTCTCGATCTCGGCGAGGGCCAGTGCGCGGTAGCGGGCGACGTTGAACGTTTCAGTCGGCGAGGCGACATCGATCAGCCGGTGCTCTGCCTGCTCGCGCTCCTGGGGGGTCGGTTTGGCGGTGCCGATGTCGAACTCGCGATAGACCTGCCGGGAGTCGGCGCTCAAGACCGGCACCCCCAGATAGCGGGCAAGCTGGATGCCCAGCCCCGTCTTGCCGGCGGCGGTCGGCCCGCAAAGAACGATGAGTTTGCCGTTCACCACGAATGAAAAAAGCTCGGACCCTTGAAGAAGCGCTCCACCGCCACCAGGGGATTGACGCTCTCGCCGAAGGCGGCGATCTCTCTGGCGCTGAAGATCTGGGCCGATTCGCGGGCGAGCTTGAAACTTTCGCCCTGGCGCTCCCAGATTTGCCAGGCTTCCGGGAAGCGGCGAAACAGAACCACTGGTCGGTAGCGAAACGCCTGCAAAAAGTAGGCGACTTCGACGGTGGAGCGAAAAGCTCGACGCACCGATTCTTTGCCCCGACCGATGCCGGTGAGGCCCGGCCCTTCCGGCCAGTTGTTGACCATCAAGAAGTGTTTGTTGCCGGCTTTTGCCCGCTCGGCGTACAGTTGCACCTCATCGACATCGATCGAACTGGCGTCGATGAGCGCCAGGGTCTGCCAGTTGTTGCCGATGTAGTCGCGCTCGCTGATATTGAGGATCTTGTAGGGGGTCTCGCCCCAGCGCGTAAAGGCGTAGTCGGCGATGCCGGTGCCGGAGACGGCTAGTAGCGGCTGCGGCATCATATCCAACAGTGGCCGGGCCAGATCCGTCGCCGATCGCCGTCCTGTCTGCACCTCGACCTGCAGGCGGGTATGGCCCGCCTCGACGGCGTTGCGCAGTGCCCTCTGGGCCTGCAGGAGCGCCTGTTCAAACGTATCGGGCAATGGACAGCTCATGGACCGCTGAAAGCTCTACAAGCGCCATTCTGCCACCGTTTCTCGCCGCAGGAAGACCGCTTTGCCCTGCGGATTTGATTTTGGCGCGGCTACCATAAAGGGGCTGCAAAGGAGGGTATCCGTGCACTCCACGATCATCTACGACGGCCTTTGCAATCTATGCGTGAACCTGGTGCAGCTCCTGGAGCGCCTCGACGGCGGCAGACAGTTCCGCTACGTGCCGATGCAGGACAGCGAGCAGTTGGCCCACTTTGGGGTAGCTTCCGGTCAATGCGAGCAGGGGATGATCTTGATCGACCCCACATCGCCCGACTGGTTTCAAGGCAGTGCCGCCGCCGAACAGATCGCCCGCCGCTTACCGGCAGGTGAGGCGTTCATCGCTGCCTACCGGGCCGTACCGGGCCTGCAGGATCTGGGCGACAACTGCTACATCCAGGTGCGAGACAACCGCTACGCCTGGTTCGGCAGCCGCGATCAGGTCTACCGCAGCCTCTACCCGCCCTTCGCTGCGGCCAACTAGACGATGTACCGCTGCCCGGACTGCTACTCGGACTTTTTGATGCGGGTCGAACCCTGCCCCGGTTGCATCGACCAGGCCAACCGCAAGGCCCGCGCCAAAAAAGCGAAGGAGCGCCGCCACAGCTACGATCCGAACGGCCAGATCGAAGATTGGGAATTTTGGGATCTGTTGCGCTGGTACCGCACCTGTCCCTGCTGCGGCAAAAACTGGTCAGCGGTAGAGATGATTGCCCGCGACCATATCGTGCCCGTAAGCCGGGGCGGGCCAAACGAGGCGAAGAACCTCCAGCCCCTTTGCCAGCCGTGCAACCTCTGGAAGAGCGACCGGATCATCTACTTTGATCGTCACTTTGCGGGCCGTTGCGCTCCGCTGCCTGAATATCTTTTGCCCTACCTGCGGGCTGCCGCACCGGGCGTTCACGAGCAGACCACATTCTTAGAAGCCGCCCCCCTCGATCTGCGCCTGCGCTACCCAGAAGCGACCGCTCGCCAACTCGAAGAGATTACTCTGCACCTCTCGACCGCACAGGAACTCGATTATTAACACGCGACCCACACTCCTACTCTGAGCTGGTTTCCGGGCCTGACTGCTCCGACTCCGCCGGATTGATCTGTGTGCGGCTTACAACGAGTTGCTCAACCTTCGTTACAAGTTCCGGCAGATCAGACCGGACTGTTGCCCAGACGATGCTGGGGTCCACCATAAAATAACGATAGTTATAAAATTGCGGGTTCGCTTAATAGCCTGCCAGGGAATGTCAGGGTTCGCTTCTTTAAAGTCTTCTGGCAGGTTAGCGACGGCCTCACCGATCTTTATCAGGTTATAGTTCACGGCATCTACTACCTGTTGCCCTGAGATGAATTGCAGTTCGCTCAGATTGGCCGTGTACTGCTGGATGCTGCTGGCAGCATCCAGAATATCGCTCAAACGCCGATCAACATCATGGCTGGACATAGATAAGTTCTTTAAATACTGACGCTGCGATCCTCGGTTTCAAAGAACTGGGAGTTCCGAGATCGACAGGACGCTGTAAAAGCGCTTCAAGAAAGTCTTGGAGTTCAAAAAACCTGGCAAAGGTTACAACTTCACCAGGCTCGAATTCGACGAGCAAATCTACATCCGAGTCTCGCCTGGCTTCGTCTCGGACAACGGAGCCAAAAAGGGCGATGGATTTGACTCCGAAAGCCTGCAGTTGGGACCAGTGGCGACGTAGACAGTCGAGAACTTCCTGACGCCGGGGAGGATGGCTCCAGGTGGGGAACGGTTCTGATTGCCGCGCAAAGACCATAAACGAGTCTTCTGAACCCTATGAGGCTCTCGCAGACATGCTAGCGCTTGTACTTCCTCTTTGTTCGCGGCGACGGGTCAAATATTTAAAGTGTCCCGGTCTGGCACACTTAGCCCTACCGGGCATTGAGCAACTGGTCGAGATCGACGTTGAGCGGTGCTTGGTTGAGGGGGTGAATGGTGTCCATCAGCCAGAGGGGAGCGGCAGCACTGTCGCTGGAGAGGAGAAAGTAGCGCTGCGTATTGGGGACAACGCCGATCGCAAGCGACGAGAAGAAGACCTGGTGCAGGCTTTCGCTGCGGGCTAGAGCCTCGGTGAGTGGAATCAGTTCCCGGTTGAGCACCCGGCGCAGGGCCGGGGTCATCTGCCCCAACAGATCGCACTTGGTGAGCACGATCGCAAACGGATGGGGACGGCGGTGCGCTTTCTGGGCGATAGATAGGGCAACCCCGGTAAGTTCGTCGAGCTTTGCCCGGTAGGCAATGTCGTCCATCAGCTGCGCGGCGTCGATAAATAGACAACTGCCGTCGGCGTCTGGAAGCGCTGCGCTGCTATCTGGGAGGGAGAGTTTGTGCCAGATCCAGTAGCAGACAGCGATCTCGCGCTCGCCAAAAAGCCGGGTGGGCGCGTGCAGGTTGTAGAAGTGCAGGCGCAGGGTGTCGGGGCAGCCGCTCAGCTTCGGGTAGTCGCCGTTGACCCGCACGTGCGAGAGGATCCGATCGATAAATTCACGGCTCGCCTGATCGGTGCAACTGAGGCTGAGGCTCGCCTTGCCCAGACTGCGCAACAATTCGCGGGCGCGGTAGTAGGAGGCGGCTAGAAACGTCGAGCGGCCACTCTGCGGGTGGCCGATAATCTGCAGGTGGTAGGTGAATTCGTTCAAGGGAAAATATTGACTCCTAGCGCCTGTGGCCCACCAGCCGCCGGATCGCCCGTTCGGCCACGTCGCGGTAGCGCAGTGAGCCTGAGAGAATTTTACCCATCGTGCGGGTGGCGGAGGGCTGCTGGACGCCGACGCGGTAGGCGATGCGCGGAAAGGCATAAAACACCTGAGCGAGCCGCTCCGCCCAGCGCAGGTCCTCGCCCCACTCGCGTTTGATCTGCTCGCTGTAGCGCTCCAGCGCATTCGGCTCACCCGCCAGGGCGGCAGCAATCGCCCCGGCAGCCTGCACGCCCGTGTAAAGCGACGGGCGGATGCCTTCGGCAGTGAACGGATCGACGATCCCGGCAGCCTCGCCGCAGAGGATCGCCCCCTCGGTGTGCAGCCGCGACGGACCCCGCCAGAGCAGCAGGGGGTGACCATGGAGGGTAACGCCCGCGAGCGAGAGGCCAAAAGATTCGACGTAGCGGGCGAGGGGTGTCTTGAGATCGACCTTGCGGTGGCCGAAGCTACCGATGCCGATCGAGTGGGCATTGTCCTTTGGAAAGTTCCAGAGATAACCGTCTTTGACGAGGGCAAACTCGAAGTGCGCCACGTTCGGCTCGGGAACCGGAGCGACGATCTCGACTTCGATCGCTCCGCCGATAAGTATCGCCCGCTTTTCAAGGCCCAGCCAGCGGGCCGTCGGTCCTTTGGCACCGTCGGCGGCCACCAGGTAGCGGCTGGTGAAGGAGCCTGCGGAAGTTGTCAGCTCCCAGCGATCGCCCCGACGCTCAAGGGCGGTAAGCGGGCAGGCGGTGCGCAGCTCGGCTCCCTGGGCGACGGCCTTTTTAATCAAGAAGTGATCGAAGCTGTCGCGCCGGACCATCCAGATCGGTCGCTCCAGTTCCAGCGGCGCATCGACGCGCTCCTCCATCTGCCAGGTGTAGCGGATTGTATCGACGTAGGTGGCGATGGCCGGTGACCAGTCAAAGTCGAACCACTCGGCTACCGCCGGGGAGACGCCGCCGCCACAGGGCTTGTAGCGGGGCAGAGATTCTTTTTCGAGTACCAGCACCCGGTAGCCGCGCCGGGCCAGGTGGTAGGCTGTCGCTCCACCGCCCGGACCGGCACCGATCACTGCACAGTCGTAGACTTGCGCCATTGGATCGTCTTTGTTCTGGAAGCACTATCCTGCCACAAAGTTTTTGGCGGATCTTTGAAGTATTCTCGCAACCTGTGGACACAATGGAGAGGTGAACACCTCCGCCTTGCTCATCCCTACATTGCTTATCCTGGGCAGCTTTGCCTTCCTGGGCTGGGGTTTTGTGCGGGCGCGCCGGGCGGGGCGGGTCGGTATCCTCGCCTGGTTGCAGGCGGCAATTCTCTACCTGCCCTGGATTGGCCTGTTCGCCCTGTTCTGGACCAATGTTCAGATCAACTTCGGCATCTTGATTGTGATCTTGATTGCCACCACCGGCGGCTACATCTGGGTGGGGCGGCTATTGCGGGCGGCGGCGAGCGATCAAGAAAAGCAGTTGCGCGAGCGCTACCGGGCCGAACTGGAGGCGCGCCGTCAGGCAGCCAGTGATAGCCAGGATGGCGAGCAACCGGTACAGCCCTCGGCGCTGCTGCTTGAACTGGAGGAGGCGGTCGCCATCCCCGACCCGGATCGCGAGCAACTGCAGGGCATCTTCGGCATCGACACTTTTTTTGCTACCGAGTCGGTACCTTTTCGCCAGGGTATTCTTTATAAGGGCAACCTGCGGGGCGAGACGGAACTGGTCTTTCGGACGCTGAGCGAAAAGCTGCACGCCCTCTTTGGCGAGCGCTACCAGCTGTATTTGCTCGCCGACGAGGAGAACCGACCGACGGTGCTGGTCATGCCCACCGAGCGCGATCCGTTTCAGGGGCGCAAGGTGCCGGCTGCCTTTACAGCGGCGCTGCTGGTCTTGATGTTTCTCGCGGTGTTGCTCATCTGTATACCCAACAACGTCAACCCGTTCTCGCCCGCCGGGTTGCTCCAGGGTCTGCCCATGGCAGGGGGCGTGCTCTTTACCCTTTTTGCCCACGAAGTGGGCCACCGCTGGCAGGCAAAGCGCTACGGCGTGCGCCTAAGTGCCGCCTTTTTTCTGCCCTTGCTCACGCCCTTTCCGGTGCCGCCCTCGGGCTTTGCCGTCTTTCCCGGTACCTTCGGTTCGCTGACGCGCATCGATTCGCCTCCGCCCAGCCGCCGCGCCCTCTTTGACATCGCCTTCGCCGGTCCGGCGGTGGGTGGCCTCGTCTCCCTCGCCTTTTTGCTGGTGGGCCTGCTGCTGTCGAGCGTGATCGCCACCCAGGGGCCGCTCACGATCGCTCCGGATAGCCTGAACGTGCTGGCGGGCATCCTGGTCCGGGTACTGTTAGGACCGATAGCAAAAGGCCAGTTCATCGACCTGCATCCTTTTGCGGTGATTGGCCTGGTCGGTCTGCAGATTACTGCCCTCAGTCTGCTGCCCGCCGGTCAGCTCGACGGAGGCCGGATCGTCCAGGCGGTTTATGGTCGCCGGACTGCGCGGATCACTGGCATCGTCGCCCTTGTGTTGTTAGGCTTTATCGGTCTTTTTGTGCCCCAGTATCTCTACTGGGCGGTGGTGGTGCTCCTGTTTGCCCGCACCCCAGAGCGGCCCTGCCTCAACGAATTGAGCGAAACCGACAGTCGGCGCGACGCGCTTGCCATCCTGGCACTGTTTGCGATGGCGGCAATCTTGCTGCCCCTTTCGCCCCAGATTGCCCTGCGCCTTGGCCTCGGGGGCTGAGGCCAAGGCGTTAGAATTGGAGCCGTTCAATTAACAGGTATCCTGCCGTGGCTGTAGCCGACCGTGGTCGCCGACCGGTTTTTCCTTTTACGGCCATCGTCGGCCAGGAAGAGATGAAGCTGGCCCTCATCCTCAACGTTATCGATCCCCGGTTGGGTGGGGTGATGATCATGGGCGACCGGGGCACCGGCAAATCGACCACCGTGCGGGCCCTCGCCGAACTGCTGCCTGAAATCGAAGTGGTGGCGGGCGATCCCTACAACAGCGATCCCCACAACGCCGATCTGATGAGCGACGAGGTGCGCGTGCGCAAGCTGGCGGGAGAAGCGCTGCCCATCGAGCGCCGCCAGGTCCAGATGGTCGATCTGCCCCTCGGGGCCACCGAGGACCGGGTCTGTGGGACGATCGATATCGAGAAAGCGCTCTCCGAGGGCACCAGGGCGTTCGAGCCGGGGCTTTTAGCGCGGGCGAACCGGGGCATCCTCTACGTCGATGAGGTGAATCTGCTCGACGATCATCTGGTCGATGTGCTGCTCGATTCGGCGGCGATGGGCTGGAACACCGTCGAGCGCGAGGGGATCTCGGTGCGCCACCCGGCCCGCTTCGTCCTGGTGGGCTCGGGCAACCCCGAAGAAGGCGAACTGCGGCCCCAGCTGCTCGATCGCTTTGCGATGCACGCCGAGGTGCGGACTGTCAGAGATCCCCAGCTGCGGGTGCAGATTGTCCAGCAGCGCAGCGAGTTCGACAGCAACCCCCAGCGCTTTGCCCTCGCCCACCGCAAAGCCCAACAGGAATTGTCCCGGCGTATCCTCAAAGCCCAGCAACTGCTCAAAAAAACCGAAGTGCCCTACCCGCTGCGCCTGCAGATTTCTGAAGTCTGCTCGGAGTTAAACGTAGACGGCCTGCGGGGCGATATCGTCGCCAACAACGCCGCCCGCGCCCTCGCTGCCTTCGAGGGACGCGCCAGTGTCACTGCCCAGGACATCGAGCGAATCATCGTGCTGTGTCTGCGCCATCGCCTGCGCAAAGATCCGCTTGAGACGATCGACTCCGGTTACAAGGTCGAAAAGGTGTTCCGGCGCGTCTTTAATCTGCCCGCCCCCGAGAACAACGGCACAGCGCCGGAGCGCGATCCCCTGCCCCGGTAAGTACTGTTAAGCGCAGCGAAGATTGCAACGATCAGCCTATGGACGGGTGGGCAGCTCGACTAGGATAAGGATGTACAGACCAGCTAACTTCGACCGTTGGGGGGATCCCCCAATGCCTGTCCCAGGCTAGTCTAGGACTAAAAGAAGGCTGGTTTCGTGAGCATTCCCATCCACCAAATTTTGGGAGGAAGAGTATGAATCGGTCACTGTTATCCCTCGCGGTCGTGGGTCTGGTGAGTGCCACCGGCGCTTTCTTGCCCGTGCAGGCGCAACAGTATTCAGACTACGAATACAATCGCGGCAACAACAACAGCCGCCAGTTCAACCTGGGTGTGGCAAGGCTGGCCCCTGGTACCACCATTTCGGTAGCACCGACTACCGATCAGGGCACGCTGTACCTCAACACCGATAAGAGCTACCCCTACTCGCTGATCGTCGCCGAAGACGTCTACGACGGCAACGGCAACGTCGCTCTACCAGCAGGTAGCGAAGTGCGCGGCACCTTCCGTCCGGCCAAGGGCGGTCTGCGCTTCTTTGCCGATTCGGCCAACATCAATGGCCGCTTCTACACCCTGCGCGCCTCCTCCAAGACCCTTAAGGACGTCAAGGATCCGCGCTACCAGGGTGGCGGCAAGATTGCCGGTGACGCGGCTATCGGTGCGGCGGGCGGTGCGTTGCTCGGCTGGGCACTCGGTAATCCGGGCCTCGGTGCGATCGCAGGCGGCGTAGGCGGTGCGGCAATCGGCAACGTCACCGCTCCCCAGGTGGTTGTCGTCGATGACAACAGCCCAATTGATCTCCGTCTCGAAGCGCCCCTTTCGCTGCGCTACTAGTTTGTTCAAAATCTAGACCCACCCACCCGCCTCCTGGAGGCGGGTTTTTTGTGGTTACGAGCAAGCTTCAAAAAGCCTGAATCCACTCGAATAGCTCGTAGCTCGTCCAGATCTGGTGCTGCCAGTAGGGGTCGGACTCGATGAGTTCGCGCGCCTCTGCCTCCGAATCGGTCTCGTAGACGCCAAAGACGCGGGTCAGGTCGCGGGTGGGGCCGATCGTGATCACCTTGCCCGCCGCCTTCAGCCCAGCGAGGCGGCCCAGGTGCGCCTCACGGTAAGGAGCACGCTTTTCGAGCACGTCCGGGCAGTAGGTGCCGGTAAGAACATACTTGGCCATAGTTCGATTGTGCCACGGGGCTGCGCTACTATCGGGAGACCGGGGAGGGGAGCAATGGTCGCACCGGATTTTGAGCGCTTTGCCCAGCTAACAGCCGAAGGAAACTTTATTCCTGTCTACCGCGAGATCCTCGCCGATCTCGAGACGCCTGTCTCCGCCTGGTACAGAGTCTGTGCGGAGGCGCAGCAGAGCTTTTTGCTCGAATCGGTAGAAGGCGGCGAGCGGTTGGGCCGTTATAGCTTTTTAGGCTGTGAACCCCTCTGGACGCTCTCGGCGCGCGGCGACACCTGCGAGCAGGTGTTTCGCGACGGGCACAAAATTTTGCACCGGGGCGATCCGTTTGTGGTCCTCGATCGCTGTTTGGAGCCTTATCACCCGGTTCACCTGCCGGAGTTGCCCGCCGGGATCGGGGGGCTCTTTGGCTACTGGGGGTACGAACTGATCCGCTGGATCGAACCCTCGGTGCCGGTCCACGCTGAGCCCGCCGCTCTGCCGGACGGCTTCTGGATGCAGATCGATTCGCTTCTTATATTCGATCAGATCAAGCGCAAGATCTGGGTGGTGGCCTACGCCGACCTGCGCGAACAGGACGCGCAAAGTGCCTACCAGGAGGCGAGCGAACGGGTGGACGCGCTGGTGGAGCGCCTGTCCAGACCGTCGGCGAAGGCCCGGCCCCTCAGCCTCGAATGGACGGCGGCCCCGGTAAGCCCTACGAGCAACTTCAGCCGCGAGGAGTTCTGCAGCGCCGTCGAGCGCGCCCGCGAGTACATCCGCGCCGGTGACATCTTTCAGGTCGTGCTGGCCCAGCGCTTCGCCACAGCCTACCGGGGCGAGAGCTTCGACCTTTATCGCACCTTGCGGGTGATCAACCCTTCGCCCTACATGGCCTACTACAACTTCGGCGACTTTCAGATCGTCGGCTCCAGCCCCGAGGTGATGGTCCGCCTCGACCGGCGCGAGGGGCGAGCCCTTGCCACCCTCAGGCCGATCGCCGGTACCCGCCGCCGGGGCCTCGACGACGAAGAGGACCAGTGGCTCGAAAAAGACCTGCTCGCCGATCCAAAGGAGGTGGCCGAGCACGTCATGCTGGTCGATCTGGGCCGCAACGACCTCGGGCGCGTCTGCAAGCCGGGAACGGTGCAGGTCGATGAACTGCTCACGATCGAGCGCTACTCCCACGTCATGCACATCGTCTCGAATGTGACGGGCGAACTGCGGGAGGGGGCGCGGGCCTGGGAGTTGTTAAAGGCGACTTTTCCTGCCGGGACCGTGAGCGGCGCGCCCAAAATCCGGGCGATGGAGATTATCTACGAGCTGGAACCTTTCTGGCGCGGTCCTTACGCCGGAGCCTACGGCTACTACAGCTTCGACGGCCAGCTCAATACGGCCATCACGATTCGGACTCTGGTAGTTGCCAATAATCAGGCGACGATTCAGGCCGGGGCGGGGCTGGTAGCCGATTCTGTTCCACTCGTCGAGTACGAGGAAACCCTCAGCAAGGCGCGGGGAATGCTCGAAACGATCGCCCGCGCCCAGCAGGCATCGCCCTGATGGTGAACGCTCTGGAAGAGACCGATCGGGCGGTGGGAGAGCGCAGCTTGCAGTAATAGCACCACCAGAGCCGCGAGGGCAGCCAGGAGGATCATCCGCCAAGCCAGGTGCCTGCGCCCGGCGGTGGGCTTTTTGGGGGTGTCCGGCTCAGACGGAACCGTGGCAGGCAGGGCGATCGGCTGTTCGGAGAGGATCACCTGCCGCCAGTCTTCTGCCGGGGAAGTGGGTGCAAAAAGGGTCGGAGTGGTCATCGCCGCCTGCAATCGGTCGCTCACCTCGGCCATGGTCGCAGGCCGCTCGTCGCGCTCTTTGGCCAGGCAGGCCATCACCGTCCGGGCAAAGGCTTCGGGCACCTCCGGGCTGAAAGCGCCCAGGTCGATGGGCGGCAGGTGGTTGTGGGCGTGGTACCAGCCACCGAAGGAATTGGTCTGGGGCGAAAAGGGCAGCCGGGCGGTCAGCATCTGGTAGAGGATGACCCCGAGCGAGTAGATGTCGGAGCGGCAGTCGAGCGCTTCGCCGCGCAACAACTCGGGAGAAGCGTACTGGGGGGTGCCGACAAAGCCCGACTGGGTGTGCAGCGTCTCCTGCACGTCGCCTACTACCTTGGCGACGCCAAAATCGAGTATCTTGACCGTCTCACCGAGGCGGCCCTCGTCGATGACAAAGATGTTGCTGGGCTTGATGTCGCGGTGGATGACGCCACTGAGCTGGCGTCCGCCCACCCGCGTCTGCAGAGAATGGGCAAACTGCAGACCTTCACACATCTGAACGGCCAGATTTAAGACCCGCTCAAGGGCGAGCACGCCCTCGCTCTCGATGAGTTGCTTGAGGCTGCGGCCTTCGAGGTACTCCATGACCAGGTACGGCTGGCCTGCATCCACGCCGTAATCTGTGACCTGGATAATCCGCGAGTGCTTGCCCAGGATGGCGCTGAGTTGTGCTTCTTGCTCGAACCACTGCCGCAGGCGGGTCGCCAGTTGCGGGTTGCTCAGTAGCTGCAGCGAGAGCAACTTGATCGCCACGATCTTGCCGGCAAGGCGCGTATCGATCGCCTGAAAGACTCTACCCATGCCGCCACCGGCGACGAAGCGGCTGATGCGGTAGCGCTCGCCGAACAGCCGACCGATAGGAGAATCGAGGCTTTCATTCAAAGGGAAGTTTCCACCGTCTGCGGCAATGGCCAGTTCCATTATGCGCATCAACATCTCCTGCTCCTCCGCCTGGGAAACTGCCGGTCGAAAGCAACGAATGCAGACAATCTACCGGGGCTTTACAAGATCGCCTGCACCGCAAATCGCAAAAAATCAGAAAATACCTGGTCGCACTCCGCATCTGGGGCCGGTAGCGGTCACCTCTTGAGCGGCGACGTCCTTATTATAGCGGACATTTGTCCATAATTCAAGGCCAGCGAAGGAGGTGGCCAATCCTGTAACCTGGAAGAGGAGAGGCAGGAGCGCGCCGATGGATACGGCTTCTGGGAGCAGGATGGGCATCTGGATACGCAACGGCATTGTCGCTGTAGCGACGGTGCTGATCGCGGTGCTCGTCTTTTTTGCCTCGCGCAGCCAGTCGCCCTCGCTGGCCCAGATGGCGACGACGGCGGTGCCCCTCGAGCAGGCGCTCACCAGCGGCAGGCCGACCTTTGTCGAGTTCTACGCCGATTGGTGCAGCAGCTGTCAGACGATGGCCCCGGTAATTGCTCAGCTCAAAGAGCGCTATGGCAGCCGGGCCAACTTTGTGATGCTCAACGTCGATAATCCCCGCTGGCTACCCGAACTGCAGCAGTACAAAGTCTACGGCATACCCCACTACGCATTTTTAGACGACCGGGGGCGGCCCCTCGGGTCGGTGGTCGGTCTGCAGCCCTCGACCGTCTTAGCGGACAACCTGAGCGCTCTGGTGGCGGGAGAACGGCAACTGCCCGGCCTGACAGCGGCTCCTGGCCGCACCTCCACCTTCACGCCGCCCAAACGCGCCGTGCAACCTACCGATCACTCGTAGCGAGGGAGCGTTGAGCGAGTCTTTGCAGTTGTGGTTCTATCAGTTGCAGCAGGGGGCCGAGCAACTGGCAAAGGCCCAGCTGGGCCAGATCTCGCCTTTGAGCTTTTTGCTGCTGTACGCAATCGGCCTTGCCACCAGCTTTACACCCTGTATTCTTTCGATGTTGCCGGTGACGATCGGCTACATCGGCGGCTACCAGTCGCGCTCGCGCAGCGAATCGCTCATCCAGTCGGCCTGGTTTGCCCTGGGGCTGGCCGTCACGATGACCAGCCTGGGCCTGGTGGCGACGCTGCCGGGGGTGATCTACGGCCAGGTCGGCACCGGCTGGTTCATCGCCATGGGCGCACTGGCGATCTTGATGGGGCTGAACCTGCTGGGCCTCATCCCGATCCGCCTGCCGCAGTGGGGGGGCTTCGACTTCGACAAGGACACTCCCCAGTGGCTCAAGTCCCTGCTCACAGGGCTCACCTTCGGCCTGGTCGCCTCTCCCTGTTCGACGCCTGTGCTGCTGAGCCTGCTCGGTTGGGTCTCGACCACCGGCAATCCGCTGGTGGGCGTCGGCTTGCTCTTTGCTTACTCGCTGGGCCACGCCACGCCGCTCGTTCTTGCCGGAGCCTTTACTGGTGCCCTCAAGGCGTTGCTCTCGCTCAGGCGCTGGTCGGGGCTGATCAACCAGGCAAGCGGCGTGCTGCTCATCTTTACGGGCACGATCGCCATCTTGAATCTGCTGCACCGGTAGCTGGAGCGGCCCTAAGCGGCGTCACCGGAATAATCTTCCAGCTCACCCTCGTAGCCGTAGCCGCCATCGTCCGTCGTACCCTGGTCACAATCGTCGCTGGCAGCGATGAACTGCTCTGCGCCCCCCTCCTGGTTATAGCTGTCCGAATAATCGCCGCCAAAGCCGCTGTCGTAGCCGTCCGCGAAAGCCTGATCGTCCTGGTCCTGGTCGTCCGGGTTGTCTGCGACCTGGTAATCGCCGCCAAAGTTTTCGTCTGAATAGGCATCGGAGAATGCCTGACCATCTTGCTCAAAATCAGGGCCAAAGCCGGACTGCTCACCTTCGCCGTCTGGATCTTGAAACTGGGGATCGCCCGCACCGAAGGCACTCATTTCGGAATAGGAGCCGTTCTCGTCGCCCACTCCATCCCAGCCGTCGAAGCCGGAATAGTTAGCGAACGCTTCTTGCTGGTCTTGCTCGATGTCGCTGCCCATAAAGCCCGCTGCACCGAATGGCTGCTCGGCGGGCTTGAAATCTGGCGCGTCGTCCTGGTCGTCGAAGGGCTGGGGGGCGGAGCGCAGGTCGGGGGTTTGGGGCTCATCGCTGTCGCCAAAGGGGGCAGAAGCTGACTTGAAGGGTGGCGCGTCGTCTGCGTCTTCGAGCGGAACCGGAGCAGGCCGCAAAGGCGGCGGTGCAGTGTCAGTCTCACCGTCGCCGAAGGGCTGGGAGGCCGAACGCAAGGCAGGAGGCTGCTCCCCGGCGGGTTTGTTGTCTGCCGGGTCGGGGTTGAGGGGCTCGGGTGCTTCCTTCATCCAGGGCGGTGCGCCGACCCAGGGCCGAAGCGGCGATCGCCGCTCGGTCTCCAGTCCCGTCTCGTTCTCGTTGCCGGCCATGCATTCCTCCAGGGACAAACCGTTCTCAATCTATCAGTTTGATCCGTAAAAGTCCAGCAAATATCTGGAGCGCTTCTCTTCCCACGGCGGTTGGCCTCGCCCAGGTGGGAGACTTCAGGCAATCGAGAAACGGAGTTTCAAAAAGAGCAAATCCTTCTGGAGCCTCTTTTGCGGAATACTATCCCCTGCTATTTCTCCTACCCAATTGAAGAGCGACCTGCCAGGGATCAACCTCTGAGTGGATGAAGATTGTCAAAAGCCGAAGTTTAATCAAGAAAGAATATAGCTGCTTTTGATGGTGACTGAACACGTACTCATTCTTGGAGGCCAGGGACGAATCGGCAGCAGCGTCGCCGCCGATCTCGTCGCCTACACGCAGGCGGAGGTGGTGATCACGGGCCGCTCCGAAAAAACCGGGGCGGCCTTTGCCCGCCGCCTCGGACCACGGGTCCGCTTTCAACAGCTGGATCTGCAGGACCGGGCGGCCCTTGAAACGGCAATTGCCCAGAGCCAGTTGGTCATCCACTGCGCCGGTCCCTTTCAGTTTCGAGATGCCTCTGTTCTTGAGCGCTGCATCGCTCTGGGCGTCAACTATCTGGATGTGAGCGACAACCGCGCCTTTACCATCGGGGCGCTCGCCCTCAGGCAGCGGGCGCAGGAGGCCGGGGTGACAGCGATCGTCAACTCGGGCATCTTTCCGGGCCTCTCCAACAGCATGGTGCGCCAGGCTGCCGAACAGCTCGACCAGCCCGAGACAATTCATCTGAGCTACGTCGTGCAGGGTTCCGGCGGAGCGGGGGTGACGGTCCTGCGCACGACCTTTCTTGCGCTGCAGCATCCATTCAAAGTCTGGCTCGATGGCCGCTGGCAGGAGGTCGAACCCTACAGCGGGCGCGAGACCGTCTACTTTGGCCAGACACCGGCCCACGTCTACTGGTTCGATATGCCCGAAAGCTACACCCTGGCCCAGACCTTTTCGGTGCGCTCGGTGATTACCAAGTTCGGGGTCGAGCCCGACCTGTACAACCACCTCACCGCCCTTGCCGCCGAGCGCTTTCCAAAAAACTGGTTCGCCAACCCGGATGTCGTCGAATTTCTTTCCCAGGTGAGCCACGCGATGACTGCCGTCACCGATGCTTTTAGCGGCGTCGGCGTGCGCATCCGCGCCCAGGTGAGTGGCATCAAGGATGGCCAGAGCAGCCTACGCACCGCCGTCCTCTCCCACCACAACACGACGGTCGTCTGCGGCATCGGCACCGGCAGCCTGGCCGAACTGATGCTGAACGGCAAGGTAAATAAGCCCGGCGTCTGGACGGTAGACGAAGCCCTGAGCACCCCCCTCTTCGAGCAGATCGTCACAAACCGCCGGCTCGTCGTCCAACTGGACTGACCGGGCGAACCGCACTACGAGCGGGCTGCTGACTGCTGACGGGGTGCCGCACCCAACAGCGACGGCAGGTGGTACCAGGGCACCTGGGGGTACTCGTGGTGCTCCCAGTGGTAGCCAAAGTGGTAGCAACTGATGAACGACCAGAACGTACAGAGGCGGTTGCTGGTGGCGCGGTGACGGTTGTGGTAACCGCCGTGGGGACGGCGGTGGGGCAGGTAGGTGCCGAAATAAAACAGCTGCACCGAGCTGAGCACCAGGGGCAAAAGCCAGAACAGCAGCAGGTTGATTGCCGGTACCGCCAGAAGCCAGAGGCAGCCGACGCACAGGAGAGCCAGAGCCACAAGCTGCCGGACGGCGTGCTCGCCCGCCATGTACTCCTGCATAAAGTTGAGATACCACTGCCCAAAGCCAGTATGTCTACCGTCGTGGTAATCCGGGTCTGAGGCGGTGGCCGGGGCGCGGTGGTGTTGCTGGTGTTTGACGAGCAGTTCCCGGTAGGGCAAAAAGGCGTACAGGGCAACCGCCAACCGGCCTACCAGGTCGTTGAGACGATGGTTTGTTGTACAGACGCTTCTGTGCATCGCATCGTGGGCGGTGATAAACAGGCCCGTGTGCAAGAAGGTTCTAAGCAAAACTGCACCGGCGATCGCGGGAATGGGCAGCTTATGCACCGGTAGCCAGAACAGGGACACGGCACTCAGGCACCAGGCGGCAACGATCGTGCCTGCCCAGAGCAGCCCCACGTACCTGTTGCGCAGTTCGGCTGTGGGTCGCATAAAAGATTTACTCATACAAAAATTTGTCATTTCCGCGTCTGTTTACCTCCCGCGCACAGGATACTGCCGCCTGGTTGCCTTACTGCTTGCATCCTAAGATTTCACTTTGCAACTTGCTGTCTACCTTGAGTAGCGATCCGTTCCCTGCCGCACTGAAGATCTCTGGCCCGAATCGGCTCAATGGCGGGCGGCCTGAGGATTTTGGCCGCCCGCCACTTTTTTTGCCGGCTCCTGAAGATACCAATTCCGTTACCTGCCCCTGCTAACCTGATGCAAGACTTACCGGGTAGAGCCGGTTGTGGGGCAACCATATGCAGCAGATCAGTATCATTGAGGCGATTGTGCTGGGTTTTGTGCAGGGGATCACCGAGTACCTGCCCATCAGCAGCACGGCCCATCTGCGGGTGGTACCGGCGCTATTGGGCTGGGGCGATCCAGGCTCCGCCTACTCGGCGGTGATCCAGCTGGGCAGCCTGCTGGCAGTGCTCACCTACTTCCGCAAAGATCTGACAGAAATTGTCACCGGAACGGTGAAAGCCTTTCGCTCCGGCGATACGCGCTCGCGGGACGTGCGGCTTTTCTGGAGCATTGTCCTCGGCACCATCCCGATCGTAATTGTGGGCCTGATCCTTAAAAAGACCCTCGAAGCGCCCGATTCGCCGTTGCGGGCGCTGAGCGTGATTGCCGTCGCCTCGATCGTGATGGCGGCCCTGCTCTGGCTGGCAGAAGTCGTCGGTAGCCGCAAGCGAACGATCACCGGCATCCGCATCCTGGATGGGCTGATTATCGGCACCGCCCAGACCCTGGCCCTCGTCCCCGGCGTCTCCCGCTCCGGTTCCACCCTCACCGCCGCTCTGTTGCTGGGTTTTCAGCGCGCCGAGGGGGCTCGCTTTTCTTTTTTGCTCGCCATCCCGGCGATTTTTTTGAGCGGTCTATTGGAACTGAAGAAACTGTTCGAGGACGGCCTCGGAAGCGGCGGAGCGCTGCCGGTGATCGTGGGCTTTATCTCCTCGACGATCTTCAGCTACCTGGCGATTGCCTGGCTGCTCAAGTTCTTGCAGACCCGATCGACCCTCGTCTTTATCCTTTATCGCTTTTTATTCGGCGCGGCCCTGCTCGCCCTGCTGGCGATGGGCAAGATCGCCAACATCGAACCGGCCAGTACTCCCAGCGCGTTACTCGATAATTCTGGGCACGCGGAAAAAGTCGTCCTCGCGCTCGGGAGCGTTCGCGAGAATGCGCTCGCGCTCGACGCAGGGTTCAAGCTGGTCGGGCCGCACGACATTGTTGACCTCGATGGCGCGGGTCGTGGGCGCAACGCCTTCGGTATCGACCTGCTGTAGTTCTGCCACATAATCGAGGATCGATGAGAGCTGTCGGGTAAATAGCTCCTGTTCCTGCTCGCTGATTTCGAGGCGGGCGAGGGCGGCGACTTTTTTGACCTGTTCGCGGTCGATCATCTCTGTCTTGCTCGGGCATCGGTTTTCGGATTATATCAATCTCGCCGTTGCCTACCGGGCGGCTGCCCCAGCTTCGAGGGGACTATTGAGCTTGAGCTTGAGAACAGTTCCTCGCTTGATCACCACCTCGCCGCCGGGACTGTTGAGCACGACCGCCGTCGCTGCCGCTGCGCCGCCCGTACCGCCTAGAGGAACGTGGGCAGCCTTGCCCAGGTAATGACCGGCCACTGCACCGCCGATGATGATCCCGGCGTTGCGCAAAAAGGTGCCTTTGGTCTTGGTCTCCAGCTTTGAATCGACCAGCGAAGCGTCGAGGGGCAACCGGGTACCGTTGGTGAGCACGATATCGTCGAAGACCAGATGCAGCTGGGCCCTGGTGCCCTTTGCCGCCTTGACCACCCCTTCGAGGTGCCCTTCGATCTGAGAATCTTTGAGAATCGGGTTGCCCCCGAAGAGCGGATTTTTCTCCCGCAGCGTAAAGCGCTCCTGGTCGTGGTTGTTGGCGGTGGAGATTTCTTGCTGCAATTTGGCCTCAAAGGTCGTACCCGCCGGTACAACATTTGGCGTTGAACTGGTCGCTGTCTGCGCCAGGGCAGACGGCCCTGAAAGCATCGCCGCAAACAGCAAAGAAAGACCAGCCTGTAGATAACTCTTCATCGCTCACCTCCTGCACTGAGGGGGACTGTAAATCACGCTAGCACGGCTCTGTGGCGCTCAGATGGCGATTTTTATTCACTGGGCCGGGCGGTCTTTTTTCTTTTCTTGCTGCCACTTGCGCCAGAGGGACCAGCCAAGATAGACGACGACGAAGAGGTTGATGAGTAACAGCGCCACCTTACCGAACGAAAACTTTTTAACCAGTTCGACAAGCTCAACGGGCAAAAGCGCAGCCGTCTCCAGCACCAGGAAAATCTCGACCCAGCGCTTGCCCTCCCAGACCCCCCAGCCTTCTATGAGCGTCACCGCCGAATAGACGAACAAAAAGACGCCCACCCGCTTGAGCTGGGTCCCATCGACCGAAGGCAACAGCCCGACCAGGAGCGTCCAGATGTGGCTGCGGGCGGAGATCCCCAGTTCCGAGAGCACGAACTGGATCGGTTGGTTGATGCCCTTGAAGCGCAAAACCTCGACGCCGAGAGCCAAAAAAACGAGCACAACGCCCCAGATCAGTTTGTGGAGGGCGATGAGAAACGTGCCCAGGGGGCGGTTGGCCACGGTGGTCACAGGCGGCCTCCGTTGTTGCGATCGAGGTGGTACTGGGCGATCAATTGCTCCAGCTTTTTTACCCGGTTCGGCGGACTTGGGTGCGAGGAGAGAAATTCGGGATTGGAGGGCAGATTCTCCAGTTTGCGCAAAAAATCCGGCAGCGAGCGCGGCGGATAAGGGGTACGCGCCAGGGTGAAGAGTCCCCGCCGGTCAGCCTCGTACTCGTCGGCGCGGCTGTAGCGCAAAAAAAAGAGCTTTGCGCCGATGTTGACCAGGGCGCTGTGCTCAAGGCCCAGGGCCGCCTCACCGGCCTGGGTGATTGCTGCGTCCTTCATCTGGCGCAGGGCGTGCTTGGCGGCGATGTGGCCCATTTCGTGGGCCAGCACCCCGGCCAGTTGTGCGTCGTTATCTACTGCCCGCAGTAGCCCCGTGGTGACGTAGACGTAGCCGCCCATCGTTGCAAAGGCGTTGATCGACTTGTCGGCGACGACCTGGACAGTGTAAGGAATGTTGGGCCGATCACTCGCCTGGGCAACTACCGCAGCGACATCCTGCACCCGCCTGAGAGCCGCACTGGCAGGAACCAGCCGGATCTGGCCGGAGCGGACCAGTTGGCGGTTGATCTCACTGCCGAGCTGGACTTCCTGGCGATCGGAGAGGCTGGAGAGGGTAAAAGCTTGCAGCAAATTCTCCAGGACACCCCCCTGGGCCAGCACAGCGGGAGCAGGGAGGGCGAGGGTAACGGTGGCAGCAAGCAGCAAAGCGGGAAGCAAACCCTTGCCCATGGTTTTGTCAGTAGCTAAATCTGCTGGAGATTAAAACACCTGCGCGCCAGAAGCGCTACATGCTTCTGGACTTAACTTTTTACCGTCAGCTGATCGTTCACCTGCATCACGCCATCAACGGACTGGGCGTCTTCGAGGATGCGGCGGCGCAGGGCGTCGCTTTTGACCTCGCCCCTCAGGGTGACGATGCCCCGGTTGCTCTGCACATCGATCGAGAAGTCGTGTACGAGCGGGTCGGCAGCAAGGATGCTCTTGACCTTGGCGGTGAGTCCCGCATCGCCGGCGCTGACTTTGGCATCGTCCAGCTTGCGGTTGACGGTATCGGTCGCCTCGCGGGTCTGGGCACTGACGGCCCGGCCCGCTTCCTCGACGGACTTGTTGGCGTATTCGAGCGAGCGCTCTGCTGAGGTGCGGCTCTCGGTATTGGGCGCACAACCGGCCAGAATCATCAGTCCAAAAACCAGAACTGTAAAACGTGGGAGGGAAAAAGCAACTTGCATCGCCTTACCTGTCAGGATGAACTACCTTCTACCCACTATAGAAAATGTGACCTACCCCTGACCCTCAATCTGCGCGCCCCAGTGGGGCGCAGTCGATACTGATAAGCCAATCTCATCGTGAAGGAAGGGCCGACGGCTCACTTAGCCTCTTCTTCCAGCAGCACGACCGCGTAGCAGGCCATCGCCAGCCCTTCGCCGATGGGGCCGAGGCCCTCGCTGGTGGTCGCCTTGACACTCACCCGGTCGAGGGGCAGATCCAGGGCGCTGCTGAGACTGGTACGCATCGCCGGGATGTGGGGAGCAAGTTTGGGCCGCTCCGCCACCACCACCGCATCGACGTTGACGGGCCGGTAGTGCTTCTCGCGCACCAACTCCAGCACCTTTGAGAGCAACAGCAGGCTGGAGACGTTCTTCCAGCGCGGCTCGCCGGGCGGAAAGTGCTGGCCGATATCGCCGAGGCAGGCGGCACCCAGCAGGGCGTCGGTGATCGCGTGGGTGAGCAGGTCCGCGTCGCTGTGGCCCAACAGACCCAGGTGATAGGGAATCTCGATGCCCCCCAGGACGAGCTGCCGTCCCTCGACCAGGCGGTGAAAGTCGTAGCCGTTGCCGATGCGCATAGAAGCTTATTGCGATGCCGGGTTTAGAGTAGCACTCTGAAAGACCCCGGTGAAGGCAATCAGCTCGCGGTTGAAGCGCTCCGCACACTCGATCTGGGGCAGGTGACCGCAGTCTGGCAAAATCGTTTTTTTGTAAGCGCCCAGATGGCGAGCGAAGGACTCGGCCCAATGCACCGGCAGGATCTGATCGTTCTCACCCCAGAGAATCAGGACCGGACAGCGGACGCGCCTTAGATCGGCGGGGCTGAGCGTTCCCTCGGGGGCAAGGCGCAGCAGAGCCGGAGCGGCGATCCCACCCAGCACACTCTGCTGCACGAGCGGGTCGATGCGCTCCGGATGGTGAAAGACCGAGGCGAGCAGCATCTCCAGCAGGTTCGACGCGCCAGGGGCAAGTCTGAGCTTCGGCGGGCGAACGGGCATTCCCGCCAGCCCGGCGCTCGCCACCAGACAGATCCCCAGGACTCGATCCGGGCGGTGCAGGTACGCCTGCAGCGCCACCCAGCCGCCCAGGCTGTTGCCGACCAGGACAGCTGGGGAGGAGAGCGATCGGGCCAGATCCGCGCCCATCCGGCGGGGAGTGAGACTCCCTTCGCTCAGTCCCGAGCGGCCATGACCGGGTAGATCGATGGCCGTGACGCGACAATTGGCGGCAGCCAGGGCGGGCATCGTAAACTGCCAGTGCCGGGCAGTGCCCCCCAGGCTATGCAACAGGTAAACCGGTAGACCGCGACCAGCGATCTGGCTGTAGATGGAAACGCCGTTCCACTGTTGAAACTGTTCGATACAGGAATAAGCCAGCTCTCCCCCCCGTGCTGTCGCTTTTTCTCCCCTCAGCCTAGCGTAGCTGTAGTCTGCAACACAGAACCGCGCCAGGAGATCCAGCACTATGCAGTGCATTGGGTCCATGCGCCTCCCCACCCAAGCTAAAAATAAGTGGTCCGGTCTCATAACCTGGCCACTTTTTTGTTTCCGTCGGTATTATTCTTATGAATCACCCAGAACCCCTCAATCGCCAGCAGCTCCTTCAGCAGATGGCGCAGCGCGTCGATGGCCTGACCCAGAAGACCGCCGCAGCGGCGATCGAGGCGGCGATCGAGGTGATGAGCGAAGCATTGGGTCGGGGCCGCGCTGTCAAGCTCTCCGGCTTCGGCAGTTTTCAGGTGCGGCGGCGGGCAGCCCGCACGAACATCCATCCGCGCACCGGCAAGCCGGTTGCCGTTCCAGCGGCCTGGAACGTTATTTTTACTCCCGCCCAGAGCCTGCGCGAACGTCTCCAATCGCTCGCCCTGCCCGAGAGCCGCCTCTAGCTCACAGTTGGCAAAATGCGGTTACTTTGGAGATTCAGTGGAAGTGGAAGGACTGCGATGCCGATCAAAAAGGGCGTACTCGTGCGCGCCGTGCGCGAAAAACTCGACAACAGCATAGAAGCTCTGGCAAGCGATCCGCTCTGGCCGCCGTACTTGTTTGAGACCGACGGCGAAGTGCTCGATCTGCGCGGCGACTACGCCTTCATCAAGTTCGGCGCAGTGCCCACTCCTCCTATCTGGCTCAGGCTCGATCAACTGGTCGAGGTGGGAGCGGCGGCCCCAGCGGAAGGTTAAAAGCCCATCTGCTAGCTTAGAGACAGTGCAAGGGGGCGGTAGATGGAAGCTTCGCGCATAGGGGCGCGGCTGGTACTCGCGGATGGAACGGCCTTCGACGGCTGGTCCTTCGGTGCCACCGGCACCACCACCGGCGAGGTGGTCTTCAACACCGGCATGACCGGTTATCAAGAAGTGATCACAGACCCGAGCTACTGCGGTCAGATCGTCACCTTTACCTATCCAGAACTGGGCAACACCGGGATTAATCCGGAAGATATCGAATCGAGCCGTCCCCAGGTGCAGGGGGTGATCGCTCACAACGTCGCCAGGCGGCCCAGTTCCTGGCGCGCCACCCAGAGCTTGAGTGAATGGCTTGCCCAGCACGGCATCGTCGGCATCGCCGGTATCGACACCCGTGCGCTCACCCGCCGCCTGCGCAGCCAGGGAGCGATGAACGGGGCAATCTCGACTGAGCTGACGAGCGAGCAACTGCTGGCCCGCCTGCGGGAGCAACCGGCGATGCAGGGGCTGGATCTGGTTCCTGAGGTGACAGCTGCGGCTCCCTACACCTGGGAGGATCCCTCCGGCTCCGGCTGGCTGGCGACGGACGCGCCGACAATCGAACGGCCCCTGCGGGTCGTCGCCATCGACTTTGGCATCAAGCACAATATCCTGCGCCGCCTCACAAGCTACGGCTGCGAAGTTACCGTCGTCCCCGCCACCGCCAGCGCCGATGCGATCCTGGCGTACCAACCCGACGGTATCTTTCTTTCTAACGGGCCCGGCGACCCGGCGGCGGTGCATTACGGCATCGAGACGGTCCAGCAGCTGCTCGCTGCTCAAAAACCGATGTTCGGTATCTGCCTCGGCCACCAGATTCTGGCCCTGGCCCTGGGGGGACGCACTTACAAGCTCAAGTTTGGCCATCGCGGCCTCAACCAGCCCGCCCGCGCCAACGATCGCGTCGAGATCACAAGCCAGAACCACGGCTTTGCCGTCGATGCCGATTCGCTCGCCGGGGCTGACATCGAAATTACCCACGTCAACCTCAACGACCGTACCGTCGAGGGCTTTCGCCACCGGACGCTGCCGGTCTTCTCGGTGCAGTATCATCCGGAGGCAAGCCCCGGCCCCCACGATGCTGACTATCTGTTTGCCCAGTTCGCCCAGCTGATGCGCGAAAAGCAGGAGGTAGAGGCGTGATTCTGCCCATTGCCCAGGTAGGAGAGCCGATCCTGCACCTGGCCGCCCAGCCGGTGCCCATCGAACAGATCCGCACACCCGCCTTTCAAACCTTTCTGGATGATTTTGTCGAGACGATGCGCTCGGCGAGCGGGGTGGGCCTTTCTGGCCCCCAGGTGTTTCGCTCGATCCGGGTGGTGGCCGCCGAGTGCAACGCCAACCCCCGCTATCCAGATCGCGAGACGGTGCCGCTGCAGATCTGGATCAACCCGGTTATCCTGCGATCTGCAGACAAGACCGTCGCCTGCGAGGAGGGGTGCCTGAGTGTGCCGGAGCGGCGCATCAATCTCAACCGACCCGAGTGGATTGAGCTGAGCGCCTTTGACCGCGAGGGTGAACCGGTGACGTTTATCGCAGAAGGATTTCTCGCCCGCATCCTCCAGCACGAGATCGATCACCTCGATGGCATCTTGATCGTCGATCGCGAGGCCCAGCTTGCTGCCCCCGCTGCCAGCGGCACCAGTTAGACGGCGTTCAGGTTCTTTTTAAGCAAGTAGCGGTGGTGCTCGCCGTACTCCAGCACCGCGACGATCTGATAGCCCAGCTTCTGGTAAAAGCCGGGAGCCTGAAAGCTAAAGGTATCAAGGAGCACCTGGGTGCAGCCGCGTTCGCGGGCCGCCTGCTCGACTGCTTGCATCAGCGCCTTGCCGTAACCCTGACCGCGCAGATCGGCGCGCACCCAGAGTTGGTAGACATCCAGCCAACCCAGGGCAGTGGAGGCGTGTACGCCGCCTGCTAGCTGCCCCTGATCGTCCTTTAAGACGACAGCGAGCCGTTCGGGGGTGGCCTCGCCGATATAAGGGGCGTTGTACGCTCTTAGCTGGCCGTACAACGCGTCTAGCTCAGCCTGGTCGGGATTGTCCTGGATTGTGATTGCGCCTGACATGAGTACTCTTGAGGCAAACAGCCCGATCCTATCCGGTCTATACCCACTACTTAAGAGACAAAGAACCTTGGCCTGCTTCCTCTCTACCAGGCACCAAGCTCTCAATGGCTGGAAGCACTGTAGATTATAGATCCAACGGACTCGTGCTTCCCACTGACTCCGTACTTTGTTATAACTACGGGATGAGCTGGAAGTATCAATATGGCAAAAGCCAGACAGCAGGGGCCAGAGAGCAGGAGAATTTCACACACCGCCCTTGTACGCTCTTCACAGGTGCGCGGACAGAAGAGCCGCAAAACGCTGCTCAAAACACTGCAACAGCAAAATGCCATCGCGCCCGTAGGCAAGGGAATCTGGAGGAACATCTCTGTTCCCCCATCGCAGTTCCACAGTTTTGTTGAACCAGCCTTTCGCTCCCCACAGGGGGTAGTCTGTTTACTGTCAGCGCTGAGCTTCCATCGTCTGACAACTCAGCAGCCTGCCCGAGTGTGGTTTGCTATCAAACAGGATGGGAAACCACCAAAGACATCCGAAATCCAGCTTGAAGTGGTGCGCATGGCCGATATCTGCCTGCAGGAGGGAGTAGAAGAGCACCGCATTGAAGGTGTCCCGGTACGCATTACCAGCGCTGCTAGAACCGTCGCGGATTGCTTCAAGTTCCGCAACAGAGTGGGAATAGACGTGGCAATCGAAGCCCTCCGAGATTGCCTAAGAAAACGCCTTGCATCGCCGGTAGAAATTCGCCGATATGCGCAAATATGTCGCGTAGCAAAGGTGATGGCTCCGTATCTAGAAACTATTCTCGAAACACTCTAAATCCGGCGAAAAGATACGTGGCGATGAAGAACATGGCTGCCTCGGTGCGAATGCGCTTGCTTGCCCTGGCTAAAGAGCGGAAAGAAGACTTTAATCTCGTGCTTGAGCGGTACGGGCTGGAAAGGGTACTTTTTCGTCTCAGCAACTCCAGTCATGTCGATCGCTTTGTTCTTAAAGGCGGACTGCTTGTTTCACTGTGGGCAAAGGACACTTACCGCCCCACGCGAGATGCAGACATGCTGGCCTACGGGGATGCAAGCCCCGAGGTATTGGTTGGAATTTTTCAAGAACTCTGCAAGATGGACCTTGAACCAGATGGACTCGTCTTTGATTCCGCTACGATCACAACAGAACTTATCAAAGAGGATCAGGAATACGGGGGCGTTCGACTCTTAATAGAAGCGAAACTTGAGCAGGCCAAGCTGCATATCCAGTTCGACATTGGAGTAGGAGACGCTGTATCTCCCGCGCCGCAGGTCGCGGAATATCCATCGCTGCTTCAGGGATTAACCAGTCCCAAATTGAAGATGTACCCTCCAGAAACAGTCGTTGCAGAAAAGTTTGAAACAATTGTAAGGCGTGGCCTGGATAATAGCCGCATGAAAGATTACTACGACCTCTGGTTTCTACAGCAAATTTTC